>JAQBQL010000277.1 GCA_028287035.1 Labilithrix sp. | reverse complement strand
CGCGCCTCCTGCCACGCCCCCTTCCACCGGCGCCGCGGGCCCGGTGGCCGCCGCCGAGCCCGTGGCCTCCGCGCCGCCCGTGAAGAAAAAAAAGAAGAAGAAGCCGAAGCCCGCCGCCTCGGCCACGTCCGAGCCCGCCGGCGAGCCGGTCCCCGCCGCCGAGCCCGAGCCCGCGCCGCCTCCGCCCGACCCGAAGCCGGACACCGGCGAGAACTGAGCGCTCAGCGCCAGCGGAAGAGCCGCAGCGCGACCACGAAGCTCGCCACGCCCCACGCGGCGAGGACGCCGATCTTCGGAGCGACCGCGGAGAGCGGCGCGCCGTCCGTCATCACCGCGCGCATCGCGTCGTTCAGCGCCGTGAGCGGCAGGAGCGCGAGCAGCGGCTGCAGCGGCTCGGGGAAGCGCGACGCCGAGAAGAAGACGCCCGAGCACAGGTACATCGGGAACGAGACCGCGTTGATGAGGCCGCTCACCACCTGCGGGCTCTCGGTCCGGCACGCGATGAGGAGGCCGATCACCGAGAACGTGAGCGCGCCGACGAGCGCGATGAGGAAGAGGACGAGCAGGGACCCGAGGACCTGCACGCCGAAGACGTAGTGCGCGAAGAGAAGGAGCGGCGGCAGCTCGAAGAGCAGCGTCGCGGCGCGCACCACGAGGAACGAGAAGAGGAAGTCGCCGCGGCGCATCGGCGTCGCCACGAGCCGCTTCAGCAGCTTCTTCGTTCGCATCTCCGAGAGCGAGAAGCCGACCCCCCACAGGCCGGTCGACATGAGGCCGAGCCCGATGAGCCCCGGGATCAAGAAGTCGATGTACCGGGCGCCGGGCGCGGTCACGAGCGTGCGTGCCGGCGCAAAGACGTCCTTCCGGCCCTCGCCGCGCTGCAGGAGGTCGTCGGTCACCGACTGCGCGAGCCGGCTCTCCGGCCGCGTGGCGTCGTACCGGTACCGGTACCCGGCGGGACCGGCGACGACGACCAGGCTGACCCGTCCCGCCCGGAGCGCGGCATCGGCCTCGGCCGCCGGCAGGCGCCTCGCCTCGAGGTCCGCCGCATGCGCGGGGTCGGTCAGGATGGCGAACGCGCGATCGCTCGGCCCTGGCGCTTCGGCGGCCGCGGCCATCTCGACCGCGACGACGACCGGGTCGGCCTTCTTGTTCCGGAACGCGATCCCGAGCACGAACGACAGCACGATCGGGAAGCCGAACGTCCAGAACATCGCCCCCGGCTCGCGGACGAAGAGCCGCACGCGCATGAGCGCCAGCTGCTTCACCGCAGCCAGCCGCGCTCGCCCGCTGAGCCCGCCGGTGCTCATTCGCGGAGTGCCCTTCCCGTCAGCGTGACGAACACGTCCTCGAGGGTCGCCTGGTGCGTCGAGAAGCTCGTGAGCTCGAGCCCCCGCTCGGCAAGCCCCGCGAGCACCGCGGGCAGCGCGACGTGGAGCTGATCGACGGTCAGGATGACCCGTCCCACCGAGGCCCGTGCATTCTGCACGGAAGGCGCCCCGCGGAGCGCCTCGGCAGCGCCCTCGAGCGCGGCCAGCGACTCCGCGGCGGTCGCTCCTTCCGGCTCCGCCAGGGTGAGCTCGACGATCTGGCTGCCGCCGAGCGAGTCGACGAGATCCTTGGGCGTGCCGAGCGCGATGATCTTGCCGCGGTCGACGACGCCCACCCGGTCGCAGAGCCGCTGCGCCTCGTCCATGTAGTGGGTCGTCAGCACCACGCTCCCGCCCTCGCGCTTGAAGGCGAGCACGACCTCCCAGAGCATGCGGCGCGACTGCGGGTCGAGGCCGGTCGTCGGCTCGTCGAGGAAGAGGAGGCTCGGGTTGCCGACGAGCGCGCACGCGACAGCGAGCCGCTGCTTCTGTCCGCCGGAGAGCGTCTTGTAGCGAGCGTGCTCCTTCTCGCGGAGCGCCACGAGGTCGATGGCATCGTCGACGTTGCGCCCTTCCGTGAAGAGCGACCGGAACAGCTCCAGCGTCTCGCGCACGGTCAGCCGCTCGGGCAGATGCGTCTCCTGGAGCGAGATCCCGAGCCGCTCCCGTAGCCAGTCGCCGTCGACGTCCCAGCGCTTGCCGAGGATCTCGACGTCGCCGGCGGTGGGCGTCACGAGGCCCTCCAGGATCTCGACGGTGGTGGTCTTGCCGGCGCCGTTCGGACCGAGCAACCCGAAGCACTCGCCGCGCCGGACCTCGAGATCGAGACCGTCGACCGCAGTGAGGTCGCCGTACTTCTTCACGAGGCCACGGCAACGGACGGACAGCTCGGGCTCGGCCATGCGCCAGCCGACATTATCACGTGAATACCGGCAGATCGTCTTATGCTCGCCGCCATGTCGACCCTCACGAGCTCACCGGCCTGGCAGGCCCTCTCGAAGCACAAAGACGACATCGCGAAGACCACGATGCGCGCGCTCTTCGAGGCCGATCCCGCGCGGTTCTCGCGCATGTCGCACGAGGCCTGCGGCCTCTTCGTGGATCTCTCGAAGCACCGCGCCACCGACGAGACCCTCCGCCTCCTCCTCGCGCTCGCGAAGCAGGCCGACGTCGAGGGCTGGCGCGAGAAGATGTTCACGGGCGAGCACATCAACGTCACCGAGGACCGCGCGGTCCTCCACGTCGCGCTGCGGAACCGCTCGAACACGCCGATCCTGGACGGTGGCAAGGACGTCATGCCGGGCGTCAACGCGGTGCTCGCGAAGATGCGCAGCTTCACGGATCGCCTGCGCTCCGGAGCGTGGAAGGGCTACTCGGGCAAGACGATCACCGACGTCGTCAACATCGGCATCGGCGGCTCGGACCTCGGGCCGGTCATGGTCACCGAGGCGCTTCGTCCGTACTGGCAGGAGAACCTGCGCGCGCACTTCGTGTCGAACGTCGACGGCACGCACATCGCCGAGGCGCTGAAGCACCTCGATCCCGAGCGCACCCTCTTCATCGTCGCCTCGAAGACGTTCACGACGCAGGAGACGCTGACCAACGCGAAGACGGCGCGGGCCTGGCTCGTCGGCGCGCCGGGCGCTGGCGACGCAGCGGTGGCGAAGCACTTCGTCGCGCTATCGACCAACGCGAAGGAGGTCGCGGCGTTCGGCATCGACACCGAGAACATGTTCGAGTTCTGGGACTGGGTCGGCGGCCGCTATTCGCTGTGGAGCGCGATTGGGCTCTCCATCGCGTGCGTCGTCGGGCAGGACGCGTTCGAGGAGCTCCTCGCCGGCGCCCACGACATGGACCAGCACTTCCGGTCGGCGCCGCTCGAGAAGAACATCCCGGTGCTGATCGCGCTGCTCGGCCTCTGGTACGCGAGCTTCCACGGCGCCGAGACGCACGCGATCCTCCCCTACGACCAGTACCTTCACCGCTTCGCCGCCTACTTCCAGCAGGGCGACATGGAGTCGAACGGCAAGGGCGTCGACCGCGCGAGCGAGCGCATCACCGACTACGCGACGGGCCCGGTCATCTGGGGCGAGCCCGGGACAAACGGGCAGCACGCGTTCTATCAGTTGATCCACCAGGGCACGCGGCTCATCCCGGCCGACTTCATCGCGCCGATCGAGACCCACAACCCTATCGGGAAGCACCACGAGATCCTCCTCGCCAACTTCTTCGCCCAGCCGGAGGCGCTGATGCGCGGCAAGACCCAGGAGGAGGTCGAGAAGGAGCTCGCCGCTCAGAAGCTCTCGCCCGAGCGCATCGCCGCGCTCGCGCCGCACAAGACGTTCACCGGCAACCGGCCGACCACGTCGATCCTCGTGCAGAAGGTGACGCCGCGCACGCTCGGGTCGCTCATCGCGATGTACGAGCACAAGATCTTCGTCCAGGGCGTCATCTGGAACATCAACAGCTACGACCAGTGGGGCGTCGAGCTCGGCAAGCAGCTCGCGCAGAAGATCCTGCCCGAGCTCGAGGCGCCCGGCGAAGTCACCTCGCACGACGCCTCGACGAACGGGCTCATCAACCTGTTCAAGTCGCGGCGGCCCGGCGCGGCGCGCTAGGCGCTAGGAGGCGTCGACGCCCTTCGTCTTGTCGAGCAGGCTCGGCATCTCGCCCTTGAGGCGCTTGGCCCAGTCGAGCGCCTCCTGGGTGTGCTCGCCCTTCGGCGCGAAGCGCGGGTAGCGCTGGAGGATCGCGACGCCCTTCGCGACGTCCTTGGCGGCGGCGGCCTGCTGCGCCGCCGCGACGAGCGAGCTGAAGTACGCGTCGTCGATGGTGAACGGGTCGATGACCTGCTCCTGGGCATTGAGGGTCAGCGCCTGCTCGAAGTCGGCGACCGCCTCCTCGTGCCGCTCCGACAGATCGTAGGCGGTGGCGCGGTCGAACAGCGGCTCGGGCCCGTGGTCGCCTCCCTCGATCCCCTTCGTGGCGGAGGCGATCGCCTCCTCGTAGTCGCCGTCCTCGATGTGCTTCTTCGCGAACGACATGCCGTAACGTCCAGCCATGGGGCGCACCGTACCACGGGGCCCGCAGAAATCGCTTGGCGCGCTCGGCGCGCGGCGGCAGATGCCGGGAGCGATGAAGTTCGAGCAGCTCGACAAGCGAATGCGCGTCTACGAGACCGCGCACGACCACTGCGTCCTGCCCGGCGTGCACATGGTGGCGCGCATCGATGGCCGCTCGTTCTCGCAGCTCACGCGCACCACCGAGAAATTCGACGCGCCCTACGATCTTCGCTTCCGCGACTGCATGGTGGCGACCCTCGAGCACCTCGTCACCTCGTGCGGCTTCTCCGTGCTGTTCGGGTACACCCAGAGCGACGAGCTCTCCTTGCTGTTCAAGCGCGACGAGTCGCTGTTCGGGAGGAAGCTGCGGAAGTACCTGTCGGTCCTCGCCGGCGAGGCGAGCGCGCGGTTCTCGCTGGCGCTCGGGACCCTCGGCGCGTTCGACGCGCGGATCTCGCAGCTCCCGACCGACGACGACGTCGTCGACTACTTCCGCTGGCGCAGCGAGGACGCGCACCGCAACGCCCTGAACGGGCACTCGTACTGGCTGCTGCGCCGGCAGGGCCTCTCCGACCACGACGCGACGGAGCGCCTGAAGGGCGTCTCGGTCGCGGACCGCAACGAGCTCCTCTTCGCGAACGGCATCAACTTCAACGACATCCCCGCCTGGGAACGGCGGGGCATCGGCATCGTCTGGGAGGACCACGAGGTCACCGGCACGAACCCGAAGACCGGCGCCGCGGTCTCGACGACCAAGCGCCGCGCGGTGGTCCGCTACGATCTTCCGATGCGGACCGACTTCGATGCGATGGTGCGCGCCATCGTCGCCGCGCAGTGAGCCTCACCCGAGCCGGGCGAGCTGCGTGGCGGGCGGCAGGACGTCGAAGCCGAGGTTCGCCGGGTAGTCTTTCAGGTTGCCGGTGACGATCGCCGCCGCCCGCGCCGCGAGCGCCACCTCGACGAACGGCCGATCCGAGTCGTCACCGAGGACGCCAGGCCAGCGAGGCACCTCCACGAGCTCGCGGCCGCGCGCGAGGAGCGCGTCGAGGAGGCGCGCTGCCCGCGCCGGGTCGAGCACCTTCCGGAACTTGGGACGCGCCACGATCTCCCGGTATTCGAGGGCGATCCGCGCGTCGTAGGCGACGAGCACCCCCTGGTCCCAAAGGGCGGTCAGCAGCCGATCGGGCACGCTGCCCTCCTTCAGGATCGCCGACAGCAGCACGTTCGTGTCGACCACGACGACCCGCTCGCCCGCCGGGACCACGCTCAGTCCGGGAGCAGCTCCAGCTGCAGCCGCGTCCGGCCCACCATCACCTCGTCGCCGTTCACGAGCTCCTGCTCGCCCTTGATGCGCACGAAGACGCCCGTGCGCGAGCCGAGGTCGGTGAGGAGGATCGCGCCCGCCTGCTCCTCGACCAGGCAGTGCTGATCGGCGACGAGCGGGTCGGCGGTGAAGACGAAGTCCCCGATGGCGGAGCCGATCTGCATGGTGGTCCCGCGCGCGACGACGCACGCGCCCTTCGCGCCGCCCTCGAAGATCTGGACGACGCGGAACGACGAGGTCCACTTGGGCGACGAGTAGAAGTAGGTCGGCCCCTCGTCCGGACCGTCGTTAGGCTCGGGGTTGCGCTCGATCGTGAGGAGCTGATCGCCGACGATGAACTCGTCGCCGATCTCGAGCTCCACGGGCTGCCTCACGCGGAGGAACACGCCGTTGCCGTGCTCGAGATCCTCGAGCCAGACGCGGCCCTTCACCCAGCGGATCTGCGCCTCGCGGCGGTGGCAGAAGCGCTCGTCCGCGATCGCGATGGCCCCTTCGGCGCCGATGATCGCGGAGTCGCCGCGCGGCTCGTAGAACGCGGGCCCGCCGCCCGGGCTGCGCTGCACGTTGAGCCGGAAGCGCGCCTGCTGCGGGGCTTCCTTCGGCGCTTCGTTCGGCGCATCAAGCTTGCCGACGAGCTTCTGGAGGGACGGTCCACCCGGCGCGGTGGCCGCGGCGGGCGCGAGCGGCGCGGCAGGCGGCGGCTGACCGGGGACCGGCGGCGCTACCACGCGCGGCAAGCTCGTGCTGCTCCCGGTCCGCGACGTCCCGACGAGAGCGGGCGGATGCTCGGAGCCACGCGCGGCGGCCGGCGCGGCCTCGGCCCGGGTCTCCTTCTTCGTGGCGAGCTTCTGGACCTCGAGATGCGGGGGCTCCTCGAGAAGGTGCATCCCGCCGACCGCGCGGCCGGCGATGACCTCGTCGAACTTCCCCTCGCGGAGCATGATGGCCATCTCCATGTGCTGGCCCTTCATGAGCTGCCGCACGTAGAGGGCCACGTCGTCGCGCTTCACCTCGGAGGCGTACGACCGCTTGTTGCTCTTGATGATGCGGCCGCCGTCCGCGAAGAGGTGCGTGATGATGTGCGGGCGGTCGAGGCCGGAGTCCTCGGTCTGGATGTGGAAGACGTTGCCGCCGTACTTCACGTTGTTGTTGAAGCCGACCTGCGCCCGCATGAAGTTGGGGCGCGCGATCTGCTTCTCGAGCTTCGCGATCTCGTCGGGCGTCCAGAGGGCAATCGCCTGATCGAGCGGGCCGTGGTCCTTCGCCGCGATCCCCTCCATCTTCTCGAAGGCGAGCTGCGCCAGCTCCGACCCCGGGTCGAGACGGTAGGCCTCGGCGAGGAGCTCCTGCCCCTCCTTGTCGTTCGGGCCGCTCGCCGCCCATGCGCACAGGAGAGCGACCGCCTCACCGCGCCTGTCCTTGGAGACGAGCCAGCGCGCGACCTTGGCCGCCGAGCTACGCGAAGACATGCCTCGCCATCATCGGAGGCCTCCCCTCTTCCTGCAAGGAACTTCGCGCGGTTATCGCCATTAGGGCCGCGTCAGCCCAGGCGGCATGCCGCCCGGCGGCGGCGCCCCGGAGACGGGCGCATAAAGGGACACGCCGCGCACGTTCGGGTCGACCCGGAGCGGGACCTTGAGCGACGGCAGGGCGCGCTGCTCGCAGTCGGTGCGCTCGCATTGCCGGCAGGTCACGCCGATGTACGTGACCGTGTCGGGGTTCGCGAGATCGATGCCGTCCGAGTAGACGAGCTCCTTGGCGAAGGGGACCTGGCAGCCGATGCCGATGGCCTGCACCGGGTGCTGCGCGTGGTAGCCGCCGGAGTCCTTCTGGATGGTGCGCGCCAGGCAGAAGTACATGTTGCCGTCCGGCATCCGCGAGACCTGGATGCGGATCATCCCGGGCGTGAGGAAGGCGGAGAAGACGTTCCAGCGCGGGCACACGCCGGAGAAGCGTGCAAAGCGGATCCCCGACGCGCTGAACCGCTTCGAGATGTTCCCCGCGACGTCGATGCGGATCATGTGGAACGGCACGCCCTCGGCGCCCGGCCGCCGCAGCGTGGTCAGCCGGTGACACACCTGCTCGAAGCCGACGCGGAACCGGCGGCCGAGCACGTCGATGTCGTAGCGCTCCTCCTTCGCGGCCTGGAGGAAGACGCCGTACGGCATCTGCACCGCGCCCGCGAAGTAGTTGCCGAGGGCGACGCGCGCGAGCGCCCGCGACTCGTCCGTCGTGAGCAGCGGATCCTGCACCACGGCGTCGAGCAGCGCGCCGTGCTCGACCAGGGCGATCTGGTGCGCGAGCTGGAACGTGCGGCTCCGCGTCGGCAGGAGCTCGGAGAGGACGAGCAGCTTGCGATGCGGATCGTAGCGGCGGAGGACGCCGCGCTCCGACCCCCAGCGGCCGATCTGCACCTGGATGCCGAGCCGCTTCTCGGCGTGGCGCACGAGGCCGGCGAAGAGCTCGTCACCGCTCGCGCGGGCGCGGAGGGCGAGCGACTCCGCCACGTCCTCGAGGGCCGGGAAGTGGTTGCCGTGGCGCTGGATGAGATCGCTCACCTCCTCACTGGGGAGATGGGAGCGATCGATGCCCGTGTTCTCCTCGCCCTCGCTGAGGCGCGACGTGAGGTCGTCCCGGCTGGAGCGTGCCGCCTGGTACGCGCGGTAGAGCGAGAGCACCGCGCGCGCCGCGTTGGGGCTCGCGGCGGTGAGCTCGCGGACGTCGACCGAGGTGAGGTCACGCTCCTCGAAGAGCGGATCGGAGAACGCCTCGGTCAGGTCGGCGACGAGCCGCGTGTCCTCGTCGGTCGCGAACGAGTTGACGTCGACGTTGAACAGCTGCGCGAGCTTGATGAGCAGGTTGGCGGGGAGCGGCCGGCGGTTGTTCTCGATGAGATTGAGGTAGCTCGGCGAGATCCCGAGCTTCTCGGCGAGCTGCACCTGGTTGAGCGCCTCGCGCCGGCGGAGCGCCCGCACCTTCGCGCCGTAGCGCGGCGCATCCTGCTGGCTGGAGTCGGGCGGTGACGCGTCGGTCACGGGTGTCCGCGGTGGCATTCTGACGTTCCTCGGCGAGACCTGTGGCGGTTCTGTCATTGACAAGCGTGACAGGTTTACACGCTGTCATTGACAACGCAGGACCACTGTTTCTACGTGGTCTGCTGCTCGATGTTGACTGATGACAGGTCACACTGCAAGGTGATGCTGCACCGCATCACGGGCGGGGCGAACGAGAGGGAGAGCCCATGGCGAACGAAGGCAAGACGGTACGCGTGGAAGGCGGCGTGAGCAGCGCGAGCGAGACGCTCGTTCTCTCCGCGGACGCGCTCGAGCTCGTCGCCGATCTCGTTCGTACGTTCCGCCCGCGGGTCGAGGAGCTCCTCGCGCTGCGCGCCGAGCGTCAGCAGCGGCTCGACGCGAAGGGCGCGCTCGAGGAGCTCGGGTTCCTCGCCGAGACGAAGGCGGTCCGCGAGGGCAACTGGACGTGCGCGCCGGTCCCCGAGGTCCTCCTCGATCGGCGCGTCGAGATCACGGGCCCGGTCGACCGCAAGATGATCATCAACGCGCTGAACTCCGGCGCGAACGTCTTCATGGCCGACTTCGAGGACGCGACCACCCCCACGTGGTCGAACCTCATCGAGGGACAGCACAACCTCCACGACGCGATCCGGCGCACGATCTCCTTCCAGCAGGGCCCGAAGACGTACGCGCTCGCCGAGAAGACGGCGGTGCTCTTCGTCCGGCCGCGCGGCTGGCACCTGCCCGAGAAGCACGTCCTCGTCGATGGCGCGGTCGCGCCGGGCGCGCTCGTCGACTTCGGCCTCTACTTCTTCCACAACGCCCGCGAGCTCGTGGCGCGCGGGGCCGGGCCGTTCTTCTATCTCCCGAAGCTCGAGAGCCATCTCGAGGCGCGCCTCTGGAACGACGTGTTCCTCCGCGCGCAGGAGAAGCTCGGGATTCCGCGCGGGACCATCAAGGCGACCGTGCTGATCGAGACGCTGCCCGCGGCGTTCGAGATGGCCGAGATCCTGAGCGAGCTCCGCGAGCACTCGGCGGGCCTCAACTGCGGGCGCTGGGACTACATCTTCAGCTTCATCAAGAAGCGCTCCGCCGACAAGGACGCGCTCCTGCCCGATCGCGGCCAGGTGACGATGGACAAGGCGTTCCTGGACGCCTACGTGCAGCTCCTCATCAAGACCTGTCACCGCCGCGGCGTCCACGCGATGGGCGGCATGGCCGCGCAGATCCCGATCAAGGGCGACGAGGCGAAGAACGAGGCCGCGATGGCCAAGGTCCGCGCCGACAAGCTCCGCGAGGTCACGAACGGCCACGACGGCACGTGGGTTGCTCACCCGGGGCTCGTCCCGATCGCCCGCGCGATCTTCGACGAGCACATGAAGGGCAAGAACCAGCTCGGGAACCTTCGCGAGGACGTGAACGTCGCCGCGAAGGACCTTCTCGTCCCGCACCAGGGCACCCGCACCGACGCGGGCCTGCGTCACAACGTGCGCGTCGGCATCCAGTACATCGAGTCCTGGCTGCGCGGCGTCGGCTGCGTCCCCATCTACAACCTGATGGAAGACGCCGCGACCGCCGAGATCTCGCGCGCCCAGGTCTGGCAGTGGATCCGCCACGCCGCTCCGCTCGACGACGGCTCCGTCGTCTCCCGCGATCGCTTCACGAAGACGGTCGCCGAGGAGATGGAGCAGGTGAAGAGCGAGGTCGGCGCGGAGAAGTTCGCCGCCGGCAAGTTCAAGGAAGCCCGCGAGCTGTTCGAGCGCCTGTCGCTCGCGCCTCGCTTCGAGGACTTCCTCACGGTTCCTGCGTACGCGCTCGTGACGGCTTCGGCCTGATCCTCGGCGCGTCCGCCCGCATCACCCAGATTCCCAGGTCACGTCATTCAAAGAAGGAGACTTCTCATGAGCGCTGCACGCGTTGTCGATTCCCTTGATACCTCCCTGCTCCACGCCAAGCGTTTCGACGGCGTCCTCCGCGCGTACTCGAAGGCCGACGTCGAACGCCTCCGCGGCTCGTTCCGCATCGAGCACACGATCGCGACGCTCGGCGCTCGTCGCCTGTGGGAGCTCCTCCACACCGAGGACTACGTCCACGCGCTCGGCGCGCTCACCGGCAACATGGCGGTCCAGCAGGTCCGCGCCGGCCTGAAGGCCATCTACCTCTCGGGCTGGCAGGTCGCGGCCGACGCGAACAACGCCGGTCAGATGTACCCCGACCAGAGCCTCTACCCGGCCGACAGCGTCCCGGCGGTGGTGAAGCGGATCAACGCCGCGCTCGTCCGTGCCGACCAGATCGAGCACGCCGAGGGCAAGCGTGAGCGCCACTGGCTCGCGCCGATCATGGCCGATGCCGAGGCGGGCTTCGGCGGGCCGCTCAACGCCTACGAGCTCATGAAGGGCATGATCGAGGCGGGCGCAGCGGGCGTCCACTTCGAGGACCAGCTCGCGAGCGAGAAGAAGTGCGGTCACATGGGCGGCAAGGTCCTCGTTCCGACCAGCCAGTTCATCCGCACCCTGACCGCGGCGCGCCTCGCCGCCGACGTGATGGACGTGCCGACGATCCTCGTCGCCCGCACCGACGCCGACAGCGCGAAGCTCCTCACGAGCGACATCGACGAGCGCGACCACCCCTTCATCGAGAAGGGCTCGCGCACCGCCGAGGGCTTCTACAAGATGAAGAGCGGCGTCGAGACCGCCATCGCCCGCGGCCTCGCCTACGCCCCCTACGCCGACCTCGTCTGGTGCGAGACGTCGACGCCGGACCTCGCGCAGGCGCGTCAGTTCGCCGAGGGCGTCCGCAAGGAGTTCCCGAACAAGCTCCTCGCCTACAACTGCTCGCCGTCGTTCAACTGGAAGAAGAACCTCGACGACGCCACCATCGCCAGGTTCCAGCGCGAGCTCGGGGCCATGGGGTACAAGTTCCAGTTCGTCACCCTCGCCGGCTTCCACTCGCTGAACTACGGGATGTTCGACCTCGCCCGCCGCTACAAGGCGGAGGGCATGAAGGCGTACTCCGAGTTCCAGCAGCAGGAGTTCGGCGCCGAGAAGGACGGCTACACGGCGACGCGTCACCAGCGCGAGGTCGGCACCGGCTATTTCGACAGCGTCGCGGAGGTCATCTCGGGCGGCAAGTCGGCGACCCTCGCCCTCGGCGACTCGACGGAAGCGCACCAGTTCTGAGCGCCTGACCGGGAAGACGCCGCGCGGCCGCCACTTGGCCGCGTGGCGTTTTCCAATTTCCTCGTATGATCGACCTCGCATGGTCGAGAAGAAGGGGACGCGCCGCTCCGAGCCGGTCGGGGCGAGGACGCCGAAGCTCGAGACGCACGACAGCGTGCCCGCGACCGTGCGCCTGCCCCCGCCCTCCGAGCGCTGGGAGAAGGAGGACCTGCAGCGCACCGCGAAGATGGGCGGTGGTGCAGCGGCCCCGAACAAGCCCGCGACGCTGCCGCCGCCGAGCGTCGTCGAGGGCGTCGAGCTCGTCATCATCGACGAGCTCCAGGTCCCGGGCAGCGAACGGCACCCGTGGCGGGCGGCGGAGATCTGGACGAAGCGCCGGATGTACGGCCTCGACTCGACGTTCCGCTGCATCGAGGTCGTGGACCGCCGGACCGGCAAGCCGGAGCCCGGCCACGAGCTCCTCGGGGCGCGGCTCGGCGGCGGGCGGCTTCGCGAGCGCGACACCGTTCGTTACAGCTACCCGCTCCCCCTCCCCGGCATGGAAGCGATGTTCACGAAGGGCAAGAAGCACGGGTACACGTCGCCCGTCGAGAAGACGATCATGCGGGTCCGCGTGCTGCATACGTCCGCCGACGAGTCACCGGCCTGGGATCACCTCGGCGCCCGATGGTCGGAGCCGCCGTCGCGATGATGCGCGCGTCGTCGCTCCGCCGTTCGGCGGCGCTCGCGTTCGTCGTGCTCGTCGCAGCGTGCAGCAGGACCGAGCCCGAGCCGTCGCCGTCACGCGCTGCGTCGTCGTCCTCGCCGAGCGCCGCCGCAGGCCCGCTCGTGGTGGCGCCGCCCGGGCTGCGCGTCGTCCCTGCCCCGCCCGGCGACGTGGCGACCGTGATCAAGGCGGCGCGCGAAGAGGCGAAGGCGCAAGGACGCGAGCTCGTCGTCTACGTCGGCGCGACGTGGTGCGAGCCGTGCCGCTACTTCCACAAGGCGGCGGCCGCCGGCGAGCTCGATGCGGCGTTCCCGGATCTGACGGTGCTCGAGTTCGATCTCGACGAACGCCGCGAGCCGCTCGTCGCGGCCGGCTACGTGGGCGAGCTCGTCCCGCTGTTCGCGCTGCCCGGCCCGGACGGCCGCGCGTCGGGGCAGAAGCTCGAGGGCTCGGTGAAGGGCGCGGGCGCGGTGGCGAACATCACGCCCAGGCTGAAGAAGCTGCTCGGGCGCTGAGCCGCGGTCAGGCGTCTAGCAGCCGAACGGGTACAGCACGAGGTCGTCGACGCTCACGACGATTCGCACGAACGAGCCCTGAGGAGGCGTGCCGGCCGCTCGCTCGAGAAGGATCAGGCAGTCGGTCGCGACGCGAAGGACGGCGACGTCGTCATCGACGCTCTCGAGGCGCCCCGTGAACGAGGTGCCAGGGGGCTCTGTACGGATCGACTGCACGTCTCGATCCGCGAGCGTGCAGGCCGTCGGCTCCGTGAGCGTGAATTCGATGTCGTACGTGCGTCCGACCTCGGGCTCACGCGCGCGGCACCACGTGCCCATCCCTTCACCGGCGTCGGACCGAAACGAGACGACGGCGCACGTGGCGGAGCCCGTCGCAGCACGCACGTCCAGGATGGTGACCTTCATGCGGGTGCCTTCCCTCGTGCTATCGCACGCGGCGCCGGTTCCACGCACGTGCGACGGGCCGCTCTACGATCCGGCGGCGAGCGTGCCTACATTCACCTTCATCGGCATCATCGTCGCGATCCGGCGGCCCTCCGGCCAAGAAACCTGGCAGAAACGTGAGAGTAGCGGCCAGGGCGGCGCGCTAGCCTGGGGCCGTGCCCAACGCGTACATCTCCGGTACCGGCTACTTCGTCCCGCCTCGCGTCGTCACCAACGATGACCTGAGGACCCAGTACGGGATCGACACCACCCACGACTGGATCGTGCAGCGCACCGGCATCGAGGAGCGCCGCTTCGCCGACGAGGGCGTCGGGTCGGCCGATCTCGGCCTCGTCGCCGCCGAGAAGGCCATCGCGAAGGCGGGGATCGACAAGACCGATCTCGACATGATCATCTTCGCGACGCTCTCGCCCGAGCACTGCTTCCCGGGCTCCGGCGTCTACCTGCAGAAGAAGCTCGGCCTATGCGACGGACCGAACGCGAAGTTCGTCCCCGCGCTCGACATCCGTAACCAGTGCAGCGGCTTCCTCTACTCGCTGGGCACCGCGAGCTCGATGGTGAAGTCGGGTGCTGCCAAGCACGTGCTCGTCGTCGGCGCCGAGGTCCACTCGGCGGCGCTCGATCTGTCGACGCGCGGCCGGAACGTCGCCTCGCTCTTCGGCGACGGCGCAGGCGCGGTCGTGGTGAGCGCCACCGACGAGGACCGGGGCATCCGCAACTGGAAGCTCGGCGCGGACGGCCGCTTCGCCGACGTGCTCGCGCAGCGCGTCTGGGACATCAAGAAGCGCCCGTTCATCCCCGTCGACGACAAGGGCGTCGGTCAGGTCGCGCCCGAGATGATGTTCGCCCAGATGGAGGGCAAGCTCGTCTTCAAGAACGCCGTCGAGCGCATGATGGGCGTGCTGATGGAGGTGTGCATGGCCAACAACATCAGCGGCCAGGACATCGACCTCTTCTGCTTCCACCAGGCGAACCTGCGCATCAACCAGTTCATCCAGAACACGCTCGGGATCCCGGACGACAAGATCGTCCACAACATCCAGCGTTACGGAAACACGACCGCCGCCACGATCCCGATCCTCCTCGCCGAGGCGGAGGAGAGCGGCAAGTTGAAGCGCGGGATGAAGGTCGCGTGCTGCGGCTTCGGCTCCGGGTTCACCTGGGGCGCCGCGATCATCGACTGGTGACCGCTCACGGCACCGGCGGCGCCGCTTCCGGATAGAGGTACGTGACGAGGGCGCTCGTAACGTCCTCGTAGATCTCGCCGCCGCCATCGAGCTTGCGCCACTTCGCCTGGGCGTCGTCCCAGACGTAGCGCACGAAGGTCCGCGGCTCGCCGTGCTTCTCGCAGGTGACGCCGAGCGCGCCGATGTCACGCTCCCACGCGAGCGTGATCTCGGCGTTGCGCGTCTGACGAGTGAGGCGGATCTTCGTCGGCCCGTCGCGCTCGACGCGGAGGCCGGGCATGCCGCCTTCGCCGGTCAGCTCGCGCGCGAGATCGTCGACGAGGTCGAGCCCGCGCTGGTTCAGCAGCGTCGCGCCGTTGGGCGTGACCTTCTGCCGGACCTGGTTTGCGAGATCGCGGAGCCGCTTCTTGCCGTCCTCGGACATGCGGCCAGCGTAGCGCAGCTCCGCCGGCGGTTCAGCCCTGCTCGCCCTCGAGCGACAGCGCGCGCCACGCCGAGGCGAGCTCGCGGAGAATGCCCACCGGATCGACCCCGTCGATGATCTCCTCGACGTCGTGCTCGAGCGCGAGGGCCGTCGACTCGGGCGCGGCGAGCGGAGCATCCATGATCGAGACGTCGGCGAGCTGGGGGCCGTCCTCGCCGCGGCGGAGGCGGGCGAGCGGTCCGCGGCGCGGCAGCGGCGGCGGACGCCCGTGGAGGAAGCCGGCGAGCGCGGCGCGCGCCGCGGGAGAGATGCCGTCGAACAGCACGCCGACCGCGAGCAGCCCGTCGTCACAGGGACGGCGGCCCTGGATGACGCGCGTGACGATGCACTCCGCATCGATCCACAGGCCGGGGATCTGGAACGACACGAGGAGCGGCTCGCCCGTCATCATCGTCCGCTTGACCGGCAGGAGGAGGCCGTCGACCGAGATGTCGAGCGTGCGATCGGCGACGAGCGTGAAATCGCTCTCGCGCACCGCCTGGCACGGAAGGACGACGTCGCGACGGGTGGCGACGCGCCGCGAGACGCGCGGCGCGAGGGAGACGGAGGACGCGAAGGTCACCGCGTTCATCGGCTCACGCTCCGGACCGTCTTCGCCACGTCCATGCGCTGGTGGCGACGCGGCAGCGGCGGAGGCACGCGCCGCAGATGGCCGCGCAGGATGAGACGCTTCACGCGGTCGAGCGTCGAGAAGGACAGGCCGAAGCCCGCGCCGCGGTCGGTCCCCCGGCGCCCGCGCACCAGCCGCGCGACGGTCGCCTCGGTGTCGAACCAGAGGCCGAGCGAGGTCGCCTTGAACGAGACGATGAGGCTCTCGCCGACGGCAAGGTCGTCGCGGTCGCTCCGCACGAACATCCCGTCCGGGGAGAGGTCGACGGCGCGGTCGGCGACGAGGCGGAAGTCGCGCTCGCGGACCACCTGGCAACGGAGACCGAACGCGCGACGCATCTCGTGACGGTCGTTGCGCCTCACGAAGCGAAGACCCGGAGCGAGACCTTCTTGCAGCATCGGCCGAGCGTACGGCTCGCCTACATGTAGGGCCAAACATCCGGCCACCAGGTCGGGGACCGCCCTAGCGCCGGGCCTTCCCGCGCCGGGGCGCGGCGACCGGCGCGGGCGGCGGGGCCGTTCCGGGGAGGTCGGCGCAGCAGCGGAACCCCGTCGAGTAGTCGTGGTAGCGCGCCTCGTGCGCAGTCGTGAGATAGCCGCAGCCCGCGCCATGACCGACGCTCGCGACGTCCTGGTAGTAGCCGCCGTAGAACGTGCCCGACGGATCGGCGACCCACTCGTGGAGGTTCCCGACCATGTCGTAGACGCCGTACTCGTTCGTGCAGCCCTCGTGCTCCCCGGTCCGCGCGAGCGTGCTCTCGAGCTGGTTCAGCGCGGGCTGGTTCATCGTCTTCCAGTCCCAGTGCCGCGCCCGAGCGCCCGAGAGCGCGAGGACCGGGTTCCGGCCGCGGTCGTTGCAGCGGCCCGGCTCGCGCTGCTCGCCGTAGCCCCACGCGCGCGCCTCCGGACCACGGCACGCGGCGCCCCACTCGGCGACCTGGCACAGGCGCTTGCCGGACGCGCCGCACGCGCGCTGCGCCTCGACCGCGCTGATGTAGCCCTGGGGGTAGACGTTCGGCGCGCTCACCGCGCGAACCGCGTCGCGCGGACCGACCGGCGTGAACGGGGAGTGCGGGCGTTCCTCGCCGCCGGGAAGCACGTCGAGCAGCGCGGCCTCGTAGCGGTCGATGCAGAAGCGGCCGCCGACCGAGGCCATGCCCTCCGGACAGGCGCCGGATGCGGGCTGCGCGAACGGCTCCTTCCGCGTGCTCGCGAGCCGGGCCTTCCGGCCACCGCTGCCCTCGGCCTCGCCGCCCGAGGAGACCGCGAGGACGCTCGCGGGACCCGTGACCGAGCTCGTCATTCCCGGAGCTCCGGGCTCCCGCGCGACGGCGTCGGCCGCGGGCGCGCTGCACGCGGTCAGCGCGGCGGCGAGCGTCGCCGCGAGCACGTCTCCACGCACGAGGTCGCGCAGGCGCAGGTTCACGGAGAGTGACGTAGCAGCGGCCGTGCCGCCGGCGCCGGCGGCCCCGCCACCGGACAAACCCCGCATGCGTGCGGGCAGCGGGCGCGGGAGCAGGTCCTCGTCATGGATGACCCGCGGCCCAGCCGGATCGCTCCCTCGCCATGAGGGTGTTCCGCGCACATCGCGCCGATGTTTCCCATGCAACCTACAAACACGGGCCGTTCTCGATCCGCCCGCCTTCCGTGGTCACGGTGACGCGCTTCTGCCCCGCTCGAAGCACCCGGCTCCCGCTGGCTCGCCGCTTGCGTCGAGGAGAGCAACCCGGATGTCTCGCCCGTCGCCCTTCACGCCAACGTACGCGGCGCTCGCCGACGTGCTCGCGCCCGACGACAGCGACGATCCGACCCACGACATCGCGTTCGCCGACACGGTCGTCGCCGACGACATGGATCCGCCGCCGAGCTCGCGGAGGGTCGCTCCCTTCGCTCCGCCCGCGGTGACGATCGTCTTCGACGCCGCCGCCGTCCGCGACGACGCGCGGTCCCTCACGCCGCTCGCGTTCCCGCTGGCGCCTCACGGCATCCATAGCGCCGTCGACGAGATGCGCGAGCTATGGGAGCAGACCCTCGCGATCGTCAGCGAGCAACGCGCCGAGCGCGGGATGCTCGTCCCGCCCTCCCCGCCCCTGCTCTTCATGAGCCGACTGCTCGCGCTCTGGTCGTGCTTTCAGTGGAGCCGCGGCGATCTCACGCGCGCCGCCGCCATCACCGCGTTCGTGCTCGTGGCCGCCGGCGTGACGTTCGCCACGACCGCGCACGCGAGCGACGCGGCCGACGTTGCGAGCGCCGGCGAGGCCGCCCAGGTGCGTGCGGCGCGTACCCTCGAGCAGCACACCGGGCACGCGGTCGTGCTGCGCCGGCACCGCTGAAACGCCCGCGCGCCGCGCGCCGCGCTTGCATGAGCGGCGTTCGCACGGCACGATCGCGCCTGATGATGGCTTTGCATTCGCGCGTGCGGAGCTCGGTCCGGAGCGCGCTCGCGGTCGGCGTCTCCGTGTTCGTGCTCGGTGGTCTCGGTGCGCTCGGCTCGGCGGCGTGCAGCAGCTCCTCGGACGATCCCGCGAACGGCGGCGAGGGCGGCACCAACGGCGAGCCCCTCTTCCGCGTCGTCCAGCACGATCTGCTCGTGCGCTGCGGCGGCGCGAACGGCAGCTGTCACGTGAAGGGCACCGTCGCCCCGCACTGGCTCGGTGACCCGGACGCGTACGTGTCCGCGAAGAACTATCCCGGCATCCTGCCCGCCACGCGCGACCCGAACGACAGCATCATCCTCACGCAGGTCGCGCACACCGGCCCGGCGCTCAAGGGCTTCCCCGAGCTCTACGATCACACGGCGGCGTGGATCAACGCCGAGATGCCCGGCCCGCCGCTGCCGACCACCGGCGCGTTCGCCGTGCTCGAGGGCCCGAACGTGCAGTACCTCGATCCGCTCGGCGAGGGCTACGCGGGCGGCAAGATCTCGTTCCTCGGCAGCAACGGAACGAACGGCACGCTGTCGCTCACCGCGCTCACCGTGACCGCGCCGCAGAACGCCAACCTGACGCTCGACTCGCCGTTCTTCGTGAAGCTCCCGCGGAGCGGCAAGGTGAAGGCGGACCCCGTGGTCAACGGCTTCCAGGGTGAGCTGACCGTGCCCGCCGGGACGACGGTCGACCTCTACACGGGCAGCATGGTCCTCACCGGCTGGGACCCCGCGGGGCAGCTCAAGATCGTGTTCAAGGCGATCACGTCGGCGCCCGGTCAGGGCAAGAACACGCAGTGCACCGCGCTCGACGTCTGGAACACCAAGGCCGTGCCCGCGATGCAGACGATGCTCGACATCACCGGCGACGATCAGAACGACGGCGGCACGTTCGACGGCGGCGTCATCGGCAAGGGCTCGTGCCTCGGTTGCCACGCGCAGGACGTGGACGGCTCGCTACCGCCGCCGGTCCTCGCCATGGACCTCCGCGCCTACGTGACCGACCCCGCGACCGCGTGCGGCCACGCGCGCACGATGATCAACTTCCAGGACAAGGCGAAGAGCCTCATCATCCTGAACCCCACCGGGCAGGCGAACCCGAACCATCCGATCAAGAAGCTCGACCCGAGCGACCCGATCATCCAGGGCATCAAGGCCTGGGTCGACGCCGAGAAGGAGTGACCGCGACGCGGGCCCTTGCCCGCAGCCGGGGGTAGCGCGATCCACCGCTGGTGTTCAGCGGTGGACCGGGCCGACGCACCGCGGGGGCGCCGAGCACGCGAGGAGCGACGATCGCGGGGCGATCCGTGGGGTCGGCGGCGTGGCGCGACCGACCTCAGGAGCCCAGCCGCGTGGCCCGTCGCTTGCTGGTGTGTGAGGCGTGGAGCAGCCGCGACCGACCCCGCCTCGTCCCCTCGCCTTCCAGGCCTTCACCCCGGAGGCCTTTCCTCCCGCGGCGATCGGCGAGACCACGCTGCGCGAGACGAGCGGTCCGTTCGAGGTCGCCCTTGCCGCTCCTCCTCCCCCCGCTGCGCCGGCACCGCCGGTGACGGCGCGACCGGTCAGCCTCGCGTTCGTCGGCGAGACGGAGCGCTCCGGCGTCTCGAAGCAGGAGCTGCTCGCCCGCGCCGCCGCGTTGGGCCCGTCACGCATGACGTGGGAGAGCATCGTGCTCCCGGATCCGGTGCTCGACGAGAAGCGCCAGCCGCACGTCGCGGAACGGCGCGAGCGCTTCACGCGCATGGTCAAGCTGGGACTCGCGGCGTGCCTCGGGGTCTGCGTGCTCGCCCTCGGCGTCACCGCGGCCACGGGCTCGCCCTCGGCATCAGCCGCAGCCGCGGAGCCCGCGAGCGCGGCGGGCACCGTCCCCTCGAAGAGCGTCACGCCGGTCGAGAGCCTCGGCGGCGTTCGCCACGGCAAGGCCCCGCGCCGCACGACGACGCCGGTCTCCACCGCGCGCGCCAAGCGACGCTGAGCGGCCTCGAGCCCCGCGAGCGCGCTCTACACGTAGTCGTAGAAGCGTGAGTGGATGGCGACTGCAGAGAGCAGCGCCACCGAGACCGGCAACGTGCCGTCGGTCTTCACGAGGAACGTGTCGCGGATGAACGACAGCTCCTTCGCGATCTCGAAGACCACGACTCCGTCCGCCCGCTTGCACTGGAAGACGCCCTTGAACACGCCGCCGTCGGCGGTGTACTCGTCCTCGCCCACGGTCAGGGTCAGCGTCTTCTTGAACGCCACCGCCGGGAACACGAGGGCACCGAGCTGCTTGCCGTCGCTGCGGATCTCGTAGCGCGTCTTGATGAAGTTCGCGGTCAGATCCGCGATCGCCTTGCCGGCGTCCCCCTGCGCGCCCCCTCCTTCCAGCAGGTGGAAGCGCGGTGTGGTCGTCATCAGCTCGCCACGGATCGTGTAGAGCGTGGGCTCCGTGCGCGGTTTTCGCACGTGATAGACGGTGCCGAGGTTGAGCACCGCCTGCGTGACCTCGAACGTCTCCATCTCCATGCGACGGTCAGTCTACGGCAGCAAACGCCACCGTGGCCAGCATGGATTCCCCCCCGGGACTCCGAACGCTTATTTCAGCGAGGCGGCGGCCGTCTTCTTCGGCGGGGTCGCCTTCTTCGGCGGGGCTCCGGCAGGAGCAGCGCCCTCGATGGCCTTCTTGAGGCGCCACTCGGCGAGCTGCTTCGTACGACGGGCCTTCTGCTTGCGGCGGCGCGGGGAATCCTGCGGGGTCGACATGGTGGCGCGTCTTCTAGCAAAGCTACGTTCGTAGGTCCACGTCCGCTTGACAACGATCGTCCGCGAGGCCGGGCCTTCAGGGCTCGTCGGCCACCGCGCGCGTCGACGCCGGCCACCGCGAGGACACCGATTCGTCGGGATTCGCGCCCTCGACGAGGTCGAGCCAGGCCGCGACCTTGCCCACGGTCGGGCCTTGCCAGCTCATCTTCACGAGGCGCTTCAGGAGCTGCGGGGTGTGGTCTCCGCAGCGCGCCTTGTCGCCGAAGGAGGCGCGGGCGCGGTCGATCTCGGCTGCCGCGTCGCCCCACCGCTGCTCGGTCTGGGCGAGCCAGGCGAGCGTCAGGTGCCGGTGCTGCCGGGGCTCGGCCTCGTCGAGCACGATCTTCTCGCACTCGCTGCACAGCTGCTTCGCCTGCGGGTCGCCCTTGGCGAGCGCGACCTGCGCGAGGAGGAGCCGCGCCTCGAGGTCGCCCCACGGATCCTGAAGGCGCTCGAAGATCTTCGCCGCGACCGATGCGTGCGCTCCGCCCGCCGCGAAGTCGTCCGTGTCGATCGCGATGAGCGCCAGCAGGCGCTCGCAGGCAGCCTCGCCGCGCGGGTTCATCAGCTCGCGGAAGGCGGCCCGGGCCGAGAGGGCTCGCACGCGCGCCGCGTCCATCTCGCCGGCGCGGTGGTCGGCGTGCCCGAGGACCACGTCGCTCTGCGCGATGCCGAGCCGGTAGCCGATCGCGTCGAACGACTGGCGCGCGTGGATGAGGAGATCGCGCGCGCGGCGGTATCCGCCCACCGCGGTCTCGATCATGGCGAGGAGGATGAAGCACTGGGCGCCGCCCAGCATGTCCTTCACCTGCTCGCAGCGGCTGCTCGCCTCGAGGAGCACCTCGCGCGCCCGCGCGTGCTCGCCGAGCAGGTAGTCGATCTCGCCGAGCACGACGAGCGCTGCCGCGAGGCCGCTCTCGTCCTTCAGCTCCTCGAAGCGCGAGATGGCGAGCGCCACCTGGAGGCGGCCCTGCGCGGGCGCGCCGACGTCGCTCGCGAGATGTCCGAGAAGGCGCAGCGCGTGCGCCTCCTTCGAGCGGTCGCCGACCGCCTCGAACGCCTTGCGCGCGGTCTCCGCCTGCTCGCGCGCCTCCTCGAGCTTGCCGATGTGCCGGAGCGCCTCGGCGCGCCAGTAGGCGTACTCGGCGGCGGCGACGCCGGTGACGCGGCCCTCGAGCATGGCGACGTCCTTGAGCGTCGCCGCGGTGTCGCGGCCGCGCGACCACGCGCCCTCGATGAAGCTGAACATGAGGCGAGCGGCGACGTCGTCGTCACCGGCGCGGAGGAGGTTCCGCACGCGGTGCTTCATGATCCGGCGCGAGCCGACCTCGGGATGCTTCGCGAGCGCGTTGGCGGCCAGGCGGAAGATCGCGGGCGCGTCGTTCCGCTCGTGGAGGCGGCCGAGCAGGTGCTCCTGGAGGAGCGCGTGCGGCCAGCGGAACTGATCGTTACCCGACGCGAGGAGGATCTGGGCGCGCGTCAGCGCCACCATTGCGTCGCGCGGGTCCATCCCGAGCGCCGACAGGAGCGCCTTCAGGACCCCGCCGCGCACGTCGTCGCCGAGCGCCGCCGCCGCGTACGCCGCGAGCCGCAGATCGGTCGGGACCGCGCGGAGCCGCTCGTCCCAGAGGTCGGCGGTCGTGATGGCGCGCCCGTGCAGCGCCTCCTCGGGGACCTTGTACTTGCCGTTCTCGAGCGTGAGATAGCCGCCGCCCGCCCACGCGTGGAGGAGCTGCAGCGCGAAGAGCGGGTTGCCCCGGCTCTGCTGGACCGCGGCGTGGACGGCCGGCTCCTGCAAGGGCAACGTCGCGCGGAGGAGGACCTCCGTCTCCTCCGTGCCGAGCGGCTTCATGTCGACGACCTTGCCGCTCCAGTCGGCGCGCAGCGCCTCCATGCGGACTGCGGCGTCGAGATCCGTCTCGAGCGACTCGCTGCGGGCGGTCGCCACGATGAGCATGCGGAGCTTCGGAGTGTCGCGGCGGATGCGCGCGAGCGTCTCGAACGTGTTCGCGCTCGTGAGGTGCAGGTCGTCGTACCAGATCATGAGCGGGCGGTTCGCGCCGATGCGCTCGAGCACGCGGCGTGAGACGGCGAAGCGAAGCTCCGGCGTGTCGAGCACGAACCGCTTGCCGGTGGGTCCGACGGGCAGCACCGTGCCGGGCGGCGTCGGCCGGAGCCACTCGGCGGTCGCGGCGACCCACGAGAGCTCCTCGCTGTCCCCCTTGTCGACCTCCCACCGGTCGAGCAGCGTCTGCTCGACGGTGTCCCGGTCCGCGCCCTGCAGCCCGTAGAACGAGTTGACCGCGCCGGTGAGGCCGTCGAGCGGCGACGGCGTTCGCCCGTAGCGAGCGCGCAGCGGCCACATGAGCCCGCGCTCGTGGACCTGCTCGCAGACCCACTCGGCGAGGCGGCTCTTGCCGACGCCGGCCTCGCCGATGAGGGCCACCATGCGATGCTGCGGCGGCTGCCCCGCGCAGACCGACAGCACGATGTCCATCATCGTCTGCCGCTCCGGCTCGCGCGCCACCATCGGCGAAGGGCGCAGCGAGAGGAGGCCCGGCGCGAGCGCACGCGCCGCGGCGACCGCCCGGCCCATGTCGGGCGTCGAGGAGGGCTCGGGCGGCGGAACGGGCGCGCTCGCCACGGTCTCCTCGAGGGTCGGCGCGTGGCGCGGCCGCAGCTGGGCCCACACGCGCCGCGCGTCCGCCGCGAGATCGAAGCGATGCCACGGCTTCTTCGCGAGCAGCCGCTGGATGAAGGTGCCGGCCTGCGGCGGGACGCCTTCCGGGAGCACGGGCGGGGGCACGGGCGTCCGCTTGTGCGCGCGCAGCACCTCCTGCGCGGTGCCCTCGAAGACCTCCTTGCCGGTGAGCACGCGGTAGAGGATGCATCCGAGCGCGTAGAGGTCGGTCGCAGGCCCGACGAGCGTCGCCTGCTTGCGGATCTGCTCGGGCGCGACCCAGCCCACGGTGCCGGCGCCCGCGTGGACGGCGAGCTCGGGTTCCGGCGCGCCGTCGAGGCGCGAGTCGTGACGGGCGTCGCGGAGCCATGCGAGGCCGAGATCGAGGATGTACGCGCGCGGTCCGCGACCGGTGGACGCGAGGTCGAGCATGACGTTCGACGGCTTGAGATCGCCGTGGATGATGTGCCGCGCGTGGGCGTGTCCGAGCCCGGCGAGCGTCTGGTCGATGAGCGCCCAGATCACGGACCACGGCATGGTGGTCGTGTGCATCCACTCGTGGACGCTGCGCCCGGGGAGCGCGTCCATCACGAGGTAGGGAGAGCCGTCGTGCAGCGTGCCGAAGTCGCGGGCCCGGACGATCGCCGGGTGGTCGAGGGCGGCGACCGCGCGCGCCTCCTGCTGGAACCACCAGCTCTCCTCGGCGCGCGTCGCCTTCGCTTCGTCGGGGGGACGCAGGCGCTTCAGCGCGACGCGCTCGTGCGTGACGCCGTCCTTGCAAAGATAGACGACGCCCATGCCGCCGCGACCGAGCTCGCGCAGGACCTCGTAACGGTTGGCGAGGATCGTCCCGATCTCGGACTTCTTCGCCGCCGCCGCGACCGCCGCACCGTCGTCCGCGGCCTTGGTGCCCTTCTGGCCCTGACTCATCGCAGTACTTCCCCGGAGAGTAACAACATTGCCGACGAAAGGCGGACCAACGCGTGAACGCTAGCATCGTAGGGCCGTGCACGGAACAGTAGGTGGGGCGCCTACGTGAGACGCTCCGGAAACCGGCGATTGTGGCAAATCGCTCGTAGCGGCAGCGCTTGTCAGGCGTAAAGTGGCTCCATTGTTGACCGCCCCCGCGGCAGGTCAGCTCGCTTTCGGTCACGGTCACTCTCTCGTTTGCGTTCCCGTTCGCAGCTTGCTTCCAGTCAGTCCAAAGGAGGTCGAGTCATGCAGAGCAGAATGGCAACGAGGTCCGCCGTCGTCGCGATCGCGCTCATGGGTACGGTCGCTGCGTTCGCGATCGGCGCGCAGGCCGGCGCGATCCTCAACGGTCGCGTGATGAACATCTCGGTCGCGCACGTTCCGATGCCCGTCGCCGCGTCGCCTCAGAGCTCGCCCGTCAACGGCCACATCCACTGAGCCGCGTTCGCGTGGCTCGCGTGCCGTTCGCACGCGCGACAACGCTGCGACAATCACCGGTTTTGATCGGGGAAGCTCGGAGCCCCGGCATTCGAGGCTTGACGCCCGGCCGAGAGTTGTAGAGTACATGTCCCCTTCCCATGGCCGACCAGGACAGGTTCGCGCGCGCTCTCCTCGCACTAGCTCGTGGTCTCGGTCGCGTGGCGCGTGAACGCGCTCGCGCGGGCGACGTGACCCCGCAGCAGGCCGAGACGCTGCAGCTCATCGCCGAGAAGGGCGCCGTCTCGACCTCCACGCTCGCGACGCTGCTCGGGATCGATCCCTCGACCGCGAGCCGCAACCTGTCGGGCCTCGAGCGCGCCGGCCTCATCGCTCGTCAGAAGGGCTCGGACGACGGACGCCAGACCGACGTGCGCCTCACGCCGCGTGGTCGTCGCGCCGCGCAGTCCGTCGGGAGCGGCGCCGCGTCGGCGTTCGGCTCGCTGCTCGACAAGGTCCCGCGCGCCGATCGCGCCAAGGTGATCGACGCGCTCGAGGTGATCGTCAAGGCCGTCGAGGCGAGCTCGGCCACGCCGTCCCGCTGAGCGCGGGCGCTCGGATCAGCGCGCCGCGCCCAGGGTGAAGCTCTTGCCGACGCGCACGGGTCCGCCCGAGAAGGCGGGCGCGGCGGCGACGAAGAACGCGCTCGCGACGCAGCGCCCCGCAGGGGTGCCGGAGAACGTCGCGTCGTCGACCGTCACCTCGGACACCCGGCCGGTCGGTGCGAACGTGACGGTGACGTGGCCCGTCCCGACCTGGCCGCTCGCGCCGCACGCCCGCAGGTCCACGGCGCCGAGCGAGCTCGATGCCGCGCCGCGGTCGAAGCCCGTGCCGGGCCACGGGTCTCGCGGAGCGGTGGGACCCCATCCCTCCTGCGCGAACGGAACCAGCTGCGCCTCCCAGCGCGCGTCGATGCGCCCGACCTGCGTGCGTGCGCCCGTCAGCGTGAACGGCAGCGTCTGGGTCTGGCCGAAGGCGCGCACCGTCACCTTCCCGCTCACCGCAGCGCCGGCCCCCTCGCCGGAGCCTGCCCGCACCACCTCGATGACGAAGGAGCCGGCGTCGTTGGACGCGAGCGCCAGGGTCTCGTGGTCGCGTGAGCTCGCGCCCTCGATGCGCGCGCCCTTCATGCGCGTCGCGACGCCGGCGCGGCGACCGCTCGGGTCGACCAGCGCGAGGTCGACGTCGGCCCCTCCGTCCCACGTCGCGGCGAGCACGATGTCCCCGTTCGTCACGTCGGTCTTCGCGGGGTCGACCTTCGCGGCGGCGAGGGAGACCGCCGCGCGCATCGGCTCCTTCATCGTGCCCAGCCAACGCTCCGCCGACCGATCGCGTCCGGCGCGCCGCTCGCAAGCCACGGCGCGCGCCATCACGTCCACGTCCGCCGGGCGCAGCTCGGCCGCCGTGACGTGGAACGCGCAGGCCTCCGTGCGACCGAGCCGCTCGTAGCTGCGGCCCACCGTGGTCGCGACGAGGAAGGCCTCGTCCCGGCTCATCGCGCTCGCCGCGAGGGCGCCGCTCAGGATCCGGAGCGAGCCCTCGCGGTCGCCGCGGCGCGCGGCGAGGTCGGCGCGGCCCACGATGACGTCGGCGTCGAGCGGGTCGCGCGCGCTCCACTTCTCGAGCGCCTCGTCGAGCTCGTCGAGCTGTCCGCCGACCGCGAGGAGCTTCGCGAGCTCCTTGTGGCGGGCGCGCTCGTCGGGCGCCGCCTGCACGGCGGCCCTCGCCTGCGTGAGCTTGTCCGCCGCCACCGCGGGCCCGGCGCCGGAGGTGATGCTCGCCTTCCGCACGTAGATGCGCCGCATCAGGCGCCCGCCGGACCGCGGGTCGTCGAAGCCGAGCGGCTCCGGCGCGCGACGTGGCGCAGCCTTGGGCGCTCGCGCTGCGCGCTCGTCCTGCTGCGCCGGCGAGGCGGTGGCGGCGGGGACCGGCGCGGCAGCGCTGCCGATCGCGCCGCCGAGGAGGCCGGCACCGGCGCCGAACCCCTGGGCCGTTCCTTCGGCGTCCTTCTTGGCCTCGGCGACGTCGTCGGCGCCGAAGGGATCGGCGACGGCGCGCGCGACGTGACCGGCCGCGCTGCGTCCGCCCCCGCCGAACGCGTTCATGGCGAGCGCCGGGGAGTCCGCCGGGGACGCCACGGTCGCGACGAGCGCTCCCGTCGCGGCCGCCTCGCCCGTCCACTGCGCGGCGTGCTCGGCGCGGTCGATCCCGAACGCCTTGAACATCGCCTCGCTCTCGAGGACCAGCAGGGACGTGAAGCGGGAGGGCACCGAGAAGCGCCGCGACAGCGCGACGAGCTCCGCGCGCTGGGACTCGGTCGCGTCGCGCTCGCGATCGGCGATGCGGGCCGCCGCGAACAGCCGGGGCACGAACGCGTTCCCCGCCTCGGTCGAGACCTTCGCGTCGACGGGGTAGCGGGCCTCGAACGGATCGCCGCCGACCTTGCCGCGGAGCACGACGTCACCCTTGATCTCGGTGCCGGTCAGGCGCGCCATGACGAGCGTCTCGGACCCGGCGCGGAGTGGCGGAAGACTCGCGGGCGCCACGTCGTGGAGGCCCGAGGGCAGCTCGATCTGGACGTCACGCAGCGTCGTACCGTACGTGGCGTTGAGAACCTCGAGCGCCGTCGCCTCGAGCCGCTGGCCCGGCTGGTACGGGACGACCACGCCCCCTCCGCCTCGCGCGATCTCGCCGAGCAGCGCGACGTCCGCGTCGGCGCCGATGGGCACCGTCACCACCTCGGCGCTCCCGGTCACCGCGTCGGCGACCTCGTTGGCGATGCGCCCTCCGCTCCGGTAACCGGCGGTCGCGACGCCGTCGCTCAGCAGGACGACGCGCAGGTCGCGGGCCGGGTCCCGCCCGGAGACCTGCGTCGCGGCACGCACCGCGGCGACGAGATCGCTCGCACCGTCCGGCTTGCTCCCCGCGAGGAACGCGTCGACGTCGTGAGCCGCGGGCGCGCCTGGCGCAGCGAACCCGCCGGGGAGCGCCCGGCAGCCGACGTCACAGGCGAGCACCGTCACGCGATCGCGGCGGTCCATCTCCTGGGTCATCTGCACCGCAAGACGCTTGGCGCGTGCGAAGCGCTCGCCGTACATCGCGCGGCCGGCGTCGAGGACGATCACCTGGTCGCGCGGCTTCACGTCCGCCCACTTCGGCAGCTTGGGGCGGAGCGCCAGCGTGACGAAGGCATCCTGCCCGACCGGGTCCTCCGCGCCGCGCGTCGCCGGCGCGCGGTAGGCCCAGACGCTGGCGTCGGTGGCCCGGTCGCCCATGCCGTACTCGATCGCGAGATCACCGGAGGGCGTGAACGCGCTCGCCTGGGTGACGAGACGCGGCACCGAGCCCTCGTCCTTGCGCGTGAGCTCGTAGCCACGGACGCGCACCGGCGTCGCCGGATCGTTCCCGATCACCTGCGCGTCCACCGAGAAGTCGTCGATGGTCAGCGTGCTCGACGACCCCTGGGGCAGCGGATAGACGTAGCGCCGGATGCCCGCCACGGGCGCGACCGTCTCCGTGTAGGCGATGACCACGCGGCGCGATCCCTTCTTCGGGATCGGGAAGATCTTGAGCTCGAAGCGGCCGCCCCGCTCCCACTCGAGGAGCGCCGGATCGTGCCACGGGCCCGGCACCCACACGATCTCCTCGCGAGGCCGGGGCTGCTGGGGCGCGGCGTTGCGGATGGCGCCCCGCCAGATGGCGGCGGCCTTCGCCTTGTCCACGAACTCGCCGTCGACCAGCTTGCCGTCCACCTCCAGCGCCAGCCGCTCGATCTGCGCGCCGTGCGGGAGCGGAAAGCGGTAGATGCCCTCGAGCTCGTCGGCGGTGTCATTCGAGAACACCTCGTCGATCTCGGTCCGCGCCACGTTGCCGGCGATCCGGACCTTCACGGCATGGCGCGCGAGATGAACGGCGTGGTCCTTCTCGTCGGCCCGGCCGGGCCGGCGGGCGCGCAGCTCACCGAGGCCGCTCGCCGGCGCCTCCGCGTCCTCGTTGTGTGCGGACACGAGCTCCTCGCCGAACGCGGCGCGCTGCGCGAGATCGCTCGCCGGCGCGACGTCGATGCGTCCGTCGGAGAGGACGCCCTCCTGGCCCGCGGCCACGTGGCTCGGCGCGCCGCTGCCGACCGAGACCTCGACGTCGCCGCGCAGCACCTCGACGTTCGTGCGGCCGGCGGCGGCGGTGACCGCGAGCTTCGTTCCGAGAACGTGCACGCGTCCGCTGGGCGTGTCGATCCAGGCTGCGGGCGCGCCGTCCACGTGGGCGACGTCGGCGAGCAGCGCGCCGTCCTCGAGCCGCAGGGTGCGCGGGGCGTCTCCGACCGTGACGGTCGTTCCGCGGTCGAGCACCATCACCGTCCCGTCGTCGAGCTCGAGCCGCGCGCGTGAACGGGCGTCGGTCGCGAGCTGCATCCCGGCCTTGATCTCGGCGCCCTCGCCGAGCTCCGCTCTGCCTGACGCAGCGCCGACGAAGAGCCCGCCCTTCTTGTCGGCGCCGCTCCGCGCGATGGCGGCGACCTTTCCGTGCCACGCCCGGGAGGCGACCGCCGCGGGCGCCCGTTGCCGGTCGGCGACCACCACGCCGGCGACGCCGCTCGCCGCGATGGTCGCGCAGCCAGCGAGGAGGAGCCACGTCGCGCGCCGGCCTCGGAGTCGCCGCCCTGCATCCGTCGACGCCGCGGCGGAGGGCGGTCCCCTCGGCGACGTGGACCCACCCGCGGAGGCGCTGTCCCGCATGCGGGTCACGCTGACCCGCTCGGCGGGCGTGCTGCGCGGCGCGGCGTCGTTCGCGATGGCGACGAGCCGTTCGGTGAGCGCCGGGGTGAGCACGAAATCATCGCCTGCTCCGGCGAGATCGGCGAGCGAGCTCTCGAGATCGTGCCGCGCGTCGCGGCAGGCGTCGCAGCCCGCGACGTGCGCGTCGAGCGCCGGGTCGTCCTCACCCGAAGCAAGCGCGACGAGCGCCTCCGGAACCCGCTGGCAGGTGGCGTCCGTCATGTCGTCTTCTCCTTCGTGAGCTGGGACAGTCCGCGCGCGATGCGTCCGCGCGCCGTCTCGAGATCGATGCCGCACACCCGGGCCGCTGCCGCCACGTCGAGGCCGCCGACGGTCACGAGCACCACCGCCTCGCGCTCGGTGGGGCGGAGCCGGCCGAGGGCGGCGCGCGCTTCCGCGGGACCGGTCGCCGTGAGCCGCGGGGACGTGGCGCGCCCGAGCGGCACCTTCGAGAGCCTCGTCGCGCATGCGGCGCGCGCCAGTGTGAGGAGGTACTCGAGGGCGGCGGCCTCCCCGCTGCCCGCGGCGATGGCGCCCGCGTCGATGCTCCCGGCCTGCCGCGCGACGTCCTCGAGGGCGCGTTCGACCTCGGCGGGATCTCCGAGCAGCGCCATGCACACGCGCCCGACGCACGCGCCGTGCACGCGGAGCGCTTCCGCCGCGCGCGTGTCCCCTGCCCCTGCGGCGGCCCCGTCGTCCCCGGACCGTCGTGCGCCTTGCGTGCTCATGGCGCGGCTTGGACGCCTCGCGCACGCGAAAGTTTTCGGATCGGCGCGAAGAGCTACTTCTTTTCGTCGACCGGACCGCGGAACGGGAGGGCGGTCTGCGCCATGGCCCCGGGGACCTTCTCGGCCTCGGCGTCGAGGAGCCGCTGCTCCCGGTCGAGATCCGCCTCGAGCACGTCCTGGTTGTCGTAGGCAAACGCGAGCGCGCCGAGCACCTTGGCCGGGCCGAGCTGCGGGTAACGCTTGATCAGCGTCTCGACGGTGACGCCCTTCCGGTGCCAGGCCCAGAGACGGCGAACCGGAACCTTCGTCCCGCGCACCACCGGGCTACCCGCGAGGAGATCGGGCCGCGCCTCGACGTGCGGGTAATGGATGCGTACGGCGGGTAGCTCGCTCACGCCGCGGATGAGAGCACTGCCGGACGAAAGGCACAAAAAAGCGAGAGGGACGGGCTGTTCGCCTCGTCCCTCTCGCGGTCAATCGCGGTCATACCCCCCGGGCGACTCACTCGGTCGCCCCCTCCTTCGCAGCGTTGCCGGTCGGTGCGGAAGACACCGGTTGGCGCGGACCGCGGCCGCGACGGACGTGAGGGGCAACGCCACCCTTGCGGCCGGCGCTGCGCGCCTCGTCGCTCGAGAACTGGTGCGCGGTGCCGGCAGCGTGCGCTGCCTTCCCGCCCTTGCTCGCGATCTCGCTCACCTTGGAGCGGTCCATGGCGGCAAAGCCGCGGGGACGACGGGGCTTCGGGGTCTCCGTGGTGGCAGACTCCGTCTTCGTGGACTCCTCGGAGGACGTGTTCTCGGAGGAGGTGTTCGTGGGCTCGAGGCTCGAATTCATGGTGCAGCTACTCCTTCAGGACAGATCAAGGCTGTTCCCTCCCCACGAGCGACGGTCCAACCGGGACGGGATCGGAGCTCGCGGGGGAGACGCGCGACGTGTTCGTTTTGTTCCGATGCGTCAGACACGCATCGCGTCGCTTGAGTTTTGTTTCGGGTTAGTTGAGGACTCGTCGCGAAAGGTGGCGCACTGCCTCAGCGGTGGCCTTCTCGATCTGCGCTCGCGCTTCGGCGGGGCTCGCTCCCTCGTCCACGAGGATGCCGAGCTGTCCGTCCTGCGAGAAGAAACCGCCCGCCGCCGCCGCCGTTCCGTCCTTTTCGAAGGAGAGCGACTGGACCGCGAGATCGAAGGCCTGTCCGCCCACCACGACGCGGACGAAACCGAGCAGCTTGCCGGAAAGGTCGGTGTTGTTCTGGGCTCCGTTTTGCATGTCTCGAACCTAAGGCCTCGTTCCCGCGCCGCAAGCTGAGATTGTGTTGCAAAAGCGGAGGTCGGTCGGCACAAGCGCCACCGGCAGCAGCGGTGCTGCGCCTTTCTCTTCGACGCCGGTCGGGATTGGTGCGTTCCGCGATTTCTGTGGCCGTGTATCCTCGCCCGCCATGCAGATCGCGATCGTTGGCTTGGGCAAGATGGGCGGCAACATGGTCAAGCGACTCCTCGGTGGCGGTCACCAGGTGGTCGCGTTCGACCGGGACGCGGCGGCGGTCGAGCGTCTCGTGAAGGAAGGCGCGGTCGGCGCCTCCTCGCTCTCCGACGTGGTGAGCAAGCTCTCGGCGCCGCGCGCCATCTGGGTGATGGTCCCGTCGGGCAAGCCGACCGAGGACACGATCAAGGAGCTCGCCGGCTCTCTGTCGCCCGACGACATCGTCATCGACGGCGGCAACTCGAACTTCCACGACTCGATCCGCCGCTCCGGTGAGCTCGCGGAGAAGAAGATCCGCTTCCTCGACGCGGGCACGTCGGGCGGCATCTGGGGCCTCCAGGTCGGCTACTGCCTCATGGTCGGCGGCGACCAGAGCGCCTACGAACAGGTGCTGCCGGCGCTCACCACCCTCGCCCCGCAGGACGGCCTCGGCTACTTCGGCAAGGCCGGCGCCGGACACTTCTGCAAGATGGTCCACAACGGCATCGAGTACGCGATGATGCAGAGCTACGCCGAGGGCTTCGAGCTGCTCAAGGCGACCGAGTTCGGCTACGACCTCCGCAAGGTGACGGGCGTGTGGAACCACGGGTCGGTCGTCCGGTCCTGGCTCCTCGAGCTCGCCGAGAAGGCGTTCATCGCCGATCCCGAGCTGAAGGATCTCGCGCCGTACGTCGAGGACTCGGGCGAGGGCCGCTGGACGGTCAACGAGGCCGTCGCCCACGCGGTGCCCGTGCCCACCATCGCCGCCTCGCTGTTCGCGCGCTTCGCCTCGCGGCAGGAGAACTCGTTCGGGCTGCGCGTGCTGGCCGCCCTGCGGAACCAGTTCGGCGGGCACGCGGTCAAGAAGGCCTGAGCGCAGGAGATCACACCAGCGTGCAGACCACGAATCCCCTTCGCCGCGGCCTCGTCGAGGACCGCACCGGCGACGCCTGTGCGGTCGTCATCTTCGGCGCCTCCGGCGACCTCACGCGGCGCAAGCTGATGCCCGCCCTCTACAACCTCGCGGTCAGCCGCTCGCTTCCGAGCGGCTTCGCGGTCGTCGGCGTCGCCCGGCGCGAGCGCTCCGACGAGGCGTTCCGCTCCGACATGAAGGAGGGCGTCGGCCACCACTCGCGCCGCAAGCCCATCGACCCCGCGCTGTGGGACGACTTCGAGCGTGGCCTCAGCTACGTCTCGGGCACGTTCGCCGACCCCGAGACGTACGTGAAGCTCCGCGCTCACCTCGAGAACGTCGATCGCGACCGCGGTACCGCGAAGAACCGCCTCTTCTACCTGGCGGTGCCGCCGGCCGACTTCGGGGTCATCATGAAGAACCTGAAGGAGGCCGGGCTCGTCGCGCCGCCCAGCGCCATCGGATCCGGCGCGCCGTGGTCGCGCGTCATCATCGAGAAGCCGTTCGGTCACGATCTGGCGAGCGCCAAGGACCTCAACGACACCGTCGCGCACACGTTCGACGAGTCGCAGGTCTTCCGCATCGACCACTACCTCGGCAAGGAGACGGTGCAGAACCTGCTCGTCTTCCGCTTCGCGAACAGCCTGTTCGAGCCGCTGTGGAACCGCGAGCACGTCGACCACGTGCAGATCACGGTCGCCGAGGAGATCGGCGTCGAGGGTCGCGGACACTTCTACGAGCAGACCGGCGTGACCCGCGACATCGTCGAGAACCACCTGATGCAGCTCCTCTGCCTCACCGCGATGGAGCCGCCGATCTCGCTCGCCGCCGATGCAGTGCGTGACGAGAAGGTGAAGGTCCTTCGCTCGCTGCGTCCGATGGAGCGCTCGCTCGTCCAGGAGAACGTGGTGCGCGGGCAGTACTCGCGCGGCTACACGAAGGGCGAGGAGGTGCCGGCCTACCGCGAGGAGCCCGACGTCGCGAAGGACTCGCGCGTCGAGACGTTCGTAGCGATGCGCGTCCACGTCGACAACTGGCGCTGGGGCGGCGTGCCGTTCTACGTGCGCGCCGGCAAGCGGCTCGCGCGCCGCGTCACCGAGATCGCGATCCAGTTCAAGAAGGTGCCGCACGGCCTCTTCCGCGCGCCCGACGGCGGCATCTCCCCCAACGTGCTCACGATGCGGATCCAGCCCGACGAGGGCATCGCGCTCCGCTTCACCACGAAGGAGCCCGGCCAGACCACCATCCTGCGCGACGTGGCGATGGACTTCCGGTACGGCGCTGCCTTCGGGTCGAACACGCCCGAGGCCTACGAGCGGCTCCTCCTCGACGCCATGCGCGGCGAAGCCACGCTCTTCACGCGCCGCGACGAGGTCGAGGAGCAGTGGGCGTACATGGATCACGTGCTCGACGCCTGGCGGACGCAGGCGAGCGCGCCACCCCCGCTCTACCCCGCCGGTACGTGGGGCCCCGAGCAGGCCGATGATCTCCTCGCCCGCGACGGGCGCCGCTGGAGGAAGCCGTGAGCGAGGGCTCGAGCGGGCTCATCGCGCGGCTCGACCGCGAGCTGCGAGCCCTCTGGACCTCGCCCGACGACCCGACGGCCGCACCCAAGTCCCGGGTGTGCACCATGAACCTCGAGGTGGTCGCGAGCTCGCGCGAGCTGCTCGAGCGGTACACGCCCGTGGTGGACGAGGTCACCTCGAGCATCCCCTCCCGCGTCATCCTCGCGTCGGTCGAGCCCGACGCGGAGGGCGACGATCTCAGCGGCACCGCCACGGCGGTCTGCGGCCCCGAGGGCATCTGCTCGGAGCGCATCACGCTGAAGGCCCTCGGTCATGCGAGCGCGCGCTCGGCGAGCGCGATCGAGGCGTTCCTCGTCCCCGAGATCCCGACCGCCCTCGTGTGGCTCGGGCGCGTGCACGTCGACGACCCGGTGTTCGAGGATCTCGCGACCGATGCCGATCGCATCATCCTCGACAGCATGTACACGTCCCTCGGGTCGCTCCTCCAGGTCGCGGCCTGGGCACGGCAGCAGTCGAACGGACCGCACGTCTCGGACATGGCCTGGACGCGCCTCGCCACCTGGCAGGAGCTCATCGCGCGCTTCTTCGATCGGCCGGAGGTGCGCGGCTTCGCGGACCGCATCACGAAGGTCAGCGTGAAGCAGGCCTCCGAGTCGGGGGCGCGCCTCGGCACCGAAGCGGCGCTGCTCCTCGGGTGGATGGCGACGCGCCTCGGCTGGAAGACCGCGCGCCTCGGCGGCAAGCTCCGGTTCAAGCGGCCCGACGGCAAGACCGTGATCCTCGAGCTCGGCTCGGTCCCGCGTCCGGCCGGCGTCGCGCCCGACTCGCTGGCGAGCGTCACCATCGACGCCGGTGAGGGCGATGAGATCATGACGGGCATGGTCGAGCGCGAGCTCGGAAGCGGCCGCGGGAGCATGCGCCCGACCATCACTCCCGATGCCGACGTCCTCACGTGGACGCACCACGTCGCGGGAAGCGCGCCGCTCGAGCAGCGCGTGCGCCTGAGCGCTAACAAGGCGGCGCGCTGGCTGGAACGGACGCTGCATCGCCCCAAGGCCGACCCCGCGTTCGAGGAGTCGGTCGCGTTCGCCGAGCACATCGTCGACGACGCGCTCACGGTCTGATCTCTCTCCACCAGCAGCAGAAGCGGAGGCACACGTGGTCACCAAGGTCGTTCCAGGAACCCTCATCGCAACGCAGGACACGGCGCAGGCCGCCCGCGAAGCGAACGGCCGCATCACGAAGGCGCTGCTGGAGGCGATCCGCGAGCGCGGCGCCGCGACCATCGCGCTGTCCGGCGGCAGCTCACCGATCGAGGCCTACCAGCTGCTCGCGAAGGAGACGATCGACTGGAACAAGGTCCACGTCTACTGGGTCGACGAACGCGCGGTTCCGCCGGACAGCGACCGCAGCAACTACGGTCAGGCGAAGAAGGCGCTCCTCGATCCGGCGGGGATCCCCGAGGCGAACGTGCACCGCATGCGCGGCGAGGCGTCCGACCTGGCGGTGGCCGCGCAGGACTACGAGGCGGAGCTCCGCGAGACCGTGAAGGCGAAGCTCGGCGGCGTGCCGAGCCTCGACGTGCTCGTGATGGGCATCGGGGACGACGGCCACACCGCCTCGCTCTTCCCCGGCGACCGCACGCAGCACCTCACCGATCGACTGGTCGCGGCCGTGCCCGCCAGCGGAGAGCGCGAGGCAAGGCTCACGCTGACCGTTCCCGTTCTCGAGAACGCGCGCGGCACCGTCGTCATCGTGCTCGGCAAGGCGAAGCACCCCGCGCTCGAGCGGATCTGGTCGACGAGCGGCTCGATCGACGAGACCCCGGGTCGCGTCATCCGCAACTTCCGGGGCTCGATCTGCTGGGTCATCGACCGCCCCGCGGGCGGGATGGGCTGAGCGCGCGCTAGAGCGAGCGGGCGGCCTCGATGACGTGCTCGGCGGTGATGCCGAGCTCCTTCATCACGGTCGCGCCGGGAGCCGACATGCCGAAGCGGTCGATGCCGATCGCCTTGCCGTCGAGGCCCACGTACTTCGCCCACGTCGACGACACCGAGGCCTCGATGGCGACGCGCTTGCGGCACGAGCGGGGGAGTACCGACTCGCGGTACGCCTCGTCCTGGCGATCGAAGCGCGAGAAGCACGGCATGCTGACGACGCGCGTGCCGGCGCCGAGCGTCTCGGCGGCCTTCAGCGCATGCTGCAGCTCGCTGCCCGCGGCGAGGAGGATCAGGTCGAGCGCGGCCGTCTCCTTCTTTGCGATGTAGCCGCCCTTGAACACGCCCTCGCGGCGATCCTTCACCGGGATCTCCGTGAGCAGCGGGACGGTCTGACGGGTGAGCGCGAGGAGCGTCGGGCCGTCGGTCCGGTCGAGCGCGGCGACCCAGGCGCCGGCCGTCTCCTCGGGATCGGCGGGCCGGATGACGTCGAAGTTCGGAATGACGCGCAGGCCGGGGATCGTCTCGACGGGCTCGTGGGTGGGTCCGTCCTCGCCCACCGCGACGCTGTCGTGCGTGAAGACGTAGATGACCGGCAGGTGCGAGAGCGCGGCGAGGCGGAGCGCCGGGCGGCAGTAGTCGGCGAAGACGAGGAACGTCGCGCCGCTCGGCCGGAAGATGCCCGCCGCGGCGATGCCGTTCATGATCGAGCACATGCCGTGCTCGCGGATGCCGAAGCGGATGTTGCGGCCCTGCCGGTGCTCGACCTTAAAGTCGTCGTCGCCCGCCTTGAGATCGCCGATGTAGTTGAGCGTCGAGCCGTAGAGGTCGGCGCTGCCGCCGATGAGGAGCGGGACCTCCTTCGCGAGCGGCTGCAGGACGTCCTGCCCCGCCTTGCGCGTCGCGATCTTCGTGTCGGCCGGGAACTCGGGGATGGCGGCGAGGAGCTTCGCCGCATCCGGCGTGCGCTGCGCCGTGTCCTTCGCGACGGTGTGCGAGTACGCGCGGCTCACCGCGAGCTGCTCGGCGAGGGCGGGGTTCGCCTTCTTCCACGCCTCGAACGTGGTGACCCAGGCCTCGTGGGCCTTGTCGAGCTCCCTGGCGTGCTCGGCGAAGTACGCCTTCACCTCGTCGCAGACGAAGAAGTGCTCGGCGGGCAGGCCCATCGCCTTGCGCGCCTCGTCGGCGAACTTCGCGCCGCCCTCGCCGTGCGCCTTCTGGGTGCCGGCGACCTCGGGGATGCCCTTGCCGATGAGGGTCTTCGCGATGATGAGCTGCGGCTTGCCGCTGCCCGCCGCCTTCGCGCGGTCGTAGGCGGCGAGGAAGACCTCCATCTCGTGACCGTCGACGGTCTGGACGTCGAAGCCGATCGCCTCGAACTTCTTCGCCATGTCGACGCTCTGCGTCGCGCTGGCCATCGCGTCGAGCGTGACCGCGTTCGAGTCGTAGATGAGGATCAGGTTGTCGAGCTTCTGGTGGCCGGCGAACTCGACGGCCTCCATCGCGACGCCTTCCTGCATGCAGCCGTCGCCGGCGAGGCAGACGACGTGGTGGCCGAAGATCGCATGCTCCTTCGTGTTGAAGTGCGCCTCGGCCATCTTCGCCGAGACGGCCATGCCGACCGCGTTGGCGACGCCCTGGCCGAGCGGCCCGGTGGTGGTCTCGACGCCGTCGGGCGCATGCATCAGCTCGGGGTGGCCGGGAGTCTTCGAGCCGAGCTGGCGGAAGCGCTTCACCTCCTCGAGGGTGAGGTCCTTGTAGCCGCTCAGGTGAAGCCAGGCGTAGAGGAACATCGAGCCGTGACCGGCCGAGAGGACGAAGCGATCGCGGTCGAGCCACTCCGGATGTGACGGGCAGTGCCGCAGCGCGTTTCCGAAGAGCACCGCGCCGATCTCCGCGCAGCCGAGGGGCAACCCGAGGTGGCCGCTCTGGCTCGCGTGGACGGCGTCGATGGCGAGCCCACGGGCGGTGGTGGCGGCGCTGGCGAGGATGTCTTTACGGAGCGTGCTCATCGGCGCCGAACCTATCACGGAGGGCGTGCCTTTGGGCATGGTCGACCGTAGACTGCGGTGAGATGCCGAACGCAAAACGCCGCGGCGCTGTGCCGGCCGGTCCGGGCCGACGCAGGCTCGACATCCCCCTCGTTCCGGCCGCGATCGCCGCCGCTGCGGCGCTCGTCGTGAGCTGTACGGTCTTCAACGGACTCTCGGCGGACGTCACCGGCGACCCGCTGAACCCGCAGGGCACGAGCTCGGGCGGCGACGGCGCGGCGCCGCCCCCCGGGCCCACGCACAGCGACGGGACGAAGAACCTCGACGAGACGGACGTCGACTGCGGCGGCGCGGGCGACGCGAGCCGCTGCAAGGACGGGCTCGCCTGCGGCGCCGGCGGCGACTGTGCGAGCGGCGTGTGCACGGGCGGCACGTGCGCCGTGCCGACCAGCACCGACGCGGTGAAGAACGGCGACGAGACCGACGTCGACTGCGGCGGCAGCACCACCGGCGCGCCGAAGTGCGGCACCGGCAAGGGGTGCGCGGCGAACACCGACTGCACGAGCGACGGCTGCGACTACGCGAAGAAGTGCGCGGTCGCGCGCAGCTGCACCTCGCACATGGGCGGCGACACGTGCGGCACCGGCGAGGTCGGCGCAGCAGGCGCGGTGCACGAGAGCTGCTGCACGGCTCTCCCCCTCTCGACGGGCGTGAAGCTCGACAAGTACAAGGCGACCGCCGGCCGCGTCCGCGCGATGGTGGAGCGTCTGAACGGCGACGTGAAGGGGTGGTACCTCGCGAGCAAGGCGTCGCTCTCGCCGGCCGCGGTCGCGCAGATCGATCCGTGGGTCGCGATGCTCCCGAGCGGCCTCACCGGCGACTACGGGATCAACGAGCAGCTCGGCAGCTTCATCTACATCCCGGACAAGCCGAGCAGCCAGCAGGGCTGCTTCGTGGCGGGCAACGGCACGCACACCTACTGGCTGCCCGACGCGGTCAACATGTTCTATGCCGACTCGGCGCAGGGCTTCCCGCAGGACGTCCTCGATACGAAGCCGGTCAACTGCATCCCCATGCCGCTCGCCGCCGCGTTCTGCGCGTGGGACGGCGGGCGCCTCCAGACCTTCGCCGAGAACAAGGAGATGTTCGGGACGCAGGTTTACCCGTACGGGACGACGCCCCTGCCCGGCGGCTACGGCCCCATCAACGGCGTGTTCGTCACGGTCGGCCCGGCGGACAAGGGCACGAGCGCGGCGTGCCCGACCTGCAGCGTCGTGACGATGAACTGGGCGAACAACTACCAGTACCCGAACCCGAATCCGGCGAAGCTCTTCGACTACAGCTTCTACATCTCCGCGCCCGGCCGCTTCGCCGGTGACAAGGGGCCCCTCGGTCACATGGACGCGGGCGGCGATCTCATGGAGCTCACCGCGACCGCGGGAACGGGCCCCGACGACAAGGGCCGGAGCCCGACGTTCCGGTGGGGCAAGCAGGGGTCGTGGGAAGGTCACTCGGTCGGCTACGAAGGCTTCTCGATGACGCCCATGACCAAGTACGGCAAGACCGGCCTCCGCTGCGCGCGCGACTGATGAGCGTCCGGAGCTGCACGCGCGCGCTGCTCGTGGCGGCGCTGCTCCTCGGAACCTCGGCGGCCTCGGCCGACCCGACGCCGCAGGAGAAGGCCGCCGCGGCCGCCGACGGCAAGAAGGCGCTCGCCGCCGCCGGCGCGAAGCGCTTTCGCGTCGCCGCCGCGCTCTACGAGTCCGCCTACCAGCACGCGCCCGAGCCGCGGTGGCTCTACGGCGCGGCGAGCGCCTGGGCGCGGGCCGACGAGCCGGTACGGGCCGCGAACGCCTACGCGCGTTACCTGCGTGAGGCATCGGCGAAGGCGGCGTCGCGCGACAAGGCGACGAAGGAGCTCGCCGCCGTCGCCGCGAAGGTCGGGGCGCTCTCGCTGAGAGCCGACGGCGCGAGCGCGCTGACGCTCGACGGCGCCGCGCTCCCCTCGCCGCTTCCGCCCGTCGTCTACGCCAGTGCTGGCGCGCACGAGGTCGGCGCGCGCTTCGGCGAACGGGCGGTCAGCCAGACCGTGACGCTCGAGAGCGGCCGCACCGCGGAGGTGACGCTCACCGCGCCGCCCGAGCCGAAGGCCGAAGAGGCGCCGGCGGTCGCCGAGGTGCCGGCTGCGGCCGCCGGCGACGCGCCGAAGAAGGAGGCGGGACGGAAGCCGCTCCCGCCGGCGGTCTTCTACGTGGGCGCCGGGCTCACGGTCGTTGCCGGAGGCCTCGCGCTCGCGTCCGCCATCGACACGAGCAGCCAGAAGTCCGCCTTCGACAACGAGCGCTCGCAGGCGAACCTCGATCTCGGCCGCGAGAAGCAGACGCGGACCAACATCCTCCTCGGCGTGACGGGCGGGCTCGCCGTCGTGACCGGCGTGACCGCGCTCGTCCTCGTCGACTGGAAGGGCAAGCCGAAGGACGTGCAGGTCGGCGCCGGCCCGGGCTCGGTCGTGCTGTCCGGTACGTTCTGAGCGAGACCGCTCAGCGCTTCAGCGCGGCCGCAGCGCGCTTCGTGCGGGTGCCGCGCGGCGCATTCGCGGCGGCGAGCGCGGCATGCGCGGCGGCCCCGCGTAGACCGGCGAGCGGCTCGATGCACAGCGCGATCGGGATCTTCTCGAGCAGCGGCCGCATGCGCCCCTTGTCGAGGAACGACGTGATGAAGGGGCTGCGGTGGCCCTTCTTCACGCGACCGGGCAGCCCGTGCGCGAGCACGCGCGACAGCCGGGCCGACGCGCCGCCGCAGATGTACACGCCGCCCGTCGCGAACGTCTTGAGCGCGAGGTTGCCGGTCTCCGCGCCGTACACGCTCGACCAGAGCTCGATGGCGCGCATCGCCGCCTCGCTGGCGCCGGACGTGGCGAGCTCGACGACCGCGACGTTCGCGTCGGGCGCGCTCTCGACGCGCGCGCGGTTCGCCTTCGACTCGCGCACGTTGCGATCGTGGACGAAGAACTCGTAGAGCACCGAGATCGTCGAGCCCGACGCGACGCGCTCGTAGCTGACGTGGCCGAAGCGCTTCTCGAGCACCCGCCAGAGCGCGATCTCGACCTCGTTCCGCGCCGCGAGCTCGACGTGCGCGCCCTCGGTGGCGCAGGGCACGTGGACGGTGCCGTCCCAGATGAACGCCGCCTCGCCGAGGCCGGTCCCCGCCGCGATGACGGCGATGTTGCCGCCGCGCTTCGCGGGGCGCCCGAGATACACGACCTCGATCTTGCGGCTGGGCGCCGCGAGCGCGCCGAGCCCCGAGGCGACGAGGTCGTTGAGCAGCGTGACCTTGCTGACGCCGATGGTGCGCCCGACCTTCTTCTCCTCGATGGTCCAGGGAAGGTTCGTGGTCCGCACGCGGCCACCCACGATGGGACCGGCGATCCCGAAGCTGGCGGCGAGGATGGCGTCGCCGCGCTGCAGCTTCGGGCTCTTCGCCGCGCCGTCCAGGAAGCGCTGGACGGCGGCCTCGAACGTGTCGAACGTCTTGCTGTCGAGGACCTCCTCGTGCACCACCCGCCGGCCGGTCGGCTCGAGCAAGGCGAAGCGCGCGTGGGTCCCGCCGATGTCGCCGGCGAGGATGAGGCTCATCTCTGGAGGGCTCCTGTCAGGCCCTCCTTAGCACCGGTCAGAGCTTCGAGATCAGCTGATCGCCGAGCGACGGCGGGTCGATCTTGCCGAGCCAGATGCTCCACACGGCCTTCATGAACTCGACGCCGGGGATCGTCGCCTTTCCCCCGCCCCCGACCGTGATCGTCACCGACTTCGTGACCGCGGAGTAGGAGATGCTCACGGGCGAGTTCTCCTTGATCTCATCCTGGCTGAACGCGCCGACGAAGGGAGCGATCTTCGACTGGTCGCCGTACCCGTTCATCTGGAAGGCCTCGCGGAGGGCGGTCTTGATCTTCGAGGTGTCGACGTCACGCAGCATCTTCCAGGTGAAGACCTTGTCGACGTCGGCCTCGATGACGGCCTGCTTCGACTTCGCCGCGGGGCGCTCCTTCATGTCGTGACGGATCGAATAGACCTTCGCGCTGAAGGGACCGATGGACTTCGTGCGGACGCCGTCGCCCGTGAAGATCATGCCGTCCGCATGGGCGGCGCGCGGAGCGCCGAGGACCGCGAAGGAGGAAGCGACCACGACCAAGAGCGCAGACGAAAGAAACCGGCGACGGCTGTTCATACGCTCGAGCCTAGCGCGCGGCTGGCTTCGTTCAACGAGGAGTCGCGGTTCGCTCCTTCAGGTCCTTCACGGCGGCGGAGTGCTCCTCGAGGGTCTCGCTGAACGCATGCCGTCGCGCTTCGCCACGCGTCACGAAGTAGAGGTACTTCGTGGTGGCCGGCGCGAGGACCGCCTGGAGCGATTTGACGCCGGGATTCGCGATCGGCCCGGGCGGCAGCCCCTCGTGGACGTACGTGCTGTAGGTGTTCTGCGGGTCGGAATTGACGGCGTGCGTTATCTTCCCGGCGTACCCCGCGCAGCCCGGCACGCGGTCGCGGAGGACGAGGCAGCCGTAGCCCGCGGTCGGGTCGCACTGGAGGACCTTGCGCTTGAACGTGGCGTCGCGGAGCCGGTTCAGGAAGACGCTCGCGATGATCGGGCGCTCGTCGTCGACCGCCGCCTCCTTCTCCACCATCGAGGCGAGCGTGATCATCTCGCGGCGCGTCCAGCCGAAGGCGCCCTCGAGGCTCGCGATGCCCAGGTGGTGGTTCTGTTCGAGCTGCGTCCACCGCTTGTCGAGCTCCGAGACCAGCCGGCGCACCACGTCGTGCGGATCGGAGTCCTTCGCCAGCTCGTAGGTCGCCGGGAAGAGGAAGCCCTCGGCGCTGTCCCCGTCGATCCGGAGCTCGCGGAGGAGCGTCGGATCGGCGGTGGCCTCGAGGAAGGCGGCCTGCGACGTGACGTGCAGGCTCTGCATGCGCTTCGCGATGTCGAAGCGGTTGTAGCCCTCGGGGATCGTGACCTTCGCGTGCGCGGCGCTGCCGAGACGCTCGAGCCGGCGGATCAGCTCCTGCGGGCTCACGTCGTCGGTGAGCAGGTGGGGACCGGGCGCGAACGTGGGGCTCGTCACGCGCACGTAGAGCGCGAAGCGGCTCCGCGACACGAGCAGCCCGGCGCGATCGAGCTTGTCGACGACCGCAGCGGCGCTCTCCCCGGGCTCGATGGTGAGCTCGACGTCCTTGCCCGCGCCCGGACCGCTGCTCGCCGGGTAGAGGACGAGCACGTACGCGAGCAGGGCAGCGAGCGCGATGCCGGCCGTGACGAGCGCCCAGAAGAGCGGGCGACCGCTCCGCGCGGCGGGGACGTCCTTGGCCTCGGCACGCGCGGCGCGGCGGCGGCGCTTCTCGCGGCGAACGCGTGAGCCCTTGCTCGACGGGATGCTCGAGGAGCTCCTCGACTCGCGGCCCTCGGGCGGACGATCGCTCACTGACGGCTCCGCTTCTTCCGCGCGGCGCGCGCATCGAGCCAGGCCTGGAGGATCTCGACGGCCGCAGCCTCGTCGATGCGCTCCTTGGCGCGCTGGCCGAACACCTCGCTCGCGGTGAGGGCGCGCTTCGCCTGGACGGTGGTGAGGCGCTCGTCCCAGAGCTCGACGTTGCACGCGGTGGTGTCCGCGATCTCCTGCGCGATCCCGCGCGCCCGTCGGGCCGCCTCACCCTCCGTGCCGCGCATGTCGAGCGGGAAGCCCACGATGATGCGGCGGACGCCCTCCTCGGCAACGAGGGCCTTCAGCGCTTCGAGGAGCTTCGGTCGCGGACGGGCCGCGAGCACGCCCCGCGGGTGAGCCATCATGCCGAGCTCGTCCGAGAGCGCGACGCCGACCCGCACCGCCCCGAGGTCGAGCGCGCAGACCCGGGCACGCGGCGGACGAGGCGAGGGCGCGCGGGGTTGGGAGGGAGGGCTCTCCACGGCGGAGGCAATCCTATGCTTGACCCCGCATGCCAGGCGAGGTGATAAGGCTGCCCCCGTGACCGCCCCCACCCTCGTCCGTGCCGTGAAGGGCATGAATGACGTGCTTCCCGGCGAGATCGGGCGTTGGCACGGCGTCGAGGCTGCGTTCCGTCGCGCGATGGAGCGGTTCGGTTATCGCGAGGTCCGGACCCCGCACGTCGAGCCCACCTCGCTGTTCGTGCGCGCGATCGGAGAGGCCACCGACGTCGTCGAGAAGGAGATGTACTCCTTCACGCATCACGACGAGCCGCTCACGCTGCGTCCCGAGGGCACGGCCGGCGCCGCGCGCGCCTACGTCGAGCACAAGGTCCACAACGCCGAGCCGGTCACCCGCTGGTACTACCTCGGCGCGATGTTCCGCGGTGAGCGCCCGGCGAAGGGCCGCTACCGCCAGTTCTACCAGGTCGGCGCGGAGTGCTTCGGCGACCCGGGGCCCGGCTGCGACGCCGAGATGATCGACGCGCTCGTCGGCTTCCTGAAGGAGATCGGCGTGGCCTCGCCGGACGTCTTCGTCAACTCGATCGGAAGCGCCGGCACCCGCGCCGCCTACAAGGAAGCGCTCGTGACGTTCCTCACGCCGCGCAAGGAGTCGCTCAGCGCCGACTCGCAGCGGCGTCTCGGCACGAACCCGCTGCGCATCCTCGACAGCAAGAACCCCGCGGACCAGGCGGCGGTCGAGGGCGCGCCGACCATCCTCGACTTCCTGAGCGACGAGGACCGCGCGCACTGGGACGGCCTTCGTCGCCACCTCGACGCGCTCGGCACGCCGTACGCGATCGACCCGAAGCTCGTGCGCGGGCTCGACTACTACGGACGCACGCTGTTCGAGATCAAGGGCGCGTACGACAAGCTCGGCGCGGGAAGCACGCTCGTCGGCGGCGGACGTTACGACGGCATGGTCGCCGAGCTCGGCGGCCCCGAGGTCCCCGCGATCGGCTTCGCGGCCGGGCTCGAGCGCCTGCTCATCGCGAGCGAGATGACCGCCGATGCGAGCGTGGTCGACGTCGTGGTCGCGCCGATCGGGGACCGCGCGGTCGACTCCGCCCTCGTCCTCGGCCGCGACATCCGCCGCGCCGGCGTGCGCTGCGAGGTCGACTCGCGCAAGGCCTCCGTGAAGGCGCAGCTCCGGCGCGCCAACTCGCTCGGGGCCCGCTTTGCGGTGCTCCTCGGTGACCGTGAGATCGACGAGGGCGTCGTGGAGCTGAAGGATCTGAATGCGCGCACGCAGGAGCAGCTGAAGACGAGCGAGCTCCCGTCGCGCCTCGCCGCGCTGCTCGCCGTCGTCGCCGCGCTGCTCGTGCTCCTCCAGGGGTCCGAGGCGTTCGCGCAGGGCCAGGGCGCCGGCAAGCAGGGGCCGACCCAGTCCGGCCCGGTGCGGAACCGCGGCGCCGGTGGACCGCGCCAGGGCGGACAGGACGAGGAGCCCGCGCAGCAAGGGGCGAGCCCGTCCTCGCGGCCGGTCGACGAGCCGACGGCCATCCTCCCGCAGGATCCGCTCGCGATGCCCGAGGGCGCGGCGGAGCGGATCGGCACCGACTACGACGGCCGCCTCCCGTCGGCCGAGGGCTCGGTCCACCGCTCGTTCTACGGCGTCTACTACGAGGAGCGGCGCGGCGACTACCGCCTCCGCCTCGTGCCGCCGCTCTATCTCGAGCACACGCGCGGCCTCGATCCGAAGACCGGCGAGACGACCCCGCAGACCGACAAGGAGTCGCTGACCGCCCTCGTCTACTACCATCGGCGGTCGCCCAACTGGGACGCGGACGTCCTCTTCCCGCTCGCGTGGAAGGTCCGGGACCGCGAGAACAAGGTGCTCGTGCTCGGCCCGCTCGCCCACCGCGAGGCGCCCGGCGAGCACGACAACTGGCTCGCGCCGCTCGTCTTCGAGGGACACCGCAAGGACGGCGGGTACTTCCACGCGCCGCTGCTGCTGACGACCTCCCACTGGAACGCGAAGGACGCCTTCACGCTGGTCGGCCCGTACTTCCGCGACCGCGCCGGCAGCGACGTCGACATGGGCGTCGCGCCCTTCTACTTCCACGGCGACACCGGCGGCGACGACGGGACGCGCCGGACCTACACGATCGTCCCGCCCGCGCTCTACTTCCACCGCACGCGCGAGTACGACGAGAGCTCGCTCACCGTCGTCGGTCCGGTCATCGCCGCCTCGAACCCGAAGCGCTCGGTGTTCGACGTCGCGCCGCTGTTCTTCTCGATCAACGGCAAGCCGGAGACGGGCGGCGTCCCCGAGTTCCACTACACGCTCTTCCCGTTCTTCCACTGGGGTCGCGATCCCGAGAAGTCGCTCTTCGTGGTGCCCGGCTACCTGCGCCGCGTGACGAAGACGGCCGACACGCTGATCACGCCGTTCTTCTCGCACGCGACGACCCGCAACAAGTCGACGTCGCTGACGATGGCCGGGCCGATCCTCCCCATCTACTACCGCGCGACGGACATCGACCTCGGCTACAGCGGCTTCGGCATCTTCCCGTTCTACTTCGGGTCGAGCAGCCCGACGGGACGCACGTTCGCGACGCCGCTCTACACGAAGGTGGAGAGCTTCAACGTCTCGCGCACGCAGTGGATCTTCCCGAACATCCTGCTCCAGAACGACACCCACGGGTGGAACGTCGACATCCTCCCGATCGCGTTCTTCGGCCGTCACGACGAGTCGTCGCACACGGTACTGGCGCCGATCCTCTGGGACTTCGCGAGCCCGAAGGGTCGCACGACCATCGGCTTCCCGCTCTACTGGCGCTTCGCGGACACCTCGGACGACTCGGTCACGCAGGTCGCGCTCAACACGCTCTACCGCCAGAAGCGCGTCCCGGGCGGCCTCGACTGGGAGTTCCACCTCCTGCCGATCCTCTCGTACGGTTCGCGGCCCACCGGCAGCTGGGCGAACCTGGTGTTCGGTCTGCTCGGCTACGACCACGACGGACCGACCACCAAGGTCAAGGCCCTCTGGCTGCCGATCACGGTCAAGGGTCCGAGCGACCCGGCCGCCGCCGCCAAGTAGGCGTCAGCGGGAGGCGCGGCCGAGGACGCGGGCGAACGTCGCCTCGGCGCTCGCGACGTCGTGTTCCGTCGTGAGCTCGCCCAGCGAGCACCGGATCGACGAGGCGGCGAGCGCGGCGCCGAGCATGGCCTCGATGACCGGGCTCGGATCGACGGTGCCGGCGCTGCAGGCGGCGCCGCTCGAGACGCTGAGGCCCTCCAGATCGAGCGCCGCGACGAGCTCGGCGCCCGGCCAGCCCGGCCACACCGTCGTCGTCACGTGAGGCGCGCGCGCGGCGGCGGCGCCCGCGACCTGCCCGCCGAGCGTGACGAGCGTCCGCTCCAGGCGGTCGCGCAGCGCGGAGACGCGTGCATACCGCACGGGACCGCCCAGCGCGTGACGCGCCGCGATCCCGAGCCCCGCGGCGAGGGCCGCATCGACGGTCCCGGGCCGCAGCCCCTTCTCCTGCGCGCCGCCGAGCACGAAGGGCACGATCGGCAGGCCGGGACGCACCACGAGCGCGCCGATCCCCTTCGGCCCGCGGAGCTTGTGCGCGGCGAGGCTCAGCGTGTCGGCGCCGGCGAGCGACGTCGTCGGCACCCTGCCCCACGCCTGCACCGCATCGACGTGGACGAGCGCCTTCCGCGCGTGGGCGAGCGCGATCACCTCGGCGGCGGGCTGGAGCGCGCCGGTCTCGTGGTTCAGCGCCTGCACGGTGACGAGGGCGCGGGCGTCGCCGGTCTCCGCGAGCGCGGCCTCCACGTCCGCGAGATCGAGGACGCCGTCCGCGGCGACGCGCGTCCAGCGGACCCGCACCGTCCCATCACGCTCGAGCGCCTCGGCGACGCGCGTTACGGAAGGATGCTCGAGGCGGCTCGTCACGAGCACGGTGCACCCCGATGCGACCGCCGAGCGGACCGCCAGGTTGTTCGCCTCGGTGCCACCCGACGTGAACAGCACGTCGCGTGCGTCCCGGCCGGTCAGCTCGCCGACGGCGGCGCGCGCATCCTCGACCACGCTGCGCGCGGCGCGACCGTCGGCGTGGATGCTCGACGGGTTTCCCCACGTCCGCGAGGCGACCTCGCGCATCGCATCGAGCGCCTCCGGCAGCGGCGGCGTCGTCGCGTTCCAGTCGAGATACACGCGCGGCACGGAGGTCAGCCCGTGGTGTCGACGACGATGGTCGGCGCGCGCTTCGCGACCGACAGGCCGAACGCCGCGCCGGCGAGGAACATCCCCTCGACGGTCGCTCCGCCCTCGAGGAGGCGCACGTCGCCCCCGAGCCCGCGCGCCACCTTGCGCGCGATCGCGAGGCCGACGCCCGTGCCGCCGAACGCGCGCGTCGGGGATCCGTCGATCTGGTAGAAGGGCTCGAAGACGCGGTCGGCGCGGTCCTTCGGGATCCCCGGCCCGGTGTCGGCGACCACGAGCTCGTAGGTGCCGTCGTGGGCACGCACGCCGACGCCGACGATCCCGCCCTCGGGCGTGAACTTGGCGGCGTTGTCGAGCAGCTGCGAGACGGCGCGACCCAGGCGATCGCTGTCGCCATAGCCGGGGAGCGGGCCGCGCGGAAAGTCCTCGAGCATCGTGAGCTTCCGCTCCGCGAACGCATCGGCGTGCCAGGCGATGGCGCGCCGCACGGTGTCGAGAAAATCGTAGTCCTTGTGGAAGAACCGCATCTTTCCGGTCTCGAGACCGGTCACGTCGATGAGGTTGTCGAGCTGCGAGCGAAGGCGGCGCACGCAGTCGTCCATGGCGCGGAGCGCCTTGCGCTGGGGGTTGCTCGTCTCGCCGAGCTCCTCGTCCATGAGCATGCGCAGGTAGCCGACGATCGGCGTGAGCGGCGTCGCGAGCTCGTGCGAGATGTTGCGATAGAACTCGGTGCGCAGCTTCTCCATCTCGCGGAGGCGCTCGTTCGCCGACGAGAGCTCGGACACCTTCTCCTCGAGGTGCGCGACGATGCGGCCGCTCTGCTGGCGGAGCCGCGCCTCGTTCTGGTCGGGCGTCGACATCATGCGCTCGCGCTGGCCGCCGATGTACCCGGCCACCTGCTTGGCGAAGGCGCGCGCGTCGATCGGCTTCTGGAGGAAGCCGTCACACCCCACGGCGAAGCTCGTCTCGCGATCTCCCTCGGCGGTGATCGCGATGATAGGAACGCCGTTGAGCGACGCCTCGGTGCGGAGACGGAGCGTCACCTCGAAGCCGTCGAGGCCCGGGATGTTGAGGTCCACGAGCACGATGTCGGGCCGCTGCCCGATGGCGAGCCTGACGCCCTCGAGCCCGTCGGCGGCGTCGATGACCTCGTGCCCATCGGCCGAGAGGAGCTTCCTGACGAGGAGCCGGTTGCGAGGGTCGTCCTCGATGTGCAGCACGCGGGCCACGGGGCATCATCGCACGAGTCGCGCGCCGATACCTCGGGAGGGTACAAACCCTTTACTTTGCGCGGCAAAAAGCTAGGGTCCTCGGCCGATGACTGGCCTCCTGCATCGGTGTTTCGCACTCGCGCTCCTTCTTCCGCTCGCCACTGCCAGCTGCTCGAAGCTGACCGAGCCTCCCAAGGAGGAGGCGATCCAGGTCGAGCCCGCGGAGCAGCCGAAGGCGCGCGCCGCCGCCTCGAACAGCGCGCAGCCATCCGACCCGCCTCCCGAGGCGTCGGCCGCGGCGTCGGCGAAAGGGGCCGACCCCGCGCCGCCCTCCGACGAGAAGCTCGGCATCAAGGACGTCACCGTGGGCAAGGGCCCCGAGGCGAAGGCCGGCGACACCGTCTCCGTGCACTACGTGGGCACGACCCCCGACGGGAAGGAGTTCGACTCCTCGAAGAAGCACGGCAAGCCGTTCGACTTCCCGCTCGGCGCGGGGCGCGTCATCAAGGGCTGGGACCAGGGCGTCGCCGGCATGAAGGTCGGCGGCAAGCGCAAGCTCACCGTCCCGCCGAGCCTCGGCTACGGCGCGCGCGGCTTCCCGCCGGTCATCCCGCCGAACTCGACGTTGCTCTTCGACGTGGAGCTCCTCGAGATCAAGAAGAAGTGATGACCGTCGCGGCGCGCTTCTCCTCCATCCTCGCCGTGGTGACGCTCTCGGCCGGCGCAGCGTGCTCGTCGGCCCCCGCGGTCACGGCGACGACGCCGGATCCGGCGCACGTCGCGCAGCAGGCGCACGATCCGCGCGCCGGCGACGAGACCGCGAGCGCCGCCCCGAGCAGCGCCAGCACCGCGCCGG
>JAQBQL010000276.1 GCA_028287035.1 Labilithrix sp. | reverse complement strand
GCGCCGACGCGCTCACGCCCGGACGCGTCGCGCTCGCGGGCGAGCTCGCCGAGGGCGCTCACGTGCCGCAGCCCGCCGGCCTGCACGATGCGCGAGCCGCGCTCGGGGCTGCGGCGTGGCTGACGACGGCGGCGCACGACGAGGACGACGTCGCCGGCGCGCTGCGCGGAGGAGCCGACGCCGTGCTGGTGAGCCCCATCTTCGCGACGCCAGGAAAAGGCGTGCCGCGGGGCGTGCAGGCGCTCACGGCCGCGTGCGCGCTCGCGTCGGGCGCGGTGGAGGTGGTGGCGCTCGGCGGCGTCGACGTCGACCAAGCGGCGATGTGCGCGGCCGCCGGCGCCCACGGCGTCGCGGTGATCCGTGCGCTCCACGATGCGGCGTCGCCGCGCGAGACCGCCGCGGGGCTCGCCGGGCCGTTCCTCGCGGCGCGGGTAGCCGGGCGTCCGGTCGGGTGCTAGCTTCGCGAGCGCGATGACGACGTACGACGAGACCCTGCAGGTCACCACCGAGATCCTGAAGAAGCACGTCGACGGCGACCGCACCATCCGGCCGAACGACCACATCCAGAACGACCTCGGGCTCGACAGCCTCGGCGTGATGGAGCTCGTGGCCGACATCGAGGATCGCTTCGCGGTCACGATCCCGAACGACGTCCTCACCGACATCGCGACGGTCGAGGACGTGGCGAAGGCGCTCGTGAAGCTGAAGGCCGCCGAGGCCTCTCCGCCGGCAACGTGAAGGCACGCCGCCGTGAGTAACGGGGGCGGTGCTTTCCGCGATGCCAGCGCCGCGCTCGAGCGGATGGCGATGCTCGAGCAGGAGAACGAAGGCCTCAGGACGGAGCTCGCCGAGCTCGCCCAGCTGCGCATCCAGGTCGAGGAGATCGACACCTTGCGCGCCGAGGTGGCGGCCCTTCGCGAGGCCCAGCGTAGCCCCAACGAAGGCGCCTTTCTGCGTCGCCTCCAGGAGGAACGCGTGGAGCTCACCGACGAAGTACGAACGCTGCGCCTCCGGCTCGCGGAGCAAGAAGGCGCGCTCGTGAAGCTTCGTCGCGAGGTGAAGCGGGCCGAGATCTCCGGCCTCGCCACCGCGCTCACCACCGTCGTATCGCGGGTCCTGAAAGGCCGCTGACCTCGGGTCAGGCCGTCGCGACCGGCGGCGCGACCGGCGCGTCCGGCTCCATCGGGCCGATGTCCTCGCCCGAGAGCACGAAGAAGGCCTCGCCGTAGGTCTTCAGCAGCTCGAGGGCCGTGTCCATGTCCTCCTGGGAGTGGCCGCGCGTCACGTTCACGCGGAGGCGCTCCTCGCCGTGCTTCACCGACGGATACGTGAGCGGCACCATCATCACGCCGCACTCGAACAGCGCAACGTGCATGAAGAGGGTCTTCCGCTCCTCGCGGCACATCACCGGCATGATGTGCGTGTTGCTCGTGCCGAGCTCGAAGCCGATCTCCTTCAGCTTGCCGCGGAAGTAGTCGGCCTTCTGGTGAAGCTCCTTCACCATCGCGGGGCCGTCGGTCTCGAGCATGTCGAGGATGGTGGACGCGGCGGCGACGATGGGGACGGGGAGCGACGCACTGAAGAGGAAGCTCCGCGCGTTGTGCTTGATGAGGTCCACGACCTCCTCGCTGCCGAGGAGGATGCCCCCGATGCCGCCGAACGTCTTCGAGAACGTCGACACCAGCACGGGCACGTCGGCGCGCAGGCCGGTCTCCTCGAGGATGCCGGTGCCGCGCGTGCCGAGCGTTCCGGTGCCGTGCGCGTCGTCGACGACGAGCACCGCGTCGTAGCGCTTGCAGATCTCGACGAACTCCGCGAGGTGCGCCTTGTCGCCGTCGAGCGAGTAGACGCCCTCGACGAGGACCATCGCGTTCTTGCGCTCGCGGCTCTTCAGGATCCGCTCGAGGCTCTTTGCGGAGTTGTGATTGAAGAAGCGGACCTCGGGAGCGCGCCCGGGAACGCCGGCGGCGAGGAACGTCCCGTCGAGGATGCAGGCGTGGCTGTAGCTGTCGAGGATGAGCGTCGTGTCCTTGTCGGCGAGCGCCACGATCGCGCCGAGCATCGCCTGGTAGCCGGTCGTGAAGAGCAGACACTTGTCGTAGCCGAACCACTTCGCGAGACGCGTCTCGAGCTCGACGTGCTCGGTGGTCGTCGCCTGCGGGCGCGAGCTCGAGAGGCCGCACGCGTACTTGTCGACGGCCTTCTTCGCCGCCTCCTTCACCTTCGGATGGTTGGTGAGACCGAGGTAGTCGTTCGAGCTGAAGTTGATGATCTCGCGACCACCGACCGACGTGTGGAGGCCGCCGCGCTCGAACTCCCGGAAGTACGGGTAGACCTGCTTGTCCTTCGCCTCGCGGATGCGGGCCAGCTCGAGGTGCGCCTTCTCGTCGATCCAGCTCATTTGAGCCTGGTTTTGCCACGGATCGGCGCGCGGTCCAAGGCCCTCGACGCGCGTAGACGGCTTCGCGCCAGGCCCCGCCTCAGAAGGCCTGCTCGTCGAAGTGGAAGAGCAGGAACGTCGGCGCCGGCCCCGCGGGATCGACGACGATCGCGCCGTCCTCGTTCGTCTGGTTCCGATGGATGAGGTGCGCGCTGTCGTGCTGGTCGCCGACCGTCCCGTAGACGGACACCTTCGCGCCGACCTGGACGACGCTCGCGATCTTCGCGACCACCTCGTCGAGCCCGAGCGGCGTGAAGCCGGCGGTCGAGTGCGCGCCTAGCGACGTCACGTAGTCGAGCCCCGCGCCGAGGTGCCAGCCTTCGGCGTACGAAGGCGCGGGCAGCGCGTGGGGCATGCTCGCGAAACGGATCTTCGGGTCGCCGCGGTCGCTCTGCACGTTGGTGACGAGCCGGTAGATCGACCCGCTCGCGAGCACCTGCACGATGACGTGGTCGCTGTTGGGCAGGAAACACTTCGTGTCACTCGGCTTCTGCACCGCCCACACGACGCCGTCGATGCGGCCGAAGCCCTCGGTGAGATCGTGGCCGAACGCGCGCGCGCACTGGCCGGTCGGCACCGAGCCGTCGACCGCGGCCTCGGGCGCGG
>JAQBQL010000264.1 GCA_028287035.1 Labilithrix sp. | reverse complement strand
GCCTTGCGCCAGGCGTGGGCCTGCGCGACCGCCGCCTGCTCGCGCGCGCCTCCTGCGGAGCCCTCCTCGGCGCGGTACTGCCGCGCGAACACGAGCGCGCGGCGTGCCGCCTCCCGGTAGCCCGCGGCGAGCTCCCGCTGCCTTGCCAGGAGCTCGATCTCCGCGTCGTCCAGGGTCTCGGTCATCGCGCGGCCATTATGGTCAACGTGCGAGCGCCTTGTCGATCTTCTGCTGAAGCTCGATGAGGTCGACGAGGTTCTCGACGTAATCGAGCTCCGAGGTGTCGATCCGCACGATGGGCCCGAGGTCGTAGCTCTCGAACCACGCGTCGTAGAGGCGATGCAGGCGCCGCAGGTAAGCGTCGGGGATGTCGGCTTCCATCGCGCGCCCGCGCTTCGCGATGCGCTTCTTGGTGGCGGAGAGGCTGCAGGTGAGGGCGACGAGGACGTCGGGCGGACGGAGCGTCTTCTTGATGCCGTCGTAGAGGCGCTCGTAGACCGCCCAGTCACGCGCCGCGATGTACTTCTGGTCACGCAGGCTCCGGGCGAAGATCTCCGCGTCCTCGTAGATCGTGCGGTCGATCACCGCCGGCTTGTTCGAGTCGAGCAGCTCCTGATGGAGCTTCAACTTGTGCGAGAGGAAGAAGACCTGCGAGTGGTACGCCCACGTCTTCATGTCGCGATAGAAGTCGGCGAGGTACGGGTTGTCCTCGTTCGGCTCGTAGAACGGCTCGAGCCCGTAACGCTTCACCAGCCAGGCGACGAGCGACGTCTTGCCCGCCCCGATGGTCCCTGCGACCGCGACGTACCGCTTCATGCCACTTCCGTTGTACCGTGACGGACATGGCGAAGGCGACGTTCCTCATCAAGAGCGAGCCCTCCGTGTACGCGTTCGACCAGCTCGTGGAAGACGGCGTGACGACGTGGGACGGCGTGCGCAACTACGAGGCGCGCAACACGCTCCGGAGCATGAAGAAGGGCGACATCTGCCTCTTCTACCACTCGAACGAGGGCAAGGAGATCGTCGGCATCGCCCGGGTGAAGCGCACCGCCTACCAGGATCCGAAGACCGACGGCGACTGGAGCGCGGTCGACGTCGAGCCGGTGCGAAAGCTCGTGAGGCCCGTCACGCTCGCGCAGGTGAAGGCGCATCCCGTGCTGTCGAAGATGGCGCTCGTGAAGCGATCGCGGATCTCGGTGGTTCCCGTCACCCCCGTCGAGCTGGCGCTCGTCTTGAAGCTCGCCGCCACGAAGGCGTAGCGCGCGACATCCAAGGGGCCGAGGGTTCCATGGCCGCGCGCATGCTCATCTTCCTCGTCGTCGCCCTCGTGCTGCTCGGCAGCGCCCACTACTACGTCTGGGCGCGGCTCGTTCGCGACGCGGCGTGGGCGGCGCCGTCCAGCGCGAGCTGGCGGGGTGCCACCGCGCTCGTGGTGCTCCTCTACGTCGTCATGATGGCGTCGTTCTTCGCGCAGCGATCCTCGCGCGCGATCGCCGGACCCCTCGCGTGGGTCGGCTTCACGTGGCTCGGCGTCCTCTTCTTCCTCGTGCTCTCGCTCGGCCTCTCCGACCTCGTGCGCGTCGCGGCGCTCGGCGGCAACCGCGCGCCGGCGCTCCCCGAACGGCGGCAGGCCGTGGCGCGTCTGTTCGGCGGGATCGCCGCGCTGGTCGGGTTCGGCGCGAGCGGGGCGGCGCTCGCGGGCGGCCTCGCGGCGGTGGGCGTCGCGAACGTCCGCGTCGTCCTCGACAAGCTGGCGCGCGGCGCCTCCGGGTACCGCATCGTGCAGATCACGGACGTCCACGTCGGACCCACGATCGGCAAGGAGTTCATCGAGCGCATCGTCGCGCACGTGAACGCCCTGCAGCCCGACCTCGTGGCGATCACCGGCGACCTCGTCGACGGATCGGTCGCCGAGCTCCGCGAGCACGTCGCGCCGCTCGCGAAGCTGCGCGCCAGGGACGGCGTCTTCTTCGTCACCGGCAATCACGAGTACTACTCGGGCGTCGACGCCTGGCTCGCCCACCTCGGAACGCTGGGCATCCGCGTGTTGCGGAACGAACGCGTCGCGCTCGCCGACTTCGACCTCGCGGGCATCGACGACGTCTCCTCGCACGCCCCCGGACACGGCGCGGATCTCGGAAAGGCGCTCGCCGGGCGCGATCCGTCGCGACCCTGCGTGCTGCTCGCCCACCAGCCGAAGGGCATCGAGCATGCGGACGCGCTCGGCGTCGACCTCCAGCTCTCCGGCCACACGCACGGCGGGCAGCTCTTCCCCTGGGGGCTCCTCGTTCGCCTCCAGCAGCCCTTCGTCGCCGGCCTCCACCGGCTCACACGGGCGCAGCTCTACGTGAGCAAGGGCACGGGGTACTGGGGCCCGCCGATGCGACTCGGTGCGCCATCCGAGATCACGGTCGTCGAGCTGCACGCCGCCTGAGCAAACCCGAGGGTGGGCGCGTCTCGACTGCGCCTCGATGTGGCGGACCACACGCACCGGGACAGGCTCGCCACACGAGGGAGCTGTGCTCTGCGCACGTACACACCCCGGAATCATTGCCTATTTTATATCCGTACAGGGATATCGATGCCCGGTGCCACGGGAATAAAGCGGGCACATCGCGTGCACTCAAGGGGACCACAACGCGTGGGGCCTCGGAGGCAAATTGAATCGCAAGGCAGAGGTCGTTCCCTTCGCGTCGCACATCTCGCGCATCCCCTCGAGCGGCCTCCGCGCTACCGCGGAGGGCGCGCGTGCTGCGCGCCTCCCGCGTCCCGCCGTGCTGCGTTCGCGCCTTCGTACGGCGCCGCCGCCGGGTGAGGGGATGGATGCGGGCTCTCGAAAGAACGGAATGCCGAGCTCACCACCTCCGTCATCCTCGACCGGCTACGTCCCCCCGCCGAGCCAGCCGCCCAGCGCGCTGCACGAGGCGGCGAGCGAAGATGCCTGGAACCTGATCCACGACGACCCCTTCGATCAGGTCCACACGGAAGCGCAGATCCAGGAGGCGGTCGAGCGCATCGCCGCCGGCAGCGCGTCGCCGTTCACGGACGTGGTCCGCCGCCTCGTCGGGGTCGACGACATGACGGAGAGCGAGGCGCACGCGTTCTTCCACCGCGTGCTGTCGCATCGCCGCGCGCTGGCGGCCGCGCTCGGCCGGGTGGTCCACCTGCGCGTCGCCGCGCTCGATGCGCTCACGATGCGCCCGCAGACGAAGGCGACGCGCCACGACAGCCACCCGATCATCGTCACGCCGCTGCTGCTCGAGCGCGCGTTCGAGGAGGCAACCGCCGACGGCGTCACCGGGCTTCCGCAGCGGGCGCAGTTCATGAGCCTCCTGCGCCACGAGCTCACCCAGCGGAAGCGCCGGAACGTGTGCGTCGCGTACATCGATCTCGACCACTTCAAGGGCGTGAACGACCGCTACGGACATGCGCGCGGTGACTACGTGCTCCGCTCGATCGCGCGGTCGGCTCGTGGCGCGCTGCGCGAAGGTGACGTGCTCGCGCGCATCGGCGGCGACGAGTTCGCGGTGCTCCTCATCGACGTGACCGCCGAGGAGGCCGACGCGGCGCTCCGCCGTCTGCGCGACCGCTTCGAGGTGCTCACGCAGGAGTACGGAACGTCGTTCTCCGCGGGCATCGCCGTCGCGGGCGCCGGCGAGGACGCCGAGCGGCTCGTCACTCGCGCCGACGAGGCCATGTACCGGAACAAGCGCGTGCGCCACGGGCTCCTTCCCGGCTGACCTTCGGCTAGGATGCCGCCGCGATGAAGCATCTCGTGCGCGCTGTTCTTCCCGTGATCGTGGCGGCGCTCGCGCTGCCGGCGCAGGCGCAGGCACAAGAAGTCGAGGCGGCTCCTCCCCTCGCGGACCCGGCCGCCGCGCCGGCGTCGCAGGTCGAGCCCCTCCCCGAACCCGAGCCCGAGATGTCGGAAGGACGACGCATCGTCGTCGCCTGGAACACCGGATTCCAGTGGGGGATCTCGCCCGGCGTGTTCTTCCGTGACGGCGAGGCGGGGTTCGCGCTGGCGGTCCGGCTCGGGTACGGGTTCGATACGGGCTCCGTGATCGTGGTGCCCGGCGCACGCGTGAGCGGATACTTCAGTGACCCGAACACGTACCTCGCGATGCCGGTGCTCAAGCTCGTGCTCCCGATCGACCGGTTCGCGCCCTTCGTCGAGGGTGGCGTGGGCGCCGGGCTCGTGTCCGCGAGCGACAACGCGCGCGACGATCACACCGGCCTCGCCTTGATGGTGGGCGGCGGTTTCATGGTGCATTTCACGATGCGGTTCGGGCTCGGCGTCGAGGCCAATTACCAGGTCATCACCGGCAGCGACTTCAAGGGCTTCGGCGTCGGTCCCATCCTCGCGCTCGCGTTCTGAAGGCGCGCCGACGCGTTCGACGAGCGCGCGCCTTCGTGACAGACTCGAGGGCGTGACGGCCTTCCCCGCGCGCTTCGTGAACCTCCCGGCAGCCCGCTTGCGATGGGGCGATCGCGTCGATCGCCTCGGCGCGTTCCTGAGCCGGCTGGATCCCGCCGCCGATGCGGTGATCGCGTCGTTCGACGAGCTTCCGAAGGGCGAGGGCTGGCGGCACCTCGAGCTCGGCCTCCGCAGCGGCGAGCGCGCGATCCCCACGGCGCCCCGCGCGGTACGCGACTTCGTCGAGCAGGCGGCCTCGGTCCCGGTGTGGGTCGACTGGTCGACGTGCGACATGGGCGGCGAGATGTTCATGAAGCAGGGCGTGCTCGGCGGCGCGGTGCTCGGCTCGCGCTCGATCGTCCTCGGCTACGCGACGCCGGGAGGCAACAAGCCGCTCGTGATGTCCGGTCGGCTGAAGGAGCAGGCGGCGCGGCGCCTCAACGAGACCGCGCGCTTCGTGCAGGCGGTGTCCCGCCCGCGCGGCATGCGTCCGTTCAACGACGGCTGGCAGATCACGCTGAAGGTCCGCCTCATCCACGCGCAGGTCCGCCGCATGATCCAGCGGAGCGGCCGGTGGGATGACGCGCAGTGGGGCGCGCCCATCAACCAGCACGACATGGCCGGCACCACGTTGCTCTTCTCGCTCGTCATGCTCGACGGGCTGCGCAAGCTCGGGGTGCGCGTGACGCCGGACGAGGCGGAGGCGTACCTGCACCTCTGGCGATGGGTCGGCAAGGTGATCGGCGTCGATGACGAGCTCCTCCCGACGAACGAGCAGGACGCGCAGCGCCTCGGCGAGCTGGTCAACAGCACCATGGGCCCGCCCGATCAGGACTCGCGTGACCTCACGAAGGCGCTCTTCGACGCGGCGTTCACGGACGTGCACACGGACAAGCAGAAGCGCGATGCATCCCGCCAGTGGCTCTTCGGGACGACGCTCTGCCGTGAGCTCGTGGGCGACACCCTGGCCGACCAGCTCGACGTCCCGCGTAACCGGGCCCGCTTCGCGATGCCGATGGTGCGCCGGCTCGTGTCGGGCGTGGAGAGCCTGCGACGCGCCGTGCCGTTCGCGGAGCGCGGCGCGATCGCGGCCGGCTCGCGCTACTGGGACCGGGTGGTCGAGATCGGCCTGCGGGGCGCGACCTACGAGTTCGGTCTCCCCGACCGCCTCGGGTCGCTCGCCGCCTGAGCCGACCAAGGACGCGGTCACACTCGGGGTCTCACGCGCGATGAACGGACGCATGCGCCTGTCCTGTCGCTCCGTGGTCGTGCTCGCGTCTCTGCTCGCCGCGCCGCTCGGAGGCTGCCAGCGCGCGGAGCCCGCGACGAGGACGAGCGCTCCGCCGCTGCCCGCCGCCGGGTCGGCAAAGGCGCCCGCGGCGGCGGTGGTCGAGGCTCCCCCGCCGAGCGCGCCCGAGCCGGCGCCCCCGCCGTACGATCTCGCCGCCGAGCGCGAGCGACGGATCGGCGCCGCGCGGACCGAGCTCGGGCCGCGCGCGCTCGCCACGGTGGTGTCGGACATCTTCGTGGTGGTGGGCCCGCCCGGCTTCCCCAGCTCGTCGTTCGAGTCGAGCGTCGCGCTCATGCGCAGCTCGATGAGCGCGTACCTCAACGGCCGGTTCGGGAAGAAGCCGGGCGAGGCGATCACGGTCTACTTGTTCCCGGAGGGCAGCTCGTACGAGCGGTTCTGCAAGGCGACGTACGGCGCGCCCTGCCTCGCGCACTACGGCTTCTACGAGCCGGGACGGCGTTACATGGTGATGAACATCGGGCTCGGCGCGGGCACGCTGACCCACGAGATCGTGCATCCACTCGTGGAGGCCGACTTCCCGGAGGCGCCCACGTGGCTGAACGAGGGGATCGCGTCGGTGTTCGAGGCGCCGGTCATCCCGCGGCCCGGCGAGATCCACGGCGTCAAGAACTGGCGGCATCCGCGCCTCGCCCGCGCCCTCCTGAGCCACGCCGAACGCGATCGCGCGCAGCTCGCGACGGTCTTCACGCTGGCCGACGAGACGTTCCGCTCCGAGGACGAGGACTTGCACTACGCGATGGCCCGGTACATCTGCCAGTGGCTCGACGCGCGCGGGAAGCTGTGGCCCTTCTACCAGCGCTGGCGCGACACCGCCGCCGCCGACCCCACTGGCCGGCAGGCGTTCACGGACGTGGTCGGCATGAGCCCCGAGCAGGCGAGCCCGGTCTGGGCGAAGTGGGCGCTCGCGCTCTGACGTGACTGCCTCTAGGCTCGAGGCGCTTGGTGAAGCGCTTCGAATTCGACGTCGCCGCACACGGGCGCACCACCGCGACGATCCATCGCGCGAAGGATCCGCTCGGCGTCACCCTCGTGCTCGCGCACGGCGCCGGCACCGGGCAGGCGCACCCGTTCATGGTGGGAATGGCGGCTCGTCTCGCGGCGCGCGGCATGGACGTCATCACGTTCGATTTTCTCTACATGGCGCGTGGCAAGAAGCTCCCCGACCGCAGCGACGTGCTCGAGGCGACGTGGCACGCGGCGGTCGCGAGCGTTCGCGCCCGCGTCGGTCTACGATCGGAGCGGCTCTTCATCGGCGGCAAATCGATGGGCGGGCGCATCGCCTCCAACCTCGCAGCGACCCCGGCCGGCGAGGGCCTGTCGCTCGGCGGGCTCGTGTTCCTCGGCTATCCGCTGCATCCGCCGGGCAAGCCGCTGGCGCGCCGCGACGAGCACCTGGCGCAGATCCCGTTCCCGCTGCTCTTCGTGCAGGGATCGCGCGACCCGTTCGGCGACGGGCCGGAGCTCACGAAGCTCGTTCGCCGGCTCCCGCGCGCTTCGCTGCACCTCGTGGACGGCGGCGACCACTCGCTGGCGCTGCCGAAGAGCGCCGGTGCCGAGGCCCAGGACGAGGCGCTCGGCGCCGCTGCCGATGCGATCGCGGCGTTCGTGAAGGCGCCCGCTCCGAAGGCGCGTCCGAAGCGCAGGCGGCAACCATGACGAGGAAGGGATCCTGAATGCGCGGCGTGCTCGACGGTCAGACGGTCCTTCTCACCGGCGCCTCTTCCGGCATCGGCCTGGCGATGGCGCGCCTCCTCGGGCCACGCGTCGCGACGCTCGTGCTCGTCGCGCGCCGCACCGAGCGGCTCGAGACGCTGCGGGCCGAGCTCGTCGCGCGGACGCCGGGCCTCCGCGCGGTGGTGCTCGGCTGTGACCTCGGCGTGCGCGCGGACGTCGAGTCCCTCGTCGCCGAGGTAGAGGCGCGGGGCCTCGCGGTCGACGTGCTCGTCAACAACGCAGGCGTCGGCATGATGGGCCTCGCCGACGCGGCGGACCCGGCGAAGGCCGCCGCGATGATCGATCTCAACGTGACGAGCCTCACCCTCCTGACGCTTGCCTTCCTGCCCGGCATGGTGGCGCGCCGCCGCGGCGGGATCCTCAACGTCAGCTCCGGCTTCGGGCTCGCGACGATGCCGATGTTCGCGACGTACGCCGCGACGAAGCACTACGTGACCGGGTTCACCGAGTCCTTGCGGCACGACCTCGCGGGCACGGGCGTCGTCGCCACGCAGATCTGTCCCGGCCCGGTGCGCACCGAGTTCGAGCAGGTCATGGGCAATCCCACGGGCAAGGCGGTCCCCGCGTTCGTCGAGATCACGGCCGAGCACTGCGCGCGCGTGGCGCTGGCGGGCTTCGAGCGGGGGCGCGCCATGGTCGTGCCCGGCGCCGTCATGAAGATCGTCATGCTGATCAACGCCTTGTCGCCGCGCGTCGCGCGCCGGATCTTCGGGGATCTGGCGGGCCGGCTCGCACGTAAGAGCCTTGCCGGCCGGGTGCTATAACCAGATCGCTGGCCCCGCCCGGACCGTGATCTGACATGACCTTCAAGCCCAAGGCTCCCTCGACCCGTCCGCCGCCGCCCCCCGCCGTCGGCTCGGTGCGACCCCCCTCGAACCTCAAGGACGCGCTCGCCGAGGCGCGGGCGATGACGGGCGCCGGTCTGCAGCGCCAGTCGAGCGTTCCGGGCTCGGCGTTCCCGGCGGCCGCGCGCAAGACGGTCATCGTGGTCGACGAGGACCCGGCGATGCGCGAGCGCCTCCGGGCCGGGATCGAGCCGTTCTACGACGTCGTCGAGGCAAGCGACGGCATGGAGGCAGCGACCCTCGCCTCGCAGGGCGTCTCGCCGGCGATGATCGTGTGCGAGGTCGTCATGCCGCGGCTCGACGGCTTCACGCTCGCCAGGATCATGAAGGGCAACCCGCTCACCAAGCGCATCCCGATCATGTTCGTGTCGTCGCGTAACACCCCGCAGGACGTGACGCAGGCCCTCGTGCTCGGCGCGTGCCACTACTTCCCGAAGACGACGCCGATCGCCGAGATCGTCGCGAAGATCCGCAAGATCGTCCTCTGACCGGCGAGCGCGCTAAGCTCGCGTCGTGCAGTTCCGTCTCGGCTCGATCCCGGTGCGCGTGCGGGGAGCGTTTCTCTTCCTCGTGCTCGTGCTGGGCGCGCAGCTCCGCCGTCCCGACCTCATCGCCATCTGGGGAGTCGTCGTCTTCGTCTCGGTGATCGTCCACGAGCTGGGCCACGCGATGGTGGGCCGCGCGTTCGGGCTCGTGCCGCGCATCGAGCTCCACGGCATGGGCGGCACGACGTCGTGGCAGAACGACCGCGACGTCGGGCACTGGCGGTCGATGGCGATCAGCGCCGCCGGCCCGTTCGCCGGGTTCGCGATCGCCGGCATCCTGATCGCGGTCGGCCGGCTCGGGTTCCACCCGGCAAGCGCCCGCATGGCGCTGGCCCTGTCGCTCGCCTTCCAGGTGAACTTCTACTGGGGCGTCTACAACCTGGCGCCGATGCTGCCGCTCGACGGCGGCAACGTGCTCCGGAGCGGCCTGCACATCGTCACGAAGGGCAAGGGCGAGAAGCCGGCGCGCATCGTGTCGATCGTCGTCGGCGGCCTCTTCCTCGCGTATGCGTTCATGGCGGGTCAGTGGTGGCTCGGCGCGCTCGCCGCCTTCTTCACGTGGTCGAACTTCCAGGCATACCGGCAGGTCGACACGCGCCGCGCCGACGTGCCGCTCGCCGCGGCGATCGAGGCGGCCTACCGCGCGCTCGACAAGCAGGACGGCCGCGCCGCCATCGCGTTGCTCCGGCCCGTGATCGTGCCGCAGGCGTCGGAGGATCTGCGCGCCGTCGCGCTGCGCATCTACTGCTACGCGCTCCTCATCGAGGGCGAGTGGGCGGAGCTGCTCCCGACGCTGCAGCAGAACGCGGCCGTCGTCGGCACCGAGGAGATGAACCGCTACGCGCGCACCGCGCGGGAGCTCGGTCGTCACGACGAGGCGAGCCGCATCGAGGCGCTCGCGACGGGTCTGGCCCCGGCAGCGCCGCGGCCCGCGAACGACTTCGGGTGACCGACGGTCAGCCGGCGTCGGCGCAGCAGCGGAAGCCGACCTGCTTGGCGCCGTAATTCTCGTCGTGGTGCAGGGTGGCGGCGCGGCACCGATTGCGGCCGGGAAGCCACCATCCACCACGGAGCGCCGAGCGGTGCGGAGCCGTCGCGCCCTCGCGTTCCGCCCACTCGTCGACGTTGCCGGTCATGTGGTGCGCGCCGAACGGGCTCGTGCAGCCGGGGAACGATCCCGCCGACGCGCGGTGATCGGTGAGCTTGTCGCCGGCGCCGCCGAGATCGGTGCGGTCGATGTTGCACATGCCCGCCTCGCGCGAGAACCCGTACGGGTAGGGGAGCATCGCCTCCCCCTCGCAGGCGAACTCCCATTCGCTCTCCTTGCACAATCGCGCGCCGCGCTGCTCGCACAGGCCCTTCGCCTCGGTCCAGGTCTTGTTCACGAGCGGGAGGGCCTCGGCGACGCTCGCCGCGGGCTCGGCATACTCGTCGCGATCCACGCAGTACCGTCGATGAACGCGCGGGACCTTGCAGGATGCAGGCTTCTTGAACTCGCCGCACCGCAGGTTGTCGTAGGGCGGCGGGTCGAGCCACTTCAGGCAGACCTGCTCGGGCTCGGGGCAGTAGTCGCCGTCGACGAGCACCATCCCGCTCGCGCAGGGGGAGCGCGTGCCCGGCGCGGCGCTCAGCTCGCGGACGGCGGCCGGCGCGGACGGGGCGAGGGCGGGCGCGGGCGCGGGCGCGGGCGCAGCGGGCGCGCCGTGCTCGGCGGCAGGAGAACGCATCGCGAGCCCCAGGAGGGCGGTCACGATCGTCAGGGTATTTGCGGCGATCTTCGGGAAGTGGAGAGACAGGACTTCATCCTCCACATCAAAGGATGACCGACCGCGGGCCGACGGGCCACAAAGCCGCGCTTGGCGCAGCGCGGCGGAGCGTGGGACTGGCGGCCGAGCTCGGGCCGCGGCTCGACGCCGGCTTCGGGCGAGCACTAACATCCCGCATCATGGCGACGCTCGTCTTCGAGGTCCTGGCAGAGACGGCGGCGAAGTACGGGAGCCGCCCGGCCTTCCGCGCGAAGCGCAACGGCGCGTGGCAGACGACCACGTGGAAGGAGTACGCGACCGACGCGCGCCGCGTCGCCAAGGCGCTGATGAAGCTCGGCGTCACGAAGGGCGAAGGCGTGAGCCTGCTCGGGCAGAACTCGCCCGAGTGGCTGATTGCCGACCTCGGGGCGATCCATGCCGGGGCGATGCCCGCCGGGATCTACACGACGAGCAGCCCGGCGCAGGTCGCGTACGTCACGGCGCACTGCGAGGCGCGCGTGGCGTTCGCCGACACGCCCGAGCAGGTGGCGAAGCTCGTCGCCGAGAAGGAGCGGCTGCCGAAGCTCGAGGTCGTCGTGCAGATGCTCGGGCTACCCGCCACGTCGGGCGGCGACACGGCGCTGCGGGTGCTCTCGTGGCGCGAGCTCCTCGCCCTCGGCGACGAGCTTCCCGACGCGGCCCTCGAGGCGCGGATGGCCGAGCAGAGGCCGGACGACGTCTGCACGCTGATCTACACGTCCGGCACCACCGGCGAGCCGAAGGCGGTGATGATCACCCACACCAACTGCGTGTGGACCGCGGGGACCGCCCTCGACACCCTCGACTTCACCCCCGACGACGTGACGCTGAGCTACCTCCCGCTCAGCCACGTCGCCGAGCAGATCCTCACCATCCACGGTCCCATGAAGGTCGGGTCGCTCGTGTACTTCGTGGAGAGCGTCGAGAAGCTCGGCGAAGCGCTCCCCGAGGTCCGTCCGACGCTGTTCATGGGCGTCCCTCGCGTCTGGGAGAAGATCCAGGCCCGCATGCAGGCGGCCGGCGCGAGCGGCCCGCCGCTCCGGAAGAAGCTGGTGGCGTGGGCGCGACGCGTCGGCCTGGCCGGCGGCCTCGCCGAGCAGCGGGGGGCGAAGAAGCCGCTGCTCTATCCGGTCGCGAAGCGCCTCGTGTTCGACGCCGTGCGCAAGCGGCTCGGCCTCGATCGCTGCCGCGTGTGCGTGACCGCCGCCGCGCCCATCTCGCGTGACACGCTCGACTTCTTTCTCGCCCTCGGCATCCCGCTGCTCGAGGTCTACGGGATGAGCGAGTGCACGGGACCGGCGACGGTGTCGCTCCCGGAGCGCTATCGCACCGGGACCTGCGGCCGGAGGCTTCCCGGGACCGAGCTCGTCATCGCGAGCGACGGAGAGGTCCTGATGCGCGGCAAGCACGTCTTCAAGGGGTACTTGAAGGACGCCGAGGCCACGAAGGAGGCCCTCGACGACGAGGGCTGGCTCCACTCGGGGGATATCGGCGCGATCGATGTCGACGGCTTCCTCCGCATCACCGACCGGAAGAAGGACCTGCTCATCACCGCCGGCGGCGAGAACATCGCGCCGCAGCTGCTCGAGGGCCACCTGAAGAGCATCCCGATCATCCAGCACGCGGTGGTGGTCGGCGACCGGAGGAAGTACGTGGCCGCGCTGCTGACGCTCGATCCGGAGCGCGTCGCGGCCGAGGCGGCGGTGGCCGGCAGCCCGGCCCGCACCGCGGAGGACGCCGCGACCTGCGAGATCTTCCGCGGCCACGTCGACAGGCAGATCGCCTCGGTGAACGACAAGCTCGCGCGCGTACAGACCATCAAGCGCTTCGCCATCCTCCCCTGCGAGTTCACGATCGACGGCGGCGAGCTGACCCCCACGATGAAGTTGAAGCGCAAGGCCGTGAACGCGAAATACAAGCGTGAGATCGAGGCCTTGTACCCGCCGGACGGCAGCTGATCGGAACTTTCGCCCCGCGTAGATCGAAGGCGCGAGCGGTCCGTTGTAGCCGCCCGTGCCGACGCCCTACCGCAGCGAGACCGACGCCCTTCGCGAACGCAAGACCTCCCTCGAAGGCGAGCTCGCCCGGCTTCGCGGCGAGACGTTCGGCCTCGATCAGCTCCGCGCCCGGCAGGCGGAGCTGGCGCGTGAGCTCGCGGACGTCGACCAGCGCCTCCACGCGGGGGCGTCCTCCCGGCGCGGGCTCCCGCTGCTCGAGGAGGTGAAGGTCGCCTCGCCGTGCAAGGCCGACTGGAACGAGATGATGGGCAACGAGCGCGTGCGCTTCTGCCTCTCGTGCGAGAAGAACGTCTTCAACCTTTCGGCCATGGCGCGCGACGAGGCCGAGGCGCTGCTCCAGTCCCACGCCGGCGGCGACCTCTGCGTCCGGTTCTACCAGCGGGCCGACGGTACGGTGCTTACGCAGGACTGCCCGGTCGGCGTGAAGTCGAAGCAGCGCAAGAGGCTCGCCTTCGCGGTCGCCGGCGCGGGCGCCCTGGTGGCGGCCTCGGCCGCCGCGATGTTCGGGACGCGGGCCCAGGGAACGCTGCAGCCCATGACCGGAGCGGTCGCCTACGAGCCGCCTATCGATCCGCCCGTCATCACGCCGCCCCTGCAGGAGGTCGTCCCGATGACGATGGGCACCGTGGCCCCGGTCCTCCCTCCTCCGCCGGTTCCGCAGAAGCACAAGCCGGCGAAGGTGGCGAAGTGAGCCGGCCCGTCCCGGAGCAGGAGGCCCTCGCGGCGCGGCGCGCCCAGCTCACCGCGGAGCTCTCCCGGATCTCCGCCATGACGCAGGGCCTCGAGGCGACGCGGGCGCGCGAGATGCAGCTCGCCCACGAGCTCGCGGCCGTCGATGCCAGCCTCGCCGCGCACCGCCCGGCGCGGCGCCCGCTGCCGATGCTCGATCAGGTCAAGATCGCGAGCCCGTGCACGATGACGTGGCAGGACATGGTCGGCGACGAGCGCGTGCGCTTCTGCGGCGGCTGCCAGAAGAACGTGTTCAACCTGTCCGCGATGCTCGCGCACGAGGCGGAGCAGCTGCTCGCGGAGCGACTCGGGAACGACCTCTGCGTGCGGTTCTACCAGCGCGCGGACGGCACGGTGATGACCCAGGACTGCGCGGTCGGCGTGAAGAAGAAGCAGCGCAAGAGCCTCGCGATGGCGGTGGCGGGCGCAGGGGCGATGGCGGCGGCGGCGCTGCTCTACACGAACCGGCAGCAGGCCACCCTAGGCGCCATCCACGACGAGGCGCCCGACGTGGCGCGGGACGTGACCACGATCACGGTGCCGCCGGTGATGGGCGAGCCGGCGCTCCCCTCGACAGCAGCGCCGGTCCCCACGGACGCGACCGCCATACCCATCGGCCGCTTGACGCCGCCGCCGAAGCACCCGGTCCGCATGGGGAAGCCCGTGATGCAGCCGCCGTCGGGGACCAGGGGCCCGCGCGGCGGCAGCGGCAACACGCTGTGACTCAGGACCTGAGGGTCTTCAGGACGTGCGGGTCTTCAGGCTGTCGATCGCGTGGACGGGTGCGCCGTCCCCCTTCATCAGGTGGGCGATCGCGCCGAGCACGAGGCGCTGGCTCTCGAGCAGGCTCTTGCCCTCGAACACCGGCGAGACGACCTGCACCGTGAAGTGACCGCCGCCCGAGCCCGCGCCGACGTCCACCGCGGCGCCCGGGATCTTCTCCAGGATCGCCGCCTTCATCGTGTCTTCGATTGCCATGCGCGCAGCCTAGCTTAGTACCGGGCGACGCTCGGATCGACCTTCTGGGACCACGCGTCGATGCCGCCCTCGAGGTTGTAGAGGTTCGTGAACCCCTGGCGCAGGAACTTCTCGGCGGCGGTGCGGCTCCGCATGCCGTGGTGGCAGCCGAAGACGATGGGGGTGTCCTTGGCGAGGCCGAGGAGCGCCTTCTCGCCCGCATCGTCCAGGATCCGGGAGCCCGGGATCTTGGCGGTCGCGCGCTCTTCCTCGGTGCGCACGTCGAAGAGCTCGAACGTCTTGCCCTCGTCCATCCACGCCTTGAGCTCGGGGGCGCTCAGGACCTTCACGCGCGCGGGCTCGTTCGGGTTCTCGATCTTGAACGCGCCGCCGTCCCCGGTGGGGACCCACTGCACCTTCAGGCCGTCGGCGCGCTTGGCGCTCGCCTTGTCGAAGAGGACGGTGACGCCGTTCGAGACGACCTCGATGTCGCCGGCCTGCTTTGGACCGAAGTAGAGCTCGTACTGGAAGCTGTCGCTGATCTCGAGGCGGAGGTGCTCGCCGTTGCCCTCGTCCGCATCCTTCACGGCCTTCGCCGCTCCGTCGTCCAGCGTGATCTTCGGCGGGGCGACCGGCTTCTCCACGACGCCGAGCTTCTTCTGGAGATCGCCGGCGGCGAACATCTCCTTCACGATGTCGCAGCCGCCGAGGAACTCGCCGTCCACGTAGAGCTGGGGGATGGTCGGCCAGCTCGAATATTCCTTGATGCCGTCGCGCACCGTCGGGTCGGAAAGGACGTTCACGGTCTCGAAGGGCACCCCGGTCTCCTTCAGGATGCCGATGACCTGGGCGGAGAACCCGCACTGGGGGAAGTGCTTGTTCCCCTTCATGAACAGCACCACCTTGTGCTTCTTCACGAGGTCGTCGAAATGCTGCCGCTGCTGATCGGAGAGGGCCATGTGGTCAGACGATCTACGCCGCGCTCCCGGGCCGTCAAGGGTTAGGTGGTGAGGAAGAGCTGGCGACGAGGCTCGACAACGGCTACTGGAGACCGGCCATGGCCCGGAAGAGCACGCTGCAAGGCGCCGCGATCGTGGTCGCCGACGACCACGTCGACAGCGCGGACCTCCTCGCGATGGTCCTCGAGAGCGCTGGGGCCGACGTGCGGACGGGAAATACCGCGGCCGAGGTTCTCGACCTCGCCACCTCCTTCGCGGCTGACCTCGTCCTGCTGGACATCACCCTGCCGGACATGGACGGCTACGAGCTGCTCGCCGCCCTTCGCGCGATCGGCGCCTATGCGGCAACCCCGGCGCTCGCCGTGACCGGCCATGCCTCCGAGCGGGACCGCGCTCGGTCGGCCGACGCGGGGTTCGTCGTCCACGTGACGAAGCCGTTCGACAACGATGCGCTCGTCCTGGTGCTCGGGGAGCTCGTCGCCTCGAGGCGTGAAGCGCCTCCGCCGCCGCCCGACCCGTCGACCTCCGAGACGACGCGCCAGCGCCTCGTCGAGAAGGGGATCGCCATCAACGCCGGGGAGATCGAGCTCCTCGCGCGTCTGGCGCCGCTGCTCGGCGATCCGCGCGACCCGCAGCCGCGCGAGCGCCAGAGCCTCACTGACGGGCCGCACAGCCCGCGCGCTCCTCGCCGCTGAGCGGGTCGACGGTCTTCTCAGGCGGGTCGCCGGGCGGTCCGCACGTGGACGTCGAGCAGGCGCTCGATGGCGGGCGCAGGAGCCTCGCACAGCCCGACGTGCGGGGCGGAGGTCTGGAGCATGTCGCTCCGCGTGTTGACGAGCCAGTGCCACCGTTCCCGCTGCGGAAGCTCGCCGATCGGCCCGCCCTCGGGGCCGCCTCGGCAGATCCGATCGAAGGCTTCGAGATGCTCGCCGACCAGCTCGAGGTCGACGTCCGCGAAGAGCGCGCGCACCCGCGCTTCGTCGAGCTCGATGCGGGCAGCGAGCGTCGCGTGCTCCGGGCAGAAGAGGAGCACGCCGACGTTCACGAACTCCTCGCGCTCGACGCGCGGGACCACGCGGACGATCGCGTAGTCAAACGTGACGAGCGCGGGCACGCGTGGCCTCCTCGAGGATGAGTGGGAGCGCGCGGGTCCGCGCCTCCAGCCAGGACACGTACGCGGCGCGGTGCTCGTCGAGGCTCGCGAAGCCATCTTCCGGTGAGAGCCAGCCGTCCGGCACCTCGGCGGCGATGCGCTGGAAGAGCGGCGTTTCGAGCACGCGTCGCAGCGTGGCCGCGGCGCCTTCGAGGTCCGAGGCCCAGGGAAGGAGAACGTGGCTCGTCACGTGCGCGAACGGATCGTCCGCGCCGTCGAGCGGGGCGGCCGGCGACCAGCCGTGGTGGAAGAAGAGGGACGCGCCGTGGTCGATGAGCCAGAGCCGCTCGTGCCAGCGAAGGAGGTTCGCGTTGCGCGGCGTGCGGTCCACGTTGGTGATGAACGCGTCGAAGAGCACGGTGAGCGAGGCGGCCCGCGGATCCACCTTCTTGCCGCGCGCCGCCGGGTCGAACGTGATGCTCCCGGGCAGGTAGTCGAGCCCGAGATTGAGGCCGGCGCTGCGCTCGAGCGGCACCGCGATCTCGGGGTCGGGCTCGCTGTCGGAGAGCCGGGCATCGAGCTCGACCAGCACGATCTCCGGGACCGGCAGCCCGAGGGCGCGGCCGATCTCGCCGCCGAGCAGCTCCGCGACGAGCGCCTTCGCGCCCTGCGCCGCCCCGCGCAGCTTCACGACGTACATCCCGAGGTCGTCCGCCTCGACGAGCGCCGGAACGGAGCCGCCCTGCTTGAAGGGCAGGACGTAACGGACGGCCTGGACGGTGCGCACGGCCCGAGCCTAACCGACCCGAGGGCCCGGCGCTGCCGGACCTCCTCGAGCGGCAAAGGTCGCTGGCAACCGCGCCCGGGTTGTGCCAGGAGGTCCTTCGCGGAGCGCCATGAGTGACCTTCCCACAGCCGGGCGCAAGGACGCGCACATCCGGATCTGCCTCGAGGACGAGGTCGAATATCGCTCCGGTGACGGGAACGGCTTCGGTTCCTATCGCTTCGATCACGATGCGCTCCCCGAGATCGCGAGGCGTGACGTGTCGCTCGAGACGACCTTCCTCGGGAAGCGCCTCGCCGCGCCGTTCGTGATCGGAGCCATGACGGGCGGCACCGCGCGCGCCGCCGAGATCAACCGGCGCCTCGCCATCGCGGCGACGCGCTGCGGGGTGGGGCTCGCGCTCGGCTCGCAGCGCCGCCTCCTCGAGGACCCCTCGGCGCGCGCGTCGTATGCCATGAAGGAGGTCGCTCCCGAGCTGCCGCTGCTCATCGGCAACATCGGCGCCGTTCAGCTGAATTACGGCGTGGGCGCCTCCGACATCGACGCGATCGCCACGATGACCGCCTGCGACGCGATGAACCTCCACCTGAATCCTCTCCAGGAGGCCATCCAGCCCGAGGGCGACACGGACTTCTCGGGCCTCCTCGCGAAGATCGCGTCGGTGGTGCCGCAGATCCGCGTCCCGGTGCTCGTGAAGGAGGTCGGGTCCGGGATCTCCGAGACCACCGCGCGCAAGCTGGCGACGCTCCCCATCGCCGGCGTCGAGACGGCCGGCGCGGGCGGCACGTCGTGGTCGAAGATCGAGAGCCGCCGCGCCGACGCCGGCGCCATCGGACGGAGCACCGGCGAGCTGTTCGCACGTTGGGGGATCCCGACCGCGGAGAGCATCGTCGCCTGCCGGCGCGCCCTGCCGCCGGGCATGGCGCTCGTCGCCTCGGGCGGGCTGCGGAACGGGATCGAAGCGGCCAAGGCGCTCGCGCTCGGCGCCGACGTGGTGTCGTGCGCGCTGCCGATGTTGAAGGCCGTCGAGGAGTCCATCGAGGCCGGCGTCGAGGCCATCGAGAAGATCAAGGAGGAGCTCGCGACGGCGCTCTTCCTGACCGGCTCGAGGAACGTGGCCGAGCTCCGCCAGCGCGCGCTGCGCCGCGCCCACGATTTCACGAGCGACGACAGCCGCGCGTAGCGACTCTCGATCGCGCAGGCGCGGAGGCATCCGGGCGGCATCGCGAACGTCTATGGTGACGGCGCGAGCCCCTTTGCCATGAAGCCCGAAACCCTCGACGTCCATCTCCAGGAGACGAGCCGCACGTTCGCGCTCGCCGTTCCGCTGCTCACCGGCCGCACTCGCCTCGCGGTCGGCCTCGCGTACCTGCTCTTCCGCTGCGCCGACACCCTCGAGGACGCGGCGAGCTGGACCCCGCATGCGCGCAAGACCGCGCTCGGCGAGCTCGCGACGCTCCTCGAGGGCGCGCCCGACCTCGCGCGCGCGCGAGAGCTCGCCGACGAGTGGGTCGCGGCGGGCGTCGCCACGCATGCAGGATACACGCGTCTCCTCGACGATCTCCCCGACCTCCTCCAGGAGGTCGCGAGCCTGCCGCCCGCTCACGCCGAGGTCCTCCGTGACCACGCCCGCCGCACGACGCTCGGCATGCGCGACATGATCGACGCAAGCGCGCGCGGGCTGCAGACCATCGAGGAGCTGCAGCGCTACTGCTACATCGTCGCGGGCATCGTCGGCGAGCTGCTCACCGCGACCTTCGTGCTCGATGCGCCCGGGCTCGCCGCGGTTCGCCCGGAGCTCGAACGCGAGGAGCGACTCTTCGGCGAGGGCCTGCAGCTCGTGAACATCCTGAAGGACGAGCGCGCCGACGCGGCGGAGGGGCGAACGTTCCTCCCCGCGGGGGCCACGCGCGACGAGCTCCTCGCGCTGGCCCAGCGCGATCTCGAGGGCGCGCGTCGCTACATCGCGGCGCTCGTGAAGGGCGGCGCCCCGGCGTCGTTCGTCGCCTTCACGTCGCTGCCCTGCGAGCTCGCCGAGGAGACGGTCGTGGCGCTCCGCGAGTCGGGTGCGGGCGCCAAGGTGCCGCGGGCGCGCGTGGCGGCGATGTTCGAGCGGTACTACACGCTCGCGCACGGCGACGACAGCGGTCACGCTGCGAGGTGACGATTGGAGCTCGTCACCCGTCATCCGATCGTCGAGGACATGCTCGACACGTGGGGCGCGTCGCTCGGCCGGGATCGCGCCACGTACGGTAACCACGCCTACCGCGTGCTCAACTTCGCGTCCCGCCTGTCCGGTGCGCGCCCGGACGACACGCTGGCGGTGGCGAGCGCATTCCACGATATCGGGATATGGTCCGATCGAACGTTCGATTACCTGGCCCCCTCGATCGACCGTGCCTCCTCGTGGCTGGCGGCGCATCCCGGGGTGACGGCCGACCCGCACGCGGTCCACGAGATCATCGACAATCACCACCGCCTGTCGCGCATCCGCGAGCGGCCCGCGTCGGTGGAGCACTTCCGGCAGGCCGACCTCGCCGATCTCTCGCGCGGGGTCCTGCGTGGCCCGCTCGCCAGGGCCTTCGTGCGCGAGGTCGTCGCGACCTTCCCGTACGCCGGCTTTCATGGCGTGCTGCTGCGCGAAGGGCTCGCGTGGCTCGTCCGTCACCCGCTCCGCCCGCTGCCGATGATGAGGCTCTCCGCGCCGCCGCCGCGCGAGCGCTGACCACCGGCGGTCACGACCCCGCTGCGCACTTCGCGCAGAGTGTCGCGCGCGCCGTCCGCAGCGCGGGCGCACGTGGCGCTTTGGCGGTCAGTCGCTACCATCGCGCCAGATGAATCGCCGACTTCTCGCGCTGGTGCTCGCCGTCCTCCTTCCTGCGGCGTGCAGCACGTCGACGGACGCGCCGTCCGCCGCGCCCGTGGTCCCGGTCACGGCGACGGCCACCGGCCTCGCCGCCTTCGTCGACCCGTTCATCGGAACCGGCGACGCGGTGTCTCCGGATCCGGTCGGAAACGGGCTGACCGGCGCCACCTATCCCGGCGCCGCTCTGCCGTTCGGCATGGTGCAATTCAGCCCCGACACGACGCGCAGCGATCCGCCCGGGTACCATTACTCGGATACCGCCATCACGGCATTCAGCGTCACGCATCTCAACGGCGCGGGCTGCGCGGCGCTCCGGGATCTGCAGTTCTTGCCCTATGCGAGCAGGCCGGAATGGGGTGAGCAGCCCCAGGCGCCATTCGCGCACGAGGACGAGAAGGCGTCGCCCGGGTTCTACGAGGTGAAGCTCGCGTCCGGCATCGTCGTCGACCTGACGGCGACGCCCCGCACCGGCCTCTCGCGGTTCACGTTTCCGGAGGGCGCCGAGGCCTACGTGCACCTCACCGGCAACAACATCGCCGATGTCATCAACGTCGCGGTCGACGGGTTCGAGAGCCATGTCGTCGGGAACGACACGATCACGGGCTCACGCGACGGCGCGCGCTTCTGCGCGAAGGCCTCGAAGTACCGCATCTACTACGCGGTGCGGTTCGATCGCCCGTTCGACACGTTCGGCACGACCGCGAATGGCGTCGACGCACCGGGAGTGCGGGACGGGAGCGGCATCAACAGCGGCATGTACGTCCACTTCCCCACGGATGCATCGCGCGTCGTGAACATGAAGGTCGGCCTGTCGTACGTCAGCGTCGAGCACGCGCAGGCGAACCTGGACGCCGAGGCCCCGACGTTCGACTTCGAGGCGACTCACGCGGCGGCGCTCGCCGCGTGGAACGACCGGCTCGCCAAGGTGCAGGTGGAGGGCGGCGACGACGACGGCAAGAAGCGCCTCTACACGTCGATCTATCACGCGCTCCTCCAGCCCGCGGTCTTCAGCGACGTCGACGGAAGCTTCATCGGGTTCGACGGGAAGGTTCACGTCGATACCGCACACCCGAGGTATGCAAACTTCTCGGGCTGGGACGTCTACCGCTCCTGGGTGCAGCTCGCGTCGATCCTCGCGCCGCGCGAGACGAGCGACGTCATGCGATCGTTGCTCGGGGCGGGGACGGAATGCGGCGCGCTCCCCCGCTGGTCCATCGCGAACGACGACTCGGGGATGATGATCGGCGACCCAGCCGCGCCCGCGCTCGCCAACGCGTGGGCCTTCGGCGCCCGTGACTTCGACCTTCCCCAGGCGCTCGCGCTCGCCGAGAAGAATGCTTCCGACCCGGCGGCGAAGTGCAATGCGTCGGTCGCGCGGCCGTGCCTCGCCGAATACCTGGCGAAGGGCTACTGCCCCGGCACCGGCACCGCGCTCGAAGGGTCGGTCTCCATCACCCAGGAATATGCGATTGCCGACTTCGCGGTCGCTCAGCTCGCGAGGTTCGCCGGCGACGCGGCAGCGAGCGCGACCTACGCGACGCGCGCCGGATCGTGGAAGAACGTGTTCGACGCCGCGGCGCCGGGCGGGCCGATGCCCCAGCCGCGTCAGCCGGACGATGCCGGGGGAAAGCCGGTGTTCATCCCGACCCCGCCTGGCGGACGCGCCGGTTTCACCGAAGGAAATCCCGCGCAGTACACGTTCCTCGCGCCCCAGGACCCGTACGGGCTCATCACCGCGCTCGGTGGTGACGCGGCGGCGGTCACGCGCCTCGATGCGCTCTTCACCGAGGTGAATGCCGGGGTCTCGCGGCCTTACTTCTACATGGGAAACGAACCGCAATTCGCCACTCCGTGGCTCTACGCGTATGCGGGCGCCGCGCACCGCACGCAGGCGACGGTGCGCCGCTTGCTGCGCGAGACCTACGGCACGACGCCCGCGGGGCTGCCGGGCAACGACGATCTCGGCGCCACGTCGGCGTGGCAGGTGTGGGCCATGCTCGGCCTGTATCCCGCGGTGCCGGGATCGGGGACGCTCGTGCTGGGCAGCCCGTGGTTTCCGAAGGTCGTCGTGACGCTCGGTAACGGGCAGGCGCTCACCATCGCGGCGAGCGCCGCCGGGCCGGACAATGCCTACGTGCAGGCCTTTCGCGTCAACGGCGTGGCACGAACGGGCGCGTTCGTCACGTGGGACGAGATCGGGCGCGGCGGCGATCTGGAGGTCGACCTCGGACCGGCCGCCAACCCGGCCTTCGGCAGCGCGCCGACGGACCGGCCGCCCGTCCCGTGATCAGCCGAAGCCGGCCACCGGGTGAGGCGCGTAGGGCTCCTCGAGGGCCTTCACCTCGGCCGGGGTGAGCTTCACGTCGAGCGCGGCGACCGCGTCCTCGAGGTGCTTCATCTTCGTCGCGCCGACGATCGGCGCGGTCACGTTCGGCCTCTGGAGCAGCCATGCGAGCGCGACCTGCGCATGCGGCAGGTCCCGCGCTTTGGCGACGCCGTCGAGCGCAGCGAGGACGCGGCCGTCCGCCTCCTCGTTCGCCGCGTAGAGGCGCTTGCCGAACTGGTCGGTCTCGGAGCGCAGCGTGCTCTTCGCCTCGGGAGCACGCGCGAGCTTGCCGCGCGCGAGTGGGCTCCACGGCACGAGGCCGACCCCCTGGTCGACGCAGAGCGGGTTCATCTCCCGCTCCTCCTCGCGATAGAGCAGGTTGTAGTGGTTTTGCATGGTGACGAACTTCGTCCACCCGTTCTTCTCGGCGACGTGCTGCGCCTTCGCGAACTGCCAGGCCCACATCGACGAGGCGCCGAGGTAGCGAGCCTTGCCCGCCTTCACGACGTCGTGGAGTGCCTCCATGGTCTCCTCGATGGGCGTCGCGTCGTCCCAGCGGTGAATCTGGTAGAGATCGATGTAATCGGTCTGCAGCCGCTTCAGGCTCGCGTCGACCTCGTGCATGATCGCGACGCGCGACAGGCCGCGACCGTTGGGTCCCGGACGCATCGTGTTGAACACCTTCGTCGCGATGACCACGTCCTCGCGGCGCGCGAGCTCCTTCACGGCGCGGCCGGTGATCTCCTCGCTCGCGCCGAAGCTGTACACGTTGGCGGTGTCGAAGAAGTTGATGCCCAGCTCGATGGCGCGCTTGAAGAACGGCATGGCCTCGGGCTCGCGGAGTGCCCACTTCCAGCCGAGGGGAGCTCCGGGAATGCTCGCGTCGGGGTCGCCGTAGCTCATGCAACCCAGGCAGATGCGCGAGACCCGCATGCCCGTCGTGCCCAGTCGCTGGTACTTCATGCTCGTTCCTCCGCGGGCAGCATGCACCCCTCGGCCGGTGTTCGCCAGTTGCAACGGGAGTCGATCCTGGCGACCATCGCCCGATGAAGTACGTGCTCGTTCCCGGCTCGGGTGGGGTTGCCTTCACGTGGTCGCCGGTCGCCGCGCTGCTTCGTGCCGCAGGGGACGAGACGATCGTCGTCGAGCTTCCAGGTGAGGACGAGCGCGCCGGCTTTCCCGAATACGCCGATCTCGTCGTCTCTGCCGCAGGGGGCGACGAGGTGGTGCTCGCGGCCGCTTCGCTCGGCGGCTTCACGGCAGCGATGGCCGCGCCGCGCATGCGCCTCCGTGCGCTCGTCCTCGTCAATGCGATGATTCCGCTCCCGGGTGAGACTCCCCTGGCGTGGCGGGAGGCGACCGGGTCGCAGGCGGCGCGCGAGGCCGCCGCCGACGCCGGCGGATATCCGCGCGAGATGGACATGGATACCTACTTCTGGCACGACCTCGCGCCGGCGCTCGCGGAGGAGGCGAAGCGTCACGACCGCAACGAGACGAAGACCACCCAGGCCCAGCCGTGCGCGTTCCTGGCGTGGCCCGCGGTCCCCATCCACGTGCTCGCGGGCGCCGGCGACCGGCTCTTCCCGCCGGAGTTCCAGCGCCGCATCGCCCGGGAGCGCCTGGGAATCGACGTCGACGTGCGGCCGGGGGGTCACATGATGACGCTGTCCAATCCGGACGATGTCGCGGCCTACCTCATCGACGCGAGCAGGGCGGGCGCGGGCTGAGCGTCACGTCCCGCAGAACGTCTGGTAATCGGTCCACGTGTCGGGCGGCGGCTCGGTGAGCTCCGCGTGCTCGGGCTGGTCGTCGTAAGGGCGGGAGAGGACCGCGAGCAAGCGCTCGAAGGGCCCGAAATCCTTCCGCAGCACGGCCGCGGCAAGCGCCTCTTCGACCCGGTGATTGCGGGGAATGAAGGCCGGATTCGCGCGCCTCATCGACGCGGCGCGTGCGGCCGGAGTCGTCTCGTCCTTCGCGAGGCGCGCCCGCCAGCGCTCCGCCCACTCGTGGTACGCGCCCGCGACGGAGAAGAGAACGGACACGTCCTTGTCGTTCGCGGGATCCTCCGCTGCCGCGCACAACGCGCGGAACACGAGGGTGAAGTCCGCGTCGCCCGCGGCCATGCGCTCGAGCAGATCGAGCCCGAGCGCGCGATCTTCCTTCAGGTCGCCGCCTTCACCGAGCCCGAGCTTCGCGCGCAGCATGCGGCCGTGCGCCTCCTCGAAGATCGCGGGGAATCGCGCGAGCCGATCCATCGCGAGCTTCACCGCCTCTTCTTCGGTATCGGCGAAGAGCGGGAGCAGGGACTCCGCGAGGCGCGCGAGGTTCCACTGGGCAATGCCGGGCTGGTTCGAATACGCGTAACGGCCGCGCTGATCGATGGAGCTGAAGAAGGTATTGGGGTCGTACCGGTCGAGGAACGCGCACGGCCCGTAATCGATGGTCTCGCCCGAGATCGAGCTGTTGTCGGTGTTCATCACGCCGTGGATGAACCCGACGCCCAACCAGCGCGCGACGAGGTTCGCCTGCGCCTCGATCACGCGCTCGAGCAGCGCGAGGGCGTCGTTGCCGCTGCCCTTGGCCTCCGGGTAATGCCGCTCGAGGGCATAACCGGCGAGGACCTGGAGTGCCTCCTTGTCGTTCCGCGCGCCGAAGTACTCGAACGTTCCGACGCGGAGGTGGCTCGCCGCGACGCGCGTGAGCACCGCGCCCGGTAGCGCGCCCTCGCGGAACACCGGCTCGCCGGTCGTCACGGCCGCGAGCGCCCGCGTGGTCGGGATGCCGAACGCGTGCATGGTCTCGCTCACGAGATACTCGCGCAGCACCGGGCCGAGCGCGGCCCGCCCGTCGCCCCCGCGTGACCACGGCGTCCGCCCGGATCCCTTGAGCTGCACGTCGCGCCGCTTCCCGTCCTTGGCGATGATCTCGCCGAGGAGGATGGCGCGGCCGTCGCCGAGCTGCCGCGAGAAGCCGCCGAACTGGTGGCCGGCATAGGCGAGCGCGATCGGATCGGCGCCCTCCGGTGGCGTGTTGCCGGAGAAGATCTGCGCGGCCGTCTCCGGGTCGAGCGCCGCCACGTCGAGCCCGAGGAGCTCGGCCAGCGGAACGTTGAGCTTCACCAGGCTGGGCCCCTGCACCTTCGTCGGCTGCACGCGCGCGAAGAAGCGGTCCGGGAGCTTGGCGTACGTGTTCTCGAACGGGAATTTCGTCATGATGCGGGCTCGCCTCCGTTCATAGCGCGAAGAAAGCGCCCGCGAGCGCGATCACTTGGTCCGCGCGACCTGTCGCTCGATCGCAGCGAGGCCCTCGAGGAAGGCGGGGCGCGTCGTCGACCACAGCTGGGCCTCGGTCTCCTGGGCGAGCGCCTCGACGTGCGTCGGCGTGCCGAGCGCGCGGCGCATCGTGTCGACGAGGCGCCGCGTGAAGACGCTCTCCTGGCCGTCCATGCGCTGTGCGATCGCGAGCGCCGCCGGCACGAGCTCGGCCGGATCGTGGACCGAGGCGACGAGCCCCACCTCGCGCGCGCGCTCCGCGTCCCAGACCTGGCCGAAGGCGGTGGCGAGCATCGCGTGCTGGGGGCCGACCGCGCGGGCGAGCAGCCACGCGTGACCGCCGCCCGGATGCAGGCGGAGCTTCTGGAAGCGCGTGTCGAACACGGCGGCGCGGCTCGCCAGGCGAACGTCGCACGCGAGCGTCAGGTTGAAGCCTGCGCCCACTGCCGGTCCGTTGACCGCTGCGATGGTGGGCAGCGGTGAGCGAAGGACGCGGAGGAAGCCCTCGTACACCTTGCGGACGTCGTCGAACTTGCCGTCGGCGGCGGCGCGCAGCACGGACAGCTCGGCGCCGGCGCAGAACGCGGGACCGGCGCCGGTGAGGACGACCGCGTGCACCGAGTCGTCGGCCTCGAGCGCGTCGTACGCGGCGCCGAGCGCATCGACGAGCGCAGCCGACAGCACGTTCCGCCGGGCCCCCTGGTTCAGCGTGAGGAGAGCGGCGCCGCCGTGGCGCTCCTGGAGGACGAGCGGTTCGGACATGACCGCACCTTGTCACGACCCGGCGCGGCTCGCGAGGGCGTCGAACGGGCGCTACGCGCCGGTCGCGCTGGAGACCTGCGCGAGGGCCGCCACCAGCGCGCCCGCGGGATCGGCGGGCGCGTCGAACGAGCGCCACGCCACGTGACCGTCGGGCCTGACGAGCAAGGCGCCGCGTGGCCCGACCCCGAAGGCGCGCTCGAACGCGTGCTGGTTCGCGAAGGTCACGTCCGCGCCCGGGCGCACGACCTCGACGTCGATGCCGAGGCGCGCTGCCGCCGCCGCCGCAGCGGCGCTCCATGCCTCGGCCTCGGCGAGCAGCACCCAGTCCCGGCCGAGTAGATCGAGCGTCGACACCCGGGCGCCCTCCTTCCGGATCCACAGGTGCGGAGCCCGCGTCCCTGGCTGACCGGCCCATGCCGCGGGAGTGGCGGCCTCGGGCAGCTCGGCCCCTGCGCCCAGCACCGCCGTCGATCGATAGAGCGCGCCGAGCTCGAGGGCCACGTCGTCGAGGATGCTCACCCTCGCTGCCACGTCACCGGCGTGCGCCGCGTAGTCGGGCCGCGCGAAGGTCTGCTCGAGACGTGACCACGCGACCGGGCGGCGCTCGGCATCGTACGTCTCCAGCAGGGCGGGGGAGCTCGTGCCCGCGAGGACGGCCGCGAGCTTCCACGCGAGGTTGTGCGCGTCGTGGATACCGGTGTTCGCGCCGAAGCCGCCGCGCGTCGGCGGCAACGTGTGCGCCGCGTCGCCGGCGAGGAAGACGCGGCCCTCCGAGAAGCGCTCCGCGACGAGCGCCGTGAGCTCCCACCGCCCGGTGGCGAGGATCTCGATGGGCAGATCGTCGCGCCCGATCGCCTGCCCGATCTTCGCGATGAGCGTCGGCGCGTCGCGCTCCTCGTCGTCGTGGAACATGAGCACCCAGCGACCGTCCGCGTAGGTGGTGAGGAACGCCTTCAGGTCCGGCTGATCGATCTCGAACTGGGAGACGCCCTTCTCGAGGTAAGGCTCCAGCGGCGCGCGGAAGAGCACGCTGCGCAGGGTGCGGAGGTGACCGGGGCCACGGCGCGGGATCCCGAGCGCCTCGCGGACCGGGCTCCGGTTGCCATCGGCGGCGACGAGGTACGCGGCGCGCACGGTGCGCTGCTCACCGGTCGCGCGGTCCTCGAGCGTGGCGGTCACGCCGTCCGCGTCCTGCACGAAGCTGACGAGCGCGGTGCCGAGGCGGAGCTCCGCGCCGAGCGCCGTGGCCCGCGCGCGGAGCAGCGGCTCGAGCCGGTCCTGCGGGATCGCTGCCCCCGTGCTCGGCGACGCGTCGGACGGTGGAGGCGCCGCGGCCTCGCGCGCCGGGGTCCAGTCGGACTCGTCGAGCCACCTCCCGGCGAGGCTCTCGACCCGGGCGCGGCGGAGCCGGAATCCCGGCGGCGCCTCCGGGATTTCGGAGGCGATCCCCACGTCGCGGAACAGCTCCATGGTGCGAGCGGTGAAGCCCATGGCGCGGGGATGCGGGGAGCTCGCGTGGTGACGCTCCACGAGAAGGACGGGGACGCCGCGCGCGGCGAGGAACATCGCGGCGGACAGGCCGACGAGGCTGCCTCCGACGACCAGGACGGGCACGGATGTGGGTTTGATGTTCATACGTTGTATTGATCGATACAGTGTATCGAGCCGGGATGGTTGTCAATGGCGCGCGGCCGGGCGATGGGGAAGCATCATGGCTGCCCGCAACAAGCCCCCGGTTCCGCGCGCGCCCCTGGTCTGGGAACGGCCCGAGCCCGCGCCGCGTCCCGCGCCCGAGCCCCTGAGCCGCGAGAAGATCGTGCGCGCCGCCTTCGACCTGGCCGACGCCGAGGGGCTCGCCGCGGTCTCGCTGCGCAAGGTGGGTGCGGCCCTCGATGCCGGCCCCATGCGCCTCTACGGCTACCTCGAGACGAAGGAGGAGCTGCTGGAGCTCATGGCGGACGGCGTCTACGCCGAGATCATGTCCGCCGGCGCCCCGCGCGGCGAGTGGCGCGACGCCGTTCGCATGCTCGCGCGCCGGCTGCGCAAGGCGGCGCACGCGCACCCGTGGTTCGTCGCGCTCCTGAGCGGTCGCCTGCACCTCGGGCCCAACGCGATCGCGTATCTCGAGGCGACGCTCGCCGCGTTCCTGCGCGCGCCCGGCTTCGACATCGATGCTGCGCTGACCGCCACGCGCGTCGTGACGGCCTACGCGGTCGGCGCGATCGGGGGCGAGGCGGGGGAGCTCCGCGCCGAGCGTGAGAGCGGGCTCACCAAGAAGCAGTGGCAGGAGGCCTCGTGGCCCTACATCCAGCGCCTCGTCGAGTCGGGCAAGTACCCGACGTTCGCGCTCTCGGTGCGCGACGCGACGCATGCCTCGCCCGACGCTCTGTTCGACGAGGGCCTCGCCTGCGTCCTCGACGGCATCGCGGCCCGCCACGAGCAGTGACGCGCGCCCGCGACGCGCGGGTTCGACCGATCAGGCGGAGATGGGCGGCTTCGCCTGGCGGGCCGCGTCGCCGGCGAGCTCCTGCAGCCACCGCTTGTCCTCGGGGTCCTTCGTCATCGACGCCGCCTTCCTGAACGCGCTCGCCGCCGCGCGATAGAGGGCGCGGGCGCGGCGCTGCTGGTCGGCCCGGGTGATGCGCGTGGCGACGAGCTCGCAGGTCTTCGCGAGCGTCGTCCACGAGGCGCGCTGCTCCGGAGCGAGCTCGGTCGCACGCTGCGCGAAGCGGAGCGCGCGCGCCGGTGATCGCCGGCGCATCCAGGCCCGCGCGAGCTCCTCCGTGACGACCGCCGCGTCGTCCTCGCTGCCCGAACCGAGCGCGAGCGCGAGGGCCGCGTCGAGCTTCGCGATCGCGCCCTTCACGTCGTTCTTCAGCAGGCCCGCGGCCTCCTTCAGGAGGCGCGGCAGATCCTCGGCGGCCATGGCCGGCGAGGATAACCCGGCCGGCGGAAGCTGCGCTCGCGCTGTGGCGTGTGAACCCGCGGCCACGTCGTAACCGCCTCACGTCGCGGGCGTGAGCGGCGCTCGAGCATGCGATGTACCGCGTTTCCCAGGCGGCACGCCGCATGCTTGTGGATGCACCATGAGCACGTGTAGACGCATCGCTCTCGCCGCCATGTCCCTGGTCGCCGTGTCCGCCCTCGGTGGCTGCTACGCCGAAGCGCGGCCGGTCACGGTCACCTCGGGCGAGGTCGTCGCCGAAGACGGCTACGAGCCTGCTTACTACGACGGCTACGTCGTCTACTACGACGCCGGCCGGCCCTACTATTACGACCGCGGGACCGTCGTGTGGATCTCGCCGGGCTCGCCGTACTATCCGGGGCTCGTCCACCACTACAACACGTACCGCCCCTATTACGGCCGCTGGCACGCGCACTACGGCCCGCGTTACCGCACCTACCGCGCCGCGCCCGGCTATCACGGGACGCGCGTGCGGAGCGCGCCGGCCGTGCATCGCGCGCCGCCTGCACACCGCCGCTGAGCGACGCGGACCCCTGAACGACGAACGGCGCATCGCGTGAAGCGATGCGCCGTCTTTCGTTTGCCTTCCCGGGCGGTCAGCCGAGGAGAGGCGCGATCAGCAGCGAGACGACGCCCATCACCTTGATGAGGATGGCGATGCCCGGGCCCGACGTGTCCTTGAACGGATCGCCGACGGTGTCGCCGACGACCGCGGCCTTGTGGGCATCGGAGCCCTTGCCGTGGCCGGCGAGGCCGCCCTTCTCGATGTGCTTCTTCGCGTTGTCCCAGGCGCCGCCGCCGTTCGCCATGAGGAGCGAGAGGACGGCGCCGACCGCGAGCGCACCCGCCAGCGTGCCCGCGAGGACCTCGGGACCGGCGACGAAGCCGATCACGACCGGCGCGAGGACCGCGATGGCGCCCGGCGCGATCATCTCGCGGATCGCCGCGGTCGTGGCGATGTCGACGATCACCTTGGGCTGCGGCTCGACCCCGGGCTTGCCCTCGAGCAGGCCGGGGATCTCGCGGAACTGCCGCCGGATCTCCTCGACGATCGCGCCGGCGGCGCGGCCGACCGCGGTCATCGTCATCGCGCCGACGATGCACGGAAGGATCGCTCCGAAGAGGATGCCCATCAGCACCTTCGCGTCCGTGAGCATGAGGACGAGCTCGGCTCCGCCCTTGGCGCGGCGCGCCGCGTTGACCTCCATGTTGAAGGCCGCGAAGAGCGCGACGACCGTGAGCACGGCCGACCCGATCGCGAAGCCCTTGCCGACCGCGGCGGTGGTGTTGCCGACCGCGTCGAGCTCGTCGGTGATCGCGCGAACGTCCTTGCCGAGGCCGGACATCTCGGAGATGCCGCCGCCGTTGTCGGCGATGGGGCCGTACGCATCGACGGTCATCACGATCGCGGTGCCGGCGAGCATGCCGACCGCGGCGAGCGCGATGCCGTAGAGACCGAGGTAGTAGTTCGAGATCCAGCCGCACGCGCAGATGGTGGCGAGCGGGATCGCGACGCTCTCGAGGCCGACCGCGAGGCCGCGGATCACGTTCGTGCCGGGGCCCGTGAGCGACGCCTCCGCCACCTTGTGAATCGGGCCCATCGACGTGTAGTAGTCGGTGACGAGGCCGACGATGGCCCCGCCCGCAGCGCCCGCGGCGAGCGCGGCGACCGCGCCGGTGCCGAAGCCCATGCCGGGGAGGATCACCGCGGCCACGCCGACCACCAGGAACGGCGGAAGGATGAGGGCGAGGCGGAGCACGCGCGCCGGCGGCATGTTCTTCATCAGACGCGTGACGAAGATGCCGAGCACGGAGACCGCGAGGCCGATCGTCGCGAGGAGGAGCGGGAGCGACACGGCCATCGAGCGGAGGGTCGCCTCGTTGGCCTGCGGCGCGAGCTTCTGCAGAGCCGGGATCGGCATCGTGAGGCCGAGCGCGATGGTCGCGACGACCGCTGCGACGTAGCTCTCGTAGATGTCCGCGCCCATGCCCGCGATGTCGCCGACGTTGTCACCGACGTTGTCGGCGATGACGCCGGGGTTGCGCGGGTCGTCCTCGGGGATGTTCGCTTCGATCTTGCCGACGATGTCGGAGCCGACGTCCGCGGCCTTCGTGTAGATGCCGCCGCCGATGCGCGCGAACAGCGCGATCGAGCTCGCGCCGACCGCGAACGAGTGACAGACCGTCGCGAAGTGCGGGTCGTTGCGGAAGAGCGCGTACACGCCGCCCAGGCCGACGAGGCCGAGACCGGCGACGCACAGGCCCATGACCGCGCCACCATCGAGGGCCATGAGGAGCGCCGACGCCATGCCGTGCGCGCGCGCCGCTTCGGCGGTGCGGACGTTGGCGTAGGTCGCGGCCTTCATGCCGATGTAGCCGGCGATCAGGGAGAGGAACGCGCCGGCGAAGAACGCCCCGCCCGCGAACGGGCCGAGCGTCGCGGTGAGCAGGCCGAAGACGACGGCGGCGTAGATCGCGAGCACCTTGTACTCGCGGGCGAGGAACGCCATGGCGCCCTCACGGATCCAGCGCGCGATGCGCGCCATGGTCTCGTTACCCTCGGGCGCCTTCTTCACCTTTGCGTAGAAGAAGAACGCCACGACGAGCGCGATGCCGCCCATTCCGATCGATTGTTGCGACAGTGCGTCCACGGGTCCCACGCTATGCCTCCGAGTTGAAACGCCGCGTCAAATCGCAGGGAAATGGACGTGGGGCAACCCTAATCGTCCGCTTTGACAAATCGGACAGAGTCGTGCCATGACGGCTCTCGTGGGCTGCCGCGGTCGGGCGCGGCGCCGTCACGGGCGCGGGCGCGGGCGCGAGACGAGGAGCGAAGCGGCTCCGATCGCGAGGACGTCTTCCAGCAGCGCCGCCGGAAGATCGGCGCCCACCGTGTCCGCGAGCCGGCTGCGCAGGTCGGCGCCGGCGAGGGTGCCCGCGATCGCGCCGGCGGCACCGGCCACGAGGCCGGTCACGGCGGCACCGCTGCGGGCGCCGAGCACCGCACCGCTGAGCGCGCCGGTCATGATGCGGCCCGCGAAGAGCAGCGGCGCCTTCCGGCTCGGCGTCCCCGGGAGCTTGTCGACCACGAGCTCCCCGAGGGCCATCGCCGCCACGAGGTAGCGCGCCTTGCCCCGCGAAGGAGCGGAGAGCGCGACGGCCGCCGGAGCGGTCATCGAACGAAGGCCCGCCACGAATCCGATCCCGAAGCACCGCAGCACCGTCATGAGCGTTCCTCCCGTGTGAGGCGGCCACCCTACCATCCATGCGCTCCCCGTTTACGGCTCACCGGAGGCGGCCTAGTCTCGCGCGCATGACGATCAAGATTGGTGACAAGCTCCCCGACGCAACGCTCGGCGAATCGACCTCCTTCGGCGAGTTCTGCCCGATCGCCCCCGAGAACGTCTCGGTCGCCGAGGCGACCAAGGGCAAGAAGATCGTCATCTTCGGAGTGCCGGGCGCCTTCACCCCGACGTGCTCGGCCCAGCACGTGCCCGGGTTCGTCAAGAACCTCGACGCCATCAAGGGCAAGGGCGTCGACGAGGTGTGGTGCGTCGCGACCAACGACGGCTTCGTCATGGCCGCGTGGGGACAGTCCGAGCAGGCGATCGGCAAGATCCGCTTCCTCGGCGACGGCAGCGCGGACTTCACGAAGAAGCTCGGGCTCGAGCTCGATCTCACGGCGCGCGGCATGGGCGTTCGCTCCCAGCGCTACGCGATGCTCGTCGACGACGGGGTCGTGAAGCAGCTCAACGTCGAGACCGGACCGAAGTTCGACGTGAGCAGCGCCGAGACCATCCTCGCCCAGCTCTGAGCCGCGCCGCGCGGGGTCAGAACTCGTACCCGACCGCGGCGCTCGCGGTCGGGATGTACCCGTAGCGCCGGAAGGCGCTGTCGATGTCGCCGGCGCTCGTCGCCACGGTGTTCTGGGCGACCGCCGACTGCTCGATCGACGTGCTCGCGGCCACGACGCGCGAGAGCCCGCCGGACACCTGGACGAGCAGGTGGTCGGCGAGCACCCACTCCCAGCCGACCCGCGCGTCGACGATGTCGAGCCGTGACGCGAAGCGGAAGCTCGTGTCGAGGCCGCGCACGTTCCCGAGCGCGTCTCCGGCGAGGCTGCGCGCGTCACCGTCGGCCTTCAGGGTCGCCGACGCGTAGCCGAGCTCGAGGAGGAGCCCGTGCGCGGGAAGGGGACGCCAGCCGAGGTGCACGTTCCACGAGAGGCCGCTCGTCATCGTCTCGTCGAGCGCCCTGCCGAGCCGCGCGTCGTACGCCGAGGCCGACAGCGCGCCATTGACCATGCGCGCGTACGACGAGGGGAGGACGCCCACCGCCCCGGTCAGCCGCAGCCGCGTCGGGACGTGCTCGAGCGAAGCGGCGCCGCCCACGAACAGCGGGACGTCGGTGCGTGCCGCCACAGAGGCGTGAAGGGGAACGCTCCGCGAGACGCTGGAGCTCCCTTCGGACGGCCGGTCCTCGCTTCCGTCGTTCGCGGCGAGCGCGGTGGCCGGCACGAGCGCGAGCGCGATCCCGAGGAGGGCGACGTGCTTCATGGGAAGCGGTCGTGCGAAGCGTGTTCCAGTCCGTGCGGCACGCCGCCTGGCTACGGCCGGCGCCACACCGTCGCGAGCCACGGCTGCTGGTCGCGCGGCTTGCCGGGCGGGCGGTAGTAGTGGTCGACCTCGATGAATCCGGCGCCGCCCACGAAGCTGCGCCACGTCTCGTAGGAATGGAAGGCGCCGTAGCGCTCGCCGCGGAAGCCCTCGGCATCGTCGCCGCGCGGGTTCGACGTGAACAGGACCCCCCGCGGCACGAGCGTGTCGTGGAGCTGGCGCAGGACGCGCGGGAGCTCCGCGGCAGGGACGTGGAACAGCGAGGCGTTCGCGAACACGCCATCGAAGCGCGCCGCCGGCAGATCGAGCGCGAGAAAATCCTGGTGGAGGACCTCGCAGCCCGTGTCCTCGCGCGCCATCGCGACGAAGCGCGCCGATCCGTCGAGCCCCACCGCCTCGTGGCCCTCGCGAGAGAACCACGCGAGGTCCCGTCCGGGACCGCATCCGAGGTCGAGGATGCGCAGCGGCGGCGGGGCCGCTCGCTCGATGGCGCCGAGCAGCGCCGCGTAGTTCTGGGTGACGTCGTGATCGCGCGTGCCCTCGCGGAACGCCTCGGCCACGAGGTCGTAGTGCGCGAGCGTACGGGCGGTGCGCGGGTCGATGACGCGGCCTTCGTGGGGCATGGGTCGACGTCGCACTCCGGGCGTCCGGCGTAAAGGGCGGGGCTCAGCCGATCGTCGCGAGGATCCCGAAGTGGTCGGACAGCGTGGAGCGCACCTTCGCGCCGTCCACCTCGAGCGCGATCGGCGCGTCGAGGATCCGCTCGGTCCGCGTGGGCAGCACGACGTCACGGAAGAGCACGTGGTCGATGCGCCAGCCGCCGTCACCGGCGACGCCGGTCTCGAGGCCCGACGACGAGAACGTCCCGCGCGTGTCGCGCGTTGCCGGCGGATGGAACCCCGCGCGCTCGATCTGCCGGAACGCCTCCGACCCTTCGCTCGTGTTGAGATCGCCGAGCAGCACCGCGGGGCGCGCGCCCATCAGCGGATCGATCCAGCGGAGCAGCTCGCCGACCTGCACGCCGTGCTCGTGGCCGCCTGGCGAGAGGTGCGTGGCGAACACGTCGACGTCACCGACGTCCGGAAGGTTGGCCCGCACGTGCAGCGCGCCGCGCGCATTCACGGTGGAATCGAACGTGTGCAGGTGCTGGCTCGGGATCGGCGTGCGCGAGAAGAGCCCGGTCCCGAACGAGCCGCCGTACGCCATCAGCGACGCGCGGCTGGTCGTCCCGGCGGCGCGCGGCGTGGCCTCGCCGCGGCCCACGCAGCGACCCACGATCTCCTCGAGGGTGCCGACCGGATGGCTCGCGAGGCAGTTCACGCAAGGCGACGCCATCCCGAACGCCGCGCCCGCGCAGTGGCGGACCACGCACTGCGCGAGCGCCTCGTCGCGAAGCCCCCCGCAGTGCTTCTCGGCGCAGGCGACGAAGGGCGCGAGCTCCTGCTCCGAGCACGCGCCCGGCTCGCTCGCGAGCAGCGCGACCGGCCGCATCGCATGCGGCATCTTCGCGTGTAGCGCCTCGCGCAGCTGCTCCCAGTGCGTCTCGAGCCACACCTCCTGGACGAACAGGAGGTCGACGTCGAGCGCCGCGAGCGCGTCGATGACGTGCGGCAGACGTTCCGTCACGTGCGGCAGGAACCCGACCGCCAGACCCGCGTTGAACGTGACGATGCGTGCGGCCACGCCGGCGTGATGTGCAGCGGGCGTGCCACCTCGCGGCTCCTCACCCATGACCGCGGAGCCACGCGCCCGCGACGTGCGATGTTGCCTCGATCGCGCCGCAGCGTGGCAGGACGCTAGGCGCTGGTCAGGTGAAGGCGGGGAGCACGTGCGCGCCGAACGTCTCGATGAACCGGCGCTGCTCGAGGCCGACCTCGTGCAGGTAGACGGTCTCGAAACCGAGCTCCGCGTCCTCCGCGATCCACGCGCGATGCTGTCCGAGGTCGTCCGAGATGCGGACCGCCTTCTCGAGATCCTCGGGCCGGACGTACGCGGCCGCGGCATCGAGGTGGGCCGCGCTCGGCACGTCGTACTGCACGGGACCGACGACCACGTTCGTCTTCCAGTTCGCGTGCGCGGCAGCCATCGCCTCGTCGCGCGTCTTCGCCCACGCGACGTGTGCCTGGAGCCGCATCGGCTTGCCCGCGCCGCCGTTGTCACGGAAGGCCTCGACGACGCGCCTCAGTACGTCGCGCGGCTGGTTCACGGTGACGAGGCCGTCCGCCCAGCCGCCGGCGAGCGCGGCGCTCTCCGGGCTGACCGCCGCGGCGAAGAGGAGCGGCGGCGTCTCCGGGCGCGTGTAGAGCTTCGCCTCCTGGATCCGCACCGGGCTATGCCGCGTGACCGTCTCGCCGCGCAGCAGGTCGCGGATGATCTCCGCGCACTCGCGCAAGCGAGCCCGCCGCTCGTCGAGCGTCGGCCACGCGGGTCCGACGATGTGCTCGTTCAGGAGCTGACCCGACGCGAGCGCCACCCAGAACCGCCCCGGAAACATCTGCGTCAGCGTGGCCGCGGCCTGGGCGAGGATCGCCGGGTGGTAGCGGTAACCGGGCGCCGAGACCGTCCCGAACGAGAGCTTCGTCGCCTGGAGCGCGGCGCCGAGCCACGACCAGGCGAACCCCGATTGCCCCTGCTGCTCGCTGAAGGGAGAGAAGTGGTCCGAGCACATCGCCTCGGCGAAGCCCGCGCGCTCGGCGTCGCGCACGAGGTCGAGCAGGTCACGGGGCGTGTGCTGTTCGTGCGAGGCGTGGAACCCGATGCGGAGCGCGGCCATCGTGCCCCGGCGTGCATCGCACGTTCCATCCGCGTGCGGCGCCCTTGCTCAGGCGCTCGTCGCGGCGCGGAGGCTCGCCATGTCAATGACGAACCGGTACCGCACGTCGCTCTTCAGCACGCGCTCGTAGGCCTCGTTGATCTGATCGATCGGGATGATCTCGATGTCGGAGACGATGCCGTGCGCCGCGCAGTGGTCGAGCATCTCCTGGGTCTCGGCGATGCCGCCGATCATCGATCCTGCGAGCCGACGTCCGCCCACGATGAGCGAGAACGCATGGATCGACGACGGCTCGGCGGGCGCGCCGACCAGCACCATCGCGCCGCGCGGGCGGAGCAGCCCGAGGTACGCGTTGTAGTCGTGCGGCGCCGAGACCGTGTCGATGATCATGTCGAGCTTGCCGTTCAGCTTCGCGAGGTCCGGTCCCTTGGTGACGACGAACCCGGTGGCGCCGAGCCGGCGCGCGTCGGCCTCCTTGCCGGCCGAGGTGCTGAGCACCGTCACCTCCGCGCCCATCGAGACGGCGAGCTTCACCGCCATGTGGCCGAGACCGCCGAGGCCGACGACGCCGACCTTGTCGCCCTTCTTGCAGCCGAACTGGCGGAGCGGCGAGTAGGTGGTGATGCCGGCGCACAGCAGCGGCGCGGCGCCCGCCGGATCGAGGCCCTTCGGGATGCGCAGCGCGAACGCCTCGTCGACGACGATCTCGGTCGAGTAGCCGCCGTACGTCGGCGTCTTCCGGTCCATCTCGGTCCCGTTGTACGTGGGGGCGTTGCCCTTCTCGCAGTGCTGCTCGAGGTCGTCGCGACACGGGCCGCACGTGCGGCACGAATCGACCATGCAACCGATGCCCGCGAGGTCGCCGACCGCGAGCTTCTTTGCCTCGGTGCCGACGCGGGTGACGCGGCCCACGATCTCGTGACCGGGCACCATCGGGAACGTCGCTCCCGACCACTCGTCACGCGCCTGGTGGATGTCGGAGTGGCACACGCCGCAGAACAGGATCTCGAGCACGACGTCGCGCGGACCGGGCTCGCGGCGCTCGATGGTGGTGGGGACGAGGGGTTTTCCGGCGGCCGGGGCGGCCCAGGCTTGGATGGTAGGCATGGAGGTCGGGCCACCATAGCCCGCTCCCGCGAGTCTCGCCTCGCGCGCGCCGCTCTGGCATAGACGCCGCAATGCTCACCCGCTCGCGTGCCGTGGTCATGCGCAGGACCGGACCTCCCGACGTGCTCGCGCTCGAGGACGTGGAGCTCTTGCCGCTCGCCGCGGGTGAGGTCCGACTCCGCACCCTGGCCTCCGCCGTGAACCACTCGGATCTCGAGATCCGCGCTGGAAACTGGGCGATCCGGCGCACCCCCGCGTTCCCCTACGTGCCGGGCCTCGAGGTCGTGGGTGAGGTCGTCGAGGTGGCGGCCGATGTCGCGGCGGTGCGCATCGGCGATCGCGCGTGGACCACGATGCAGGGGTTCGGCGGGGTGCGCGCCGAGCGCGATGGCGGATATGCCGAGCACGCGACGGTCCTCGCGACCTCGCTCGCGCCGCTGCCGTCCTCCATCGACCCCGTCGCGTTTGCGGCCATCGGGCTCGCGGGTGTCACCGCCTACCAGGGGCTCGCCCGCCTGGGACCGCTGCGAGGGAAGACCGTGCTGGTGACCGGCGCGTCGGGCGGCGTCGGCTCGCTCGGCGTCCTGCTCGCTGCCGCCGCCGGGGCCGAAGTGGTTCCGCTCGCGCGCGGCGCCCTGCCGGCGCGGGGCTCGGTCGACGCGGTCCTCGACGTGGTCGCCGGGCCGCTGTTTCCGTCACTCGTGGCGGCGCTCCGCAAGGGCGGCCGCTACTGCATCGTGGGCGCGGTGAGCGGCGGAGACGTGCAGCTCGACGCGTGGAGCCTGCTCGAAGATATCGTGCTCACCGGCTACTCGAGCGAGGATCTCGACGGGGCGGGCCTGCGCGAGGCGACCCGGGCGCTGCTCGACATCGCGCTTCCAGAGGTCCCGCGGACCGTCATGCGCCTTGCCGAGGCCGGCGCCGCTCACGCGCTCCTCGAGAGTCGCGCCGTGAAGGGCCGCATCGTGCTCGTGCCGGGCTGAAGCTGCCTCCACGGCGCAGGGGCACGATGGCGCGGGCTGTCTCCGCCGCACGAAGAAGAGCAGCAGCGCCAGCGCGGCGACGACGATGAGCGCGGGCCGCGCGAACGGCGCGAGGCCACCGGCGACGGACGCCCCCACGCCCGCCGCCGACAAGAAGGCAGCCACGCACATCGGACACTTCGGGATCAGCACCGCCACGAGGAGCGAGGAGGCCGATCCGAAGGCCGACGCCGCGCGCTGCGCGTTGTCACGCCGGGACATCGTACTGGTCGCGAAGACGGAGCCAGCCCATCGGTGCGTCGTGCTCGTCACGCCCCTTCGGCAGGAGGTCGAGGTACCCGAATGCCGAATTACCGACCTCCACTCCGCGCGCGTAAGTCGAATACGTGCGGTGGATGGCGCCGTCCACGTCGCGGTGGAATACCGAGATACCGGGCAGGTCGGACGGGCCTTTCGTCTTCGGGACGAAGTTGTAAGTGGCCGGCTTTCCGGGCTCGAATGACACGTGATAATCCTGATTGAAGTCACTGCGCCCCGAGGAGACCCAGCGGAACGTCCAGCCGAACCGCTTCTTGAAGGCCTCGAGCTTCGCGACGGGGGCACGGGAGATCGCCACGAACGAGGCGTCGCGATGCTCGAGGTGGAGCACGTTGCGCTCGAAGTTGTCGGCCCAGAACGAGCAGCTCTTGCAGCCATTCTCCCAGTCGGGCGCGAACATGAAGTGATAGACGATGAGCTGGCTGCGCCCCGCGAAGAGGTCGCCGAGCGTCACCTCGCCCTCCGACGCGTCGAAGACGTAGCTCTTTTCGACCCGCTCCCACGGCAGCTCGCGGCGCGCCGCAGCGAGGGCGTCGCGTGCGCGCGTGAGCTCCTTCTCCTTCACGAGCAGGATCTTGCGCGCCTCTTCCCACTTTTCCGGACCGACGACCAGGTGCTTTTCCATGATCGATCCTTACGCCGCGGTTGCTGCGCACGTGGAGTAACAACGGAGACGCGATCGACGTCCTATAAGAAGACGATGGATCGAGAGCTCGCGACCGCAGCGCACGCCCTCGCCGGGTTCGACCCGCTCGCCGCGCTGAAGCGCATCGCGCTGCGCGAGGATCCGGACGCTCTCGCGCTGCGCGGCATCGCGATGGCGCAGCTCGGGGAGCACGTGGCCGCGCGAAAGCTGCTCGCCCGCGCCGCGTCGCGCTTCGAGACGACCGATCGGCGCGCGTGGGCCCGGTGTCTGGCGGCGCAGGGCGAGGTTGCGCTCGCGATGCGAGATCTCACCCTCGCCAAGCGGCTGCTCGACGAGGCGGCGCGCGCCCTCGACGCTGCCGCCGACGAGCCGAATGCGCTCTTCGTCCGGTTGCAACGTGTGCGCTGCCTCGTCCTGGTCGGCGCGGTGGACGAGGCGCGCGAGGCGCACCGCGCGCTCGACCTGCGGCACGCGCCGCCCCGGCTCCGGGCGCTCGCTGCGCTCGTCGCCGCGGACATCGCCATGCGCGCGCTCGCGCCGGCCGACGCGCGTGCGTCGCTCGAGGAGGCGAGGGGCGCGGCGGCCGTCGCTGGCTTGCCCTGGCTCGCCGCCGAGGTGCGGCGCGCGGAAGGCGAGCTCGCCGCGCCGGTGGCCCGGCAGGTGCGTGACGGCGCAGAGTCCATGGTCACGCTGGCCGACGTGGACCGCCTGTTCCGCGGCGGAGACCTGGTGGTCGACGGATGCCGGCGGTCGGTGCGCGGCGGCGCCACCGTGGTCTCGCTCGTGAGCCGTCCCGTGCTGCTCGCCCTCGCCACCGCTCTCGCCCGCGCGGCACCGGGCGAGGCGAGGCGCGAGGCCCTCGCCGCGGAGGTGTTCGGCGTACGCCGCGTGGGCGAGTCCACGCGCGTCCGGGTGCGGGTGGAGGTGGGGAGGCTACGGCGAGCGCTCGCATCGGTCGCCGTCATCGAGGCGACCGGCGGCGGCTACGCGCTCCGACCGGTTCGCGGCGGGCCGGTCGTGCTGCTCTTGCCCCCGGCAGCCGGCGAGTCGAGCGCGGTCCTCGCGCTGCTGCGCGGCGGCGAGTCGTGGCCGACCTCGGCGCTGGCGCTCGCGATCGGTGGCAGCCAGCGCGCCGTCCAGCGGGCGCTCGCCACGCTCCGCGAGGAAGGCCACGTGGCGGCGGTCGGGCGCGGCCGGGCGCAGCGCTGGGTCGCGCGCCCGCCCGAAGGATTCGCGACGAGCTTGTTACTCGTCACCCACGCGCCGCGGCGCTAGGGAAGGAGTCGTGGAGCGCGAGGAGACCCTACCCGTGACGGCCCAAGCCGAAGTGGTGCGCGAATACGGTCCATTTCCGGACGTGCCCGCGGTGCACGGCGTCACGTTCGACGGGGAGGCGGTGTGGTTCGGCGCCGGCGATCGCGTGCAGTCGCTCTCGCCCGAGACGGGGCGCACGGGGCGCGCGATCCCCGTTGCCGCCGATGCAGGCACGGCGTTCGATGGTCAGCACCTGTTCCAGCTCGGGGCCGGCATCATCCGGAAGATCGACCGCACCACCGGCGCGGTGCTCGCGACGCTTCCTTCGCCTGCGGGCGAGGCCAGCGCGGGGCTCACGTGGGCGGAAGGCACGCTCTGGGTGTCCGACTACGACGCGCGCAAGATCCACCGCATCGACCCCCGCACCGGCGCGGTCCTCCGCACGCTCGTGTCGGACCGCTTCGTCACGGGCGTCACGTTCGTCGAGGGTGAGCTGTGGCATGCGACCTGGGAGAACGACGCGAGCGAGCTCCGCCGCGTGGCGACCGACTCCGGTGAGGTCCTCGAGGCACTGGAGCTTCCCGCGGGCGTCCTCGTGAGCGGCGTCGAATCGAACGGCGGCGACCTATTCTTCTGCGGAAGCGGCCGTGGCGGCAAGGTGCGCGCGGTGCGAAGACCCGCGAGAGCGCCGCGCTAGCGTACCTCGCTCTCGCGAGGACGACGTCGCAGAGCCGGCCGAAGGGTCAGTCCTCGGGGACCTCGGGTGGGGGAGCTTCGAGGCGCTTGCCCTCGAGGAGGCGTGCCGCGCGCGCGCGTTCGGCGAGCTCTCGCTCCTTCTCCGCCCCCGTGCGGCCATGACGGATCCGGTTCGTCTCCGCCTGCTTCGCCCTGGCGGCGCGCTGCTTCTTCTTGCGGAAGCGGTTCAGGTTGACGACGTTGTCGGCCATCGCGTGATCTTGCCACACGGCAGTCGGGGCGCCGCCCCAGAAATGCCTACGACGCCGTCGCGCGCGCGTAAGCGGCGGGCGTCGTGCCGACCAGGCGGCGGAAATGCCTATTCAGCTGACTCTGGTCGTAGAGGCCGACGCGCCCCGCCACCTCGCTCGGCCTCACGCCGGACCTCAGCAGCTCCTTCGCACGCATCACCCGGAGGCGAGTGAGATACGCATGGGGCGGCATCCCGACCTGCTCGCGAAAGCCTCGGCACAGGCGGAACTTGTCGACTCCGGCGTGCGCCGCGAGGACCTCCAGCGTGAGAGGCTCGGCGAGCTGCGCGCGGAGCAGCTCGACGGCGCGCCGGACCGCGGGCGTGTGATCGCTCCGGGCGTCGTCGCCCGCGAGGCCCGCGAGCGCAGAGGTGGCCTCGCTGGTGAGCACGTCGAGCGTGAGGCGGTCGGCGCCGCGCGCGATCGCGTCATGGAGACGCCGGAACACGGCGCCCGCGGGATCACGGGCGGCGAGCACGGGACGAACGCGTCCGTCCCGAGCCACGGCGCTGGGCGGAAACGACACGACCTGGAACACGATGGGCGCGCCGACCGATTCCTCGCGGTGCACGTCGCCGGGCTGCTTCAGCTGCACGTCGCCGGGCGCGGTCTCCCACACCGTGCGGCCGATGCGAAAGGACGAGTGACCGCTCTCCAGCCGGCCGATCGCGAACGACTCCTTCATCGCCGCGTAGCCGCCGTCGCTGGCCCAGCGAAACGCGCGCAGGCCGGGGAGCGCGGTGGCGACGTTCTCGGTCCGGATGCCCACCGGCCCACCGTAGTCGATTCCGCCAACTCCGCCCAAGACGGTGCTTCGCGCCGCCCGTACGAGCAAGGCATGGACAAGGTCATCGCCATCACGGGCGCGAGCAGCGGCATCGGCGCCGCTACCGCGAAGCTGCTCATCGAACGCGGCGCAACGGTTCTGGTCGGGGCGCGCCGCAAGGACCGGCTCGAGGCGCTCGGCGCCGCGGCGTTCATGGCCGTCGACGTCACGAGGCGTGCCGACCTTTCTTCGTTCGTGGCTCTCGCGCTCGAACGGTTCGGACGGCTCGACGTGCTCGTCAACAATGCAGGTATCGCGCGGACCGGTCCGCTCGACGACTGCAAGGTCGACGAGTGGGACGCCATGATCGACGTGAACCTTCGCGGCCCGCTCCACGGCATTGCCGCGGCGCTGCCGGTGTTCCGGAAGCAGGGGTTCGGCCACATCGTGAACGTGCTCTCGGTATCGGGTCTCCGCATCGTCCCCAATCAGGGCGTCTACGCGGGCACGAAGAACGCGATGCGGGCGATCTCGGAGTGCCTGCGACAGGAGGCGGGCGACCGGCTGCGCGTCACCATCGTCTCGCCGGGCTACGTGAAGACGGACCTCGCCGATCACATCACGAACGTCGAGGTGAGGAAGCAGATCGTCGCGGACATGGAGCGGCTGGCGATCGGCCCCGACGCCATCGCGCGAGCGATCGCGTTCGCCATCGAGCAGCCCGCCGACGTGGATGTCGGGGACATCGTCGTCAGGCCGACCGCCCAATCGTGAGCTCCGGGTTCGTGGCGCGACGATTTTCCGTCGAGAAAGGGCCCACGATTTCCGGCCCGTGATGGCTCTCGACTCTTCTGAGCGGCCCGAGCTTGTCACCGCACGGCGGTGCGATAGTTGTGGTTCCCGAATCTGAAGCGGAAGGCTCCTGGCGCGATTTCGCGCGAGTCAGGTATCCGACGAGCCATGCGGGACTTTGGCAGAGCGTTCTCGCAGTCGCCGATGCACGCGATGGCGGAGCCGGGAGTCACGATGCCTTCGACCTTGTTGACCGCGAGCGCGGTCAAGGGCCGGATCGTCCTCGTGCCTCGCTGAAGCGGCCGTCGCTCAGCGAAGGTTCTGCGCCACCATCTGCAGCATGAGATCGATGTCGAAGGGCTTCCGTATGGCCGCGTCCACGTGCATGCGCCGCCGCTTCTCCTCGATGTGAGCGTCCGCGCTCATGATGACGATCGGAACCTCCGCGAGGAGCGGATCGCGCTGCTGCTCCTCGCGGAAGGCGAGCCCGTCCTTCACCGGCATCATCAGGTCGAGCAGGATGAGGTTGGGCAGCGGCTCGGCGGCGCGGAGCCGCTCGAGCGCCTCCTGGCCGTTGCTCGCCACCTCGACGGTGTAGCCCTCGGCGACCAGCACCTCCTCGAGGGTCTCGCGGATGTCACGATCGTCCTCCACGACGAGCACCCGGCGCTTCATGCGCGCGCTCCCGTGGTCGGGCCGGCGAGCGGCAACGTCACCGTGAAGCGCGCGCCGGCGCCGAGCTCGCTCTCCACGGCGATCGAACCGCCATGGGCCTCGGCGATCCGACGCGTGATGTAGAGACCCAGACCGAGCCCGGCGACCTCGCTCGAGGAGATCGCGCGCTCGAAGCGACTGAAGATGCGCCCCTGGTCGGCGGGCGCGATGCCCATCCCGTGGTCGGTGACCGAGATCTCGGCGCGGTGTCCCCCAGGCGCGAGGCGCACCGCGACCCCGATCGGCTTGCCCGCGCCGTACCGCGAGGCGTTCGTGAGGAGGTTCGTGAGCACCCGCTCGATGCGGAGGCGGTCCCAACGCCCGACCGCCCGTTCGAGCGGCGCGGCCGTCACCGCGGAGCCGGATCGCGAGAGATCGGGCGCGAGCCGCTCGACGACCTCCTTCACGACCTGCGAGAGATCGAGCTCCTCGAGGTTCAGGTCCAGCTTCCCGGTCTCGATGCGCGAGACGTCGAGCATGTCGTCGACGAGGTGGGTGAGGCGTGCGATCTGACGTTCGGCGACCTCGACCAGCCGCTCCACCTTCGCCGGTGAGTAGGTCGCAGAATCGCCCTTCTCGATCCCGCGCCTCAGGAGCTGCGTGTGCAGCTGGAGGGACGTGAGCGGCGTCTTCAGCTCGTGGGAGGCCGCCGACAGGAACTCGTCGCGGGCGCCGATCAGCCGCTCGAGCTCGCCCTGGATGCGCTTCATCCGCGTCACGTCGCGGAGGCAGAGGATGACGCGCGACGGAGCGCCGTCGAGCGCGGGCACGCCTTCCGAGTCGACGAGCAACGAGAAGTCGCCGGCGGACGTGCGCCACACGATCTCCGCGTCGCGGATGTTCTCGCCACGGGCCGCGCGGATGATCGGACGCTCGTCGACGGGAAAGGGAGCTCCCGCCTCGTCGGTCACGTCGAAGGTGCGGGCGTAGTCGGCGAGCGCTACGTCCATCGGGAACCGCCCGCCCGCCATCCGGTGCGCGGCCTGGTTCGCGAACTTCATCTGGCCGGTCCCGGGCTCGATGAGCAGGAGCGGAGTGGGCACGAGATCCAGGACCGACTCGAGCCATCTCTGCTGCTGGCCGAGACGAGCGACGAGGACGTCCTTCTCCGCGGCCTCGCGCCGGACGTCCGCCATGGTGAGCTGCGTCTGCACGCGCGCGAGGAGCTCGTTCGTCGAGAAGGGCTTCGTGAGGTAGTCGTCCGCCCCCGTGTCGATGCCGCTCACCCGGGCTTCCTCTCCGGCGCGCGCCGAGAGGAGGATCACGGGCGTCGTCTTGACCGCGGGGTCGCCGCGGAGTGACTCGACGAACGCGATCCCGTCCATGATCGGCATCATGACGTCGGCGACGACGAGGTCAGGACGCTGCCCTCGCGTCATCTCGAGTGCCTGCTGCCCGTCGTTGGCGACGCTCACCTCGTAGCGCTGCGCGAGGAGCCGCCGCAGGTAGCCGCGCATGTCGGCGTTGTCGTCGACGATCAAGACCCGCTTGCGGCGGGAGCCGCTTGCTTGCAATGGAGGCGCGCCGTCGACGCCCGCGTCGGGGAGCCAGGTCAGCGCTTCGTCCACGAAGACGGCGGGCCCGACCTCGCGGGCACCGGCGGTGGTCGCGCCCGTCGAGATGCGGTCCTGCGGAAGGTGCGCCGAACCGAGCGGGAGCGTCACCACGAAGGTCGAGCCCTCGCCGAGCGTGCTGTTCGCGTGGATGGATCCGCCGTGGAGCGCCACGAGGTCACGCACGAGGGCGAGGCCGATTCCGGTGCCTTCGTAGGTCCGCCCGACCGCCGCTTCGACGCGATGGAAGCGGTCGAAGATCTTCGGCAGGTCCTGCTCTGCGATCCCCGAGCCGGTGTCCGCGACCGTCAGCTCGACGGCCCCTGCCTTGGCCGCGAGCCCCACGCGTATCTCGCCCTTCATCGTGTACTTGAAGGCGTTCGAGAGAAGGTTGAGGACGATCTTTTCCCACATGTCCCGGTCCACGAAGACCGGCTCGGCGAGGGGCGTGGTGTCGATGACGAGGCGCATCCCGGCTTGCTCGACGGCGGCGCGGAACCACGCGACGAGCTCGCCCGTCGTCGCGGCGAGGTCGGTGGCCTCGTAGGTGGCCTCGACGCGGCCCGCCTCGATCCGGGAGAATTCGAGGAGCCCGTTGACCAGCTTCAAGAGGCGCAGCGCGTTGCGCATGACCACCTCGGCCTCGGCACGCAGCGCCGGGGGGAGGTCGCCGTAGTGTCCGCCGAGCATCTGCTCGATCGGCCCGAGCATGAGCGTCAGAGGCGTGCGGAACTCGTGGCTCACGTTGCTGAAGAAGGCGGTCTTCGCGCGGTCGATCTCGGCGAGCGCGGCGGTGCGCTTCTTCTCCTCGTCGAGCGCGCGCACGGCGGCGATGTGGCTCGTGATCTGCTTGCAGACGAGGGTGAAGAACCCCTGGTACGAGTCGGTGAGCTCGAGCCGCGGGTTGATGCCGAGGATCAGGAATCCGCACGGCGCGTGACCGGCGAGCTCGATGGGGAGGACGTACGCGGAGTCCGGCAGCTCGGGGTAGGGAAGCGCCGGGAGGTCGGCCGCGAAGCGCGCGCGGAGCCCGTCGACACGCTCGGGCCGGCGCGTCTCGTCGACGCGCGCGAGCGGCCAGTGCGATGCCGCCGTCCCGAAGTCGATCACCTGGGGCGCGAGGAGCGACGCAGGCGCGACGCCCGATGCGGCGGCGAGCGCGGCCTTCGTCTCACCCTCCTGCACCAGATAGACGAGCGCGAACGGTACGTCGTTGACGCTCGTGCCGAGGACCCGCGCCGCCGAGGCCGCGACGAGCTCCATCGTGCTCTGCGCGTCGGCGCCGAGCTCGCGGAGCACCCGCAGCCGCCGCTCGCCGAGGAGGCGCCCGGTCATCTCCTGGACGGCGCAGAACATCCCGCCGACCGCGCCACTCTCGTCGCGGGCCGGGCTGAACGAGAAGGTGAAGTAACACTCCTCCACGAACCCCGAGCGCGTCATGAAGAGCGGCTGATCCTCGGACCACGTGGCGTTGCCGGTCGCGAGCACCTCTCGCGCGAGCGTGCCCACCACGTCCCAGATCTCCGGCCATTGCTCCTGGGCCGGCCGGCCGAGGAACATCGGATGCTTCAGCGGTCCCGCGATGGGGATGTAGGCGTCGTTGTAGAATACACACAGCTCCGGGCCCCACCAGATCACCATGGGGAACCGGGAGCCGAGGCAGATGCTGAGCGCCGTCTTCAGGCTCTGCGGCCACGTGCTCGGCAGGCCGAGCGGCGACTGCGTCCAGTCGTGCGCACGCACGAGGCGACCCATTTCGCCCCCGCCGGCGAGCCAGTCATTCGTCGCGGTCTCGGTCACGCGGCGGACTCTAGCAGTGTCGCGCTTTGCACGAATGCGGCGGCGCGCGGCAGATTCCGCGCCTCACAAAAGAAGAACGGGACCGCGTGGTCACCGCGGTCCCGTTCATCATGCAGGATTACTGCTGTTTCGTAGGCGCGATTGGGGTTGAACCAACGACCCCTACCGTGTCAAGGTAGTGCTCTACCACTGAGCTACGCGCCTGAAGAGCGGCGACAATTAGCCCGACTCCTCGCGCGATGTCAAGGCTGGTTCGGCAGGCCCCGGTGAGTTGACCCGGAGTGTCACCCGCGGGCCACGCGGTGCTGCCATGGATGTCAGGGGCGAAGGCGGCGCCAGGAGCCACACCCCGCGTCGTGACGCGGGTTTTGCCGGCGGATCCGCGGCTCCGGGCGCGCGGAAGGCCCGCGGCACGGCCGTTGCGGAAGAGGGCACATTCCTTTCGCTTCCTTGCCTTCTCCTTCCTTCTCTTTCGTGGTGCCCATGGAAACGAAACTCCTCTTCTTGCTCGTTCCTCTTCTCCCCGCGCTCGCCGGCTGCAGCGCGATCGACACGACCGGCTCCAGGACCGGCGAGCTCGGGAACGGCGGCTTCTATCTCTCGTGCGACGACGCGGTGGCCTGCGCTCCGCTCTCCGACGACGCGCGCCAGTTCCCCGACGCGGTCGCGGTCGGCTCCACCTTCACGGTCCGCTTCGAGCCGCCCGCGACCCTGCTCCAGGGAACGAACCTGGTGCTCACCACCGCGCCCGACCGCGGCATCGTCATCGAGACGGTCGGCGAGCGCGCGGGCGGCGCGCCGTTCCTCACCCGCGGACCGAAGGGCCTCTCTGGCCAGAAGCTCGGCTTCGGTACGATCGTCGCGCGCGACGCGGCGGGACACGTCATCGACTTCACGAACCTCGAGGTGGCGAAGCCCGACTCGCTCGTCGTGTACCGCACCGACGAGGATGGCCACGGCCTCGGGACGGGCCTGGCCGTCTCCGACGTGACCGGCATCGAGATCCAGCGCGGCGCTCGCCAGACCTACCGCGCGCTCGCCCAGCGAAGCCGCCAGACCCTCGCCGGGTCGCTCGCCACGCAGTGGACGTCGTCCGACGAGTCCGTGCTCGTGGTGGACCAGGCGAGCGACGGCACCGTCACGGTGCAAGGCGTCGCCGCCGGGCAAGCGAGCCTCGTCGTCACCGCCGCCACGTTCGAGCAGCGCCTGACCGTGCAGGTGCAGCGATGATCGCGCGCGTCCTGCGCCTTGCCGCCGCTCCGGTGTGCGCGCTGCTGCTCGCGGCGTGCGGGCCCGACTACGACCACACCGAGATCACGGGATCCCGCGCCAGCGTCCTCGGGGGCAGCGTCGACCGGACGCAGATCACCGTTCCCGAGGGGATGATCGTGACCGCCCACATCGTGCCGCTCGACGACGAGAAGAAGGCGATGGCGCTCACCGTCCGTTCCCTCGACGCGGCGATCGTGGAAGCCGCGCCCGTGATCCGCAACAACGACTGGGCCTTCGTGGGCAACCGGGTCGGCGTCACCGACGTGCAGATCCTCGCCGACGATCGCGTCGTGCTCACCATCCGCGCCCGGGTCACGGCCCAGCCCGCCCGGTGATCCTCGGCTGACCCTCGGCACCGGCGCGCGGCTTTGGTATGAGCCGCCCCGATGCAGAGCCGTTATGTCGAAGCCGACGCCGCCGCGGCGATCCGCGCGCGCGCCCCGAACGTCCCCGAGCTCCTGGCGCTCCGAACCTACTCGGCGCGGCTGCTCGGGGCCGAGCCGTCGCTCGTCCTGCACGGCGGCGGCAACACGAGCGTCAAGGGCACGGCGACCACCGTGTTCGGCGAGACCGTCGACGTGCTGTACGTGAAGGGGTCGGGCTGGGACCTCGCGACCATCGAGCCGCCCGGGCACCCGGCGGTCCGCATGGAGGCGCTGCTGCGTCTGCTCGCGCTGCCCGCGATGACCGACGAGCAGATGGTGAACGAGCTGCGTCTCGCGCTGCTCGATGCGGCCGCGCCCACCCCGAGCGTCGAGACGCTCCTCCACGCCGCGCTCCCGGCCCGGTTCATCGATCACACCCACGCCGACGCGGTGCTCGCGCTGGCCGATCAGGAGAACGGTCACGCGCTCTGCCGCGAGGTGCTGGGCGACGGCCTTCTCTGGATCCCGTACGTGATGCCCGGCTTCGGCCTCGCGAAGGCCTGCTACGAGGCATGGAACGCGGCGACGCGCGAGGGCCGCACGCCCACCGTGATGGTGCTCGAGCGGCACGGCGTCTTCACGTTCGGGTCGACCGCGAAGGAGAGCTACGAGCGCATGATCGAGGTGGTGACGCGCGCCGAGCGCTTCGCCGCCGACCGCATGCGGACCGCCAACGTGCCGGGCGTCCACCTCGACCCCGCGCTCGAGGCGATGGTCGCCTCGGTGCTGCGCGGCGCCATCGCGAGCGCCACCGGCCAGGCACCGGAGCATGGCCCCATCGTCAGCCTCCGCACGAACGAGTGGATCCTGGCTTTTCTCGAGCGGGTCGATGCCTACGAGCTCGTGTCCCGCGGCTGCGCGACGCCCGACCACGTGATCCGCACGAAGCCCGTTCCCCTCTTCGTGCCGCTCGGTGAAGCGCGCGATCCGGCCGCTCTCGGGGCGCGGTTCGGCACCGAGCTCGCCGACTACGCGCGGCGCTACGACCGGTACTTCGAGGAGAGCTGCGCGCAGAAGAACGTCACGCGCACGAGGCTCGATCCGTGGCCGCGCATCGTCCTCGTCCCCCGCGTGGGCATCCTGTCGGTCGGCAAGACGAAGAAGGAGGCGGAGATCGCCGCCGACATCTACGAGCACACGATCCAGGTCATCACCGACGCGGAGGACGTCGGGTCCTACTCGCCGGTGAGCATGTCCGACCTCTTCGACGTCGAGTACTGGAGCCTCGAGCAGGCGAAGATCAAGAAGGAGGCCGAGCTGCCCCTCGCGCGCCAGATCGCGGTGGTCACGGGCGCCGCCTCCGGCATCGGCAAGGCGACGGCGCGGCTCTTCGTGGAGCTCGGCGCGCACGTCGTCGCCTCGGACCGGGACGCCGCGAAGCTCGCCGCCGCGGCGCGCGAGATCGCCGGCAAGCGGAGCTCGCAGCTCGTCACCGCGACGTGCGACGTCACCGACCGCGCGCAGGTGGAAGCGCTCTTCACCCTCGCCGCGCGAACCTTCGGCGGGGTCGACATCGTGGTCAGCAACGCGGGCGGCGCGTCGGAGGGGCGCCTCGAGACGCCGGAGGGGGAGGCGGCGCTCCATCGCTCGCTCGAGACGAACTTCTTCGCGCACGTCGTCGTCGCCTCGGCGGCGGTCGCCACCATGCGCCTCCAGCGGCGCGGCGGGTGCCTCCTCTTCAACGCGTCGAAGAGCGCCTTCAACCCGGGCCCGGGATTCGGGCCGTACGCCGTCGCAAAGACTGCCCTCGTGGCGCTGATGAGGCAGCACGCGGTCGACCTCGGCAGCGCCGGGATCCGCAGCAATGCCGTGAACGCCGACCGGATCCGCACGGGGATCTTCGAGGGGGGCGTGGTCGAGTCACGCGCCGCCGCCCGGGGGCTGTCGGTCGACGACTACTTCAGGGCAAACCTGCTCTCGCGCGAGGTGACCGCCGAGGACGTCGCGGAGTCGTTCGCGTACCTGGCGCGCGCTCGCGCGACGACCGGCTGCGTCGTGACGGTGGACGGCGGCAACGCCGCGGCCTTCCCGCGCTGACCCCGCTCTCGTTCGGGTGACAACGATGGGTTGCCGAGCGGCCCTGAAACCTGCGAAAATGGCCCGCTTCATGTCCTCACTAGCCGCGCCCGCCGTACCCGAGTCGCCGGTGCGCGAAGGGGACGTCCTCGCCTCGAAATACCGGGTCGAGAAGGTGCTCGGCGCCGGCGGGATGGGCGTGGTCGTCGCCGCGACGCACATCGAGCTCGACGAGCGCGTCGCGCTGAAGTTCCTCCTGCCGCAGGCGGCGAGCAGCGAGGACCTGGTCGAGCGGTTCCTCCGCGAGGCGCGCGCGTCGGTCCGTCTCAAGGGCAAGCATGTCGCCAAGACCCTCGACGTCGGGCGGCTCGCCGACAACTGCCCGTACATCGTCATGGAGTTCCTCGACGGCCACGATCTCCATGCGGAGATCCGCGCGGCGGCGGCGTCGGGGCCCATCCCGGTCGAGAACGCGATCAGCTACGTGCTCCAGGCCGCCGAGGGGCTCGCCGAGGCGCACTCGCGCGGCATCATCCATAGGGACCTGAAGCCCGGGAACCTGTTCCTCACGCGCGGGGTCGACGGGCACCCGCTCGTGAAGGTGCTCGACTTCGGGATCTCGAAGACGCTCGACACCGGCGCGGGCGCCGAGGGCCTCTCGCTCACGCGCACCGAGATGCTCCTCGGCTCGCCGCTCTACATGGCGCCCGAGCAGATGCGGTCGTCGAAGCACGTCGACGAGCGCTCCGACCTCTGGGCGCTCGGCGCGATCGCCTACGAGCTTCTGACCGGCCGGGTGCCCTTCGAGGCGGACACGATCCTGGAGCTCTGCTTCAAGGTGGCGCAGGAGGCTCCGCCCCACCCGCAGGCCCTGCGGCCCGAGCTGCCCGCCGACCTCTGTGCGGCGATCCTTCGTTGCCTCGAGAAGCTACCGGAGGACCGGTTCGGCAACGTTGCCGAGCTCGCTGCCGCGCTCGAGCCGTTCGGCCTCGCCCGCGACCGCGGGACCGCCGAGCGTGCGCGCGACGTGCTCGGAACGGGCAAGCGGACGCCGCGCACGTCGCTGCCGTCGGCGCCCGATCTCGAGCGGTACGCGCTGCCGAAGACGCCGCCGCCGACGGTCGCGCCGCTCTCGGCGGCCAGGCTCGCCGCCGAGGAGCCCGCGAGCGCGGCGACGGTCGCCGAGCCCACGCCCACGCGGGACCCGGCGCCCCAGGCCTGGGGAACGACGCAGTCGCAACCGGGTCCGCGCTCGCGGAAGGGGCTCGTCGCGGCGGCGGTCGGCGGGCTCGTGCTGGCGGGAGTGGTGGCGCTCGCGGTGACCCGCCATTCGGCGGGGCCTCAGCCGGCGGCCGCGGGCAGCGGTCTCGTCGTCGCCGCGGCGGTCGAGCCCTCCGTTCCCTCCGCCGTCGTCAACGTGGCATCGCCATCGGCGACCGCGCCGGTGACCACCAGCGTTCCCGTCGCGAGCGTCGCGCCGGTCACGAGCGTCGCGCCCGTCATGAGCGTCGCGCCCGCGAACGGTCAGGCCCGGCCCGCTGCTGCGACGAGGGCGGGCGCGCCCCCCGCAGCGGCCAGCGCCCCGTCGGCGCGGACCGTCAAGCCCGCGCCCTCTGCCGCCCCGCCGGCCGATCCGGGCGGGTTCATCAAGGTACGTGAATGATGCATCGATCCCGCTGGCGCTCTCCGGCCGGCGCCGTGCTCGCTGCCGCGGTGACCGTCGCGACGTCGCTCGCACCGACACGCGCCTCGGCCGACGAGACGCCGGGGACGCAAGCCCCGCGCACCGACAACCGGGCGCGCGCGCAGCAGCTCTTCGACAGCGCGCTCGCCGATGCGGAGGCGGGTGACTTCGCCGCTGCGTGCCCCAAGTTCCAGGCCAGCCAGGACGCGGATCCGAAGCCGAGCACGCTCCTCAACCTCGCCAGCTGCTACGACAAGAACGGCCAGACCGCGAGCGCCTGGGGTGCGTTCCGCGAAGCGGAGGGGCTCGCGCGCAAGGCCGGTCGCGCCGACTGGGAGCAGGCGGCGCGGACGCGAGCCGAGGCCCTGGAGCCGAAGCTCGTGCGGCTGACCGTGCAGGTGCCCGAGCCGAGCCGCGTCCCGGGCCTCGCGGTCACGCGTGACGGCGCGCGGCTGACGCCCGGCGAATGGGGCGTCGCGATCCCCGTCGATCCCGGCGAGCACGTCATCGCCGCGAGCGCCCCGGGACGACTTCCCTGGGAGCAGCGCGCGCGCCTCGCCGACAGCCAGTCGCTCACCGTCCCTGCGCTGGACGTCGCGCCCGTCGCATCCTCTCCGGCCGCGTCGGCCGTGGTCGCGCCGCCCGCATCGCCGCCGCCATCTTCATGGTGGACGCCGCTCCGCACCGCCGGCGCGATCAGCGCGGGGGTCGGCGCCGCGGGCCTCGTCACGGGTGCCGTGCTCGGCCTCGTCGCCAAGAGCGAGTACGACGACGCGAAGGCGCAGTGCTCCGGCGGAACGGCGGGCTGTCCGCGCGGCGCCCTCGCCGACTCGGACTCGGCGTACGGCCTCGCTGCGGGCGCGACCGCGGTGTTCGTCATCGGCGCCGTCGCGGCGGCGGGCGGCGTGGCCGTCCTCGTCCTCGCGCCGCCGCCGCGCGAGAACGCCGCCGTGACTGCCTCGGTGCGACTCGGACCCGGCTCGCTGGGCGTGGTGGGAACGTGGTGAGCCGGACCCGTCCGCTCGCGCGCCTCGCCTTCGCGCTGGCGTGCGCCGGCAGCACCGGAGCGTGCGCGGCGGTGTTCGGCTTCGAGCGGCTCTCGGTGGACGACGCGGACGCCGCCGCCGTGCCGGTCGAGTCCGGCGCCGAGGCGTCGCTGCCCGACGGCGCAGTCCCCGCCGACCCGTGCCACGAGCTGGGGCTCCCGCCGCATCCGGTCCTCGACGGCGGCGCAACGGCCGACGCGGGCGAGCCGATCCATCTCGCGCTGAAGCTGTTCGACTTCGGCATCAACACGGGCGCGAGCGGCCTCAACCTCGATCGCACGTGCTCGGCGACCGTCGCGACGTCCTCGTGCAAGACCGCCGCGACCGAGGCGGCGTTCGCGTCGTACGCGCGCGACCTCGACGACAAGGGACTCGACAACGCGAGCTACGGCCTCCTCCGCTACCTCGCTTACCTCGGCGAGGCGTTCCGTCCCGACAAGGTCAACGAGCGGCTCGGCCAGGGCAGCTTCGGCTTCGTCTTCCGCGTGCTCGACTGGAACGGCCAGCCCGACGACGACGACGTGTCGCTCGAGGTCTTTCCGACGGTCGGCGTCGTTGCCGACCCGAGCGCCCCGAAGCCGGCCCCCGGCGGCACGCCGGCCTTTCTCAGCAGCGACCGGTGGCTCCGCGACGACCGCTTCCGCAAGGCGCCGGGCGTCGACGCCTCGCTCCTCCGCTCGACGAGCGGGTACGTCACCCGCGGCCGGCTGGTCGCCGCGTTCGATCGCGTGACGGTGCCCATCAGCGTCCCCGACGACCCGAAGGCGCTCGACATCATCATCCGCGAGGGCTTCGTGCTCGGCACGTTGACGAAGGATGGCAGCGGCTGGCGCCTCGCCGACGGCGTCCTCGCCGGGCGGTGGTCGACCGCCGATCTGCTCGGACAGGTGCGCGAGATCCACATCGCGGACACCCTCGGCCTCCGCAACGTCGACCTCTGCGACCCCGGCAGCCCGACCGCCATCTACAACCTGGTGAAGACCGAGGGGTGCAAGGGCCGCGATCTCCGCAGCGCGAGCGTGGAGGATAATCGCGGCCTCTCGTGTGACGCGATCTCCACCGGGATCCGCTTCGACTCCTACGCGCTCGACGCCGCGGGTGCGTTCCTGCCGCGGCCTGCGGTGACGCCCACGCGCTGCCAGCAGGACGGCTCGGTCCCCCTCGGCGACGACTGCGCGCCCGCGCCCTGAGGCGGCCTCGACCCGGGCCGTGTGCTAGAGACAGGCGATGCGTTCTGGCACCGCGCTGACGTGCGCGCTCGCGCTCGCGGGCGTGCTCGGCGTGGCCGCCGGCTGCGGTGACGACGCGTCGTCCGCACGCGCCGGCGCGCCCGCACCGGAGCCGGACGCGGGCAGCCCGCCGGACACCGCGGTCGTCTGTCGGGACGGCAAGCCGACGACCGCCTGGCCGGCCGGTCCGTACGGCATCGCCCTCGGTGCCACGCTCCCGCCCGACCTCGTCTACGAGGGCCCTGCCGGTCCGGTCCGGCTCGCCGACTACTGGGAGCCGTGCGCGTCGAGCCCGCACCTGCTCGTCATCCGCTCGGCGCCGGCGTGGTGCGGTCCGTGCGACTGGCACGCGAAGCACACCACGCGGCTCCTGGGCGACGCCAGGTACGCGGGCCGCCTCCGCCTGCTCGACCTCGTCATCGCCGACGAGGACAACCTCCCCGCGACCGCCGAGTCGGCGGCGCGCTGGGCGTCGCGCATCGACGTGCCGCCCGGGCTCGAGGCGCGGGTCGGTGTCGATGTAGACTACAAGTTCTCGCGCGCCCTCCTCTCGAACAACGTGCTCCCCGAGTACCTGCTCGTCGACACGCGCACGATGCGCGCGCTCAACGTGCAGTCGAACCCCGCGCTGGAGACCCTGCAGTCGTTCCTCGACATCGAGCTCGCCGTCATCGACGGACGCAAGAAGCCGGACCAGCTCGCGCCGCCCCTCCATGACGGGCTCCTCTCCGACGACCAGTACGACCTGCTCCAGGGCATGCGTGCCCCCGCGGCGCCGCCGGCGGATCCGACGAACGAGGTCGCCGACCTCCCGCTCGCCGCGTCCCTCGGCAAGGCGCTGTTCGAGGACACGGCGCTCTCGCCGGGCGGCACGAGGTCCTGCGTGACGTGCCACGATCCGGCGAAGGGGTTCGCCGACGGAAAGCGCGTCGCGGTCGGGCAGGGCATCGGCGACCGGAACTCGCCGTCGATCGCGCTCGCCGCCCACGCGCGGTGGCAGTTCTGGGACGGGCGCGCCGACACCCTGTGGATGCAGGCGCTCGGTCCCTTCGAGAACGACCGCGAGCTCGCCTCGAGCCGCCTCTTCGTGGCGCGCGCGATCGCCGAGCGTCACGCGTCGGAGTACGCCGCCGTGTTCGGCGCGAAGTATCCGCTTCCCGACTTCACCGGCCTTCCGGCGAGCGGTCGCCCCGGCATGCCCGCGTACGACGCGCTGCCCGAGGCGACCCGCGACGCGGTCACCCGCGTCTTCGTGAACGGCGGCAAGGCGATCGCCGCCTTCGAGCGCACCCTCCGCGTCGCGCCCAACAAGCTCGATCGCTACATCGACGGCGACCTCACGGCGCTCGGTCCGGCCGAGCGGAAGGGCCTCGTGCACTTCTTCAACTCGGGCTGCGCGCAGTGCCATCACGGTCCGCGTCTCACCGACGACGCGTTCCACGCGGTGGGCTTCGGCACCGGCCGGGCCGACGCGATCGCCGATGAGGGACGCCTCGCGGTGCTCGCCGACCTTCCGCATGCCGAGTTCCTGGCGAGCTCCCGCTGGAGCGACGCGCCCGCCGCGGCGCCGCTCCTGCCCGGCGCCCCGCCGGCCCCCGTGATGCTCGGCGCGTTCAAGACGCCGACCCTCCGCGGGATCCCGGCGACCGGTCCCTATGGTCACGGCGGCACGTTCGCGACGCTCGCCGAGGTGACGCGCCACTACGGCCGCCGTGGTCGCGACGTCCCGGCCGGCCAGTCGGCGGGCACGGTCGAGGCGTGGCTCCCGCTCTTCGACGAGACGGTCCAGGCGGACCTGCCGGCGTTCCTCGACGTGCTCACCGCCGAAGCGGCGCCCTGATCAGAACCGGTAGGTCAGCTCGGCGCGCGCGCCGCTGAAGGCGGGGAACTGGCGGCAGATGCCGCTCACGCAGCGCAGGCCGCCGCGGTTCTGCCCCGCGTAGAGGCGGATGTTCGACTGGCTCGTGAACTTGTAGAGCACGCCGCCGTTCACGTAGTACGTCGGGAAGCCCTGCTGGGTCGTGTACTCGAAGCCCTGCGACAGGATCCAGCGCGGCGCGATCTTGAGCGCGTTCTGGTGCTCGCCCTGCCACCACGGGGCGCCGACCGTCGCGCCGCCGGGAACGTTCTCGTCGGCCTGGATGCGGTAGCGGTGACGTCCCGCGAGCTCGAACGAGTAGGGCCCCGCGATGTGCTTGGAGAACGTGTATTGTGCAGATAGCTCGCGGTAGTACGCGTTGCCGTCGCCCTTGACGTCGTGCCGGGCGTTGACGTTGAAGAACACGTAGGACTGGTCGTCGTCGAAGCGAAGCTCGGTGCCCGCGCTCACGTCGGTGACGTAGTTCTTCGACGTGTCCTTGCTGGCCGCGGTGCTCCGGCCCATCTCGTCGCACTGGCCGCCCGGCTGCTCGGTGAGCGAGTAGAAGTAGCCGAGCGTGCCGTAGACGAGCAGCTGGTTGTTGATGCGGTAGTCGAGCCGATCGCGACCGCCGGTCACGCACACGTTGAAGCTGTTCAACATGGTGTCCGCGATGACCGGCTCGGCGGTGGGCGGCGCGCTGTACGCGACGTTCGCGAACTCGGTGGCGCGCGAGTTGTTGACCGAGGCGCCGACCGGGAAGAAGTTCCGGTAGCTCTTCAGCTCGAACGTATTGGTGACGGGCCCGCCCGACGTCGTGAACGCCGCGTAGAGCGCGTTGCCGTTCGTGTCGTCGTCGCGCCCGCTGTCCCGCTCTCGCTTCTGGACCGCCGCCTCGACGTACAGGTTGCCGTGGCCCCACAGGCTCGGCACCTCGAGGGTCTGGCTCGCGTTGACGACGTGCTTCGACCGCGACACCGGATTGAAGGTGGGCACCGACTGGAGGAAGATCTCGCGGTCGTCGTCGTTGCACGTGCCGAACGGCCGGTCGAACGTATCGTCGATGATCCGCCCGTTCGTCTGGTCGTAGCGATAGGGCGCGCAGCGCGTGAGCATCATCGCGTTGGTGGACAGCACGACGGCGTGGCCGCGCCCGGCCACCACCGACGCGCCGACGATGCGGTCGTTTCCGAAGACGGGCTGCGGCCCGCGCGTGTCGCCGAGATCGCTCGACACGAAGAGCGAGCGACCCGACGGCTCGTCGATGCGCGACGGGTTGGTGAGACCGGCGAGCAGCGTGAAGGCGAAGATGTCCTTCGTCGTCGAGACCTTCACGCCGAGGAGCGTCGTGTCGATGCCGAGCTCGTCCACCTTGCGCAGCGAGAGCACGAGGCCCCGACCGAGCTGCGCGTAGGCGTCACCCACGGTGATCTCGGTGTCGGGCGTCTTGTACGTGAGATACAGCTTCGCGACGTAGAGGCCGTTGCGGTAACGCGTGGCCCCGTCGGCGCGCACGCGCTGCTCCTCCTGCGGGTCGGAGTAGGAGCGGTCCTCGGGCCTGAACGCGTAGAGCCCCGAATCGATGCGCGCGCCCAGCGTCAGCCGCTTCCAGGAGAGGACGGCATTCAGCCGGTTCAGCCACGCGAAGTAGCCCTGGTTTCCCGGGTCCTCGCCCTCGCGCGGCTGGAAGCGCTGCGCCACGATCGAGGTCTCGGTCACGTCGAGCGTGACCGCCTTGCCGTCGATCGGCGGCAGGTCCACCGCGTGCGCGCTCCGGCTGGCGAGCGTCACGAGGGCCGCGGCAGCGACCGGAACGAGCGGTGAGAACCTGCGTCCCGAAGGCACAGGCAGTCGTCTAGTGCGACGCGCCGCCGGGGTCGAGCGCCTTGGCGAGGTCCTCGGCGACGAACCGCTCGTCGCCCGGGTTGTAGCCCTCGCGGATCGCCGTGATCTTGCCGCTACGGTCGATGATGATCGAGAGAGGCGCCGACTTCTTCGGATTGTAGAGGGCCGCGATGCGCGAGTCCTCGTCGGTCACGAGCGGGAAGTTGAGCTGGTTACGCTTCGCGAACGAGGGCACGTTCGCGAGCGTCTCGGGCCCGTCCATCGCGATGGCGAGGGCATAGAAGCCCTTGCCCTTGTTCGCCTCGTACAGCTTCCGCAGGTGCGGGAACTCGGCGATGCACGGCTCGCACCACGTGGCGCAGAAGTCGAGGAGGATGACCTCCTTGCCGAGGTGGTCCGACAGCTTGACGGTCTTGCCGTCGATGTCGCGCGCCGTGAAGTCGGGCGCGGAAACGCCCTTGGCCGTCACCCCGCCAGGCCCGGAGTTGTTCGAGGGGCTCGCGGCTCCCTGCACCTCACCCTCCTGGCGCCCGCACGCGGAGAGCGTGAGAGCGCTGGCGAGCGCGAGGGAGGCGAGAGCGGCGGAGAGGCGAGGAGAGACGTTGCGCATGGATTCCTTCGAGCTCGAGGCGATCAGAGGCCGTCGACGACCTTGAGCAGGCTGTCGATGTTCTCGAGCATCGCGCCGGGCTCCTCGAAGCCGCCGAGCGTCGACTCGATGATCTCCATCGTCTTCGCGTTGAGCGTCGCGTTCCAGGGGAGGGCGGCTGCGTTGTAGAAGATGCCGAAGTTCTTGTTCCCCGGGTCGAGGAACTGCGTGTAGGGCGCCTGGAAGGCCGCGACCCAGCCGTCGAGGTCGGTCTTGGTCGCCGCCGTGCCCTGCACGGGACCCTCGGCGAGCGAGATGATCCACGCCACCTTGCGGTCGGCGAATTCCTTGCTCAGGGTCGCCGCGACCTGGGTCTCCTTCTGGCAGTGGGGGCACCACGTGCCGGACGCCTGGATGCGGATCATCTTGTACTTCGCCCCGGTCGGGTCGAAGAAGCTCGCGAGCGAGATCGGCTGGAGGCCCTTCGACATGTCGCCGCCCGGATACCCGAGGAACTTGTAGTTCTGCATCGTGTTGCCGGGGATGCCGCCGACGCGCGCGCTCGTCCCGAGGTTCTTCGTCGGGTAGGGGACGCCGTCCGGGTTCGTGTCCGGGGCGCTCGCTGCGGTGTCGGTGGCGCCGCCGGTAGCGCCGGGGTCCTGCGGAGCGCCGGTGCTGGCGGTGCTGCTGGAGCAGGCGGGCGCGATGCCGAGGGTGCCCACGATGACAGCGAGGGACGCGGCGCAACGGGTGAGACGAGCGATGTTCATGGCGGGGAACTCCGGGGAGCGAGACACGGGACGCGACGTCGGCAGGCTTCTCCGCCGTCCACCCGGGAACCTACCCCATTTGGCAGGCAGGCGCCCCTCGGACGTGGCGGCTCCGCCGACGGCGGGGGCGGCGCGCCCCAAGCACGCCCCTCGGGTCCCGGGAGACTGCTTGTCTCGCAGGAAACGCAAGGGTATGGCCGGGCCCATGAAGTCGGTCTTCGCTTCGGCTGCGGCTGCGGGCGCTGCGGCGCTGTTCGCGCTCCTCGCGCCGGGTTGCTCCTCCTCGGATCCCGCGCCGTTCGATCCGCTCGCGCCGGTCACCTCGTGCGACTCCGCGAAGTGCGCCGAAGGCAACCAGTGTCTCGTGCTCGACGGTGACCTCAAGTGTCGCCGGCCGTGCACCAGCAACGTCGAGGCGAGCGGCGCGTGCCCCGCCGGGTACACGTGCGTCGGCGCCAACGAGCCGGCGAAGCTCCCGGCCGCGGGCTGCACGAAGATCGAGAACAACCGCGAGCTCTGCGCGGGCCTCGTCGCCGCGAGCGGCACCCGGCTCTTCCCGTACACCTGCACGGACACGAAGCCCCTGAAGGGCTGCACCGGCACCGGCGACGGCACCACGTTCTGTTGCGACGACGCGGCGCCCGAGACCCTCGCCGCTCCGCTGTGCGTGAAGGGCTATCCGACGGGCGTGACGCCGGGCCCGAAGCAGTGGGGCACGCCGTGCAACCCGCAGCAGGGGCAGTCGAACAACCCGGCGTGTGACCTCGATCAGGGCTTCGTCTGCTTCGCCTCGTCGCCGACGGACGCCACCGCCTACTGCTCTCGCTTCGACTGCACGTCGGACCGCGAGTGCGGCCCCGGCTTCGGCTGCACCGTCGTCAACACGCAGCCCAATGCCATCCGGACGGCGCGCTCGTACCACGAGACGCGATCGGTGTGCGCGCGCCGCACGTACGGCTCGAGCTGCACCGCGGACGTCGACTGCCTCGCGATCAACGGGATCACCGCGCACTGCGCGACCGACGCGAACGGCGCGGGCTTCTGCACGCCCGAGTGCAGCGCCTCGGCCAACTGCAACGTGGATGCGAAGTGCGTCGACCCGGGCCTCGGGCTCAAGGTCTGTTACCCGCGCGCCGACGTCATCGTGGGCGACGGCTCGCTCTGCTCGCCCTGCCGCAGCGACGCCGATTGCGGCGACGACGGGCTGTGCATCGGCGGCGCGTACACGACCGAGCGCTTCTGCGCGAAGCAGGCGACGACCTGCACCGCGAGCGAGACGAAGTGCCCGCCCTCGGCCAAAGCCGGCGCCGACATCCGCTGCCAGGTCCCGAAGGCCGGCGCGCCGAGCCCCTCCGACGGGCTCTGCTTCGGGCTCTACTCGGTGGGCGGCTCGCTCGACTTCGGCTGCTGGACCCCGGCCCGCAAGGAGCAGTGAGCGGGCGAGCCGGTCAGGCCGGGCGGCCGGCCTGACGGGCCGCCACGAGGTTCGCCCACATCGTCCGCGGATCGGCCATCGCGAGGATGCCCCACACCGCGGCGGCGGCGATGCAGAGCGCCTGCAGCGGCACGTCGGTAGCGCCTTGCGAGAGGAGCGCGAGCGCCAGCACCCCGAGCACCGCGGGCGTGCTGGCCCGCTGCACGACCGCGACGAGCGCGAGGAGGATCGTCGCCGGCACGAGGAACGCGGCGATGCTCGCGAGCTGCACGGCGAGCGGCAGATTCGGGGCCTGCGCGAGCGAGGCGTGCAGCACCGCCTGGACCGTCGAAGGCGTCGCGTCGCCCGGGTCGTGGGCGGCGAGATACGTGAGCGCGAACGCAACGACGATGGCGCCGTTCGCCAGCAGACGGCCGCGCACCGCCGACCGCGTGCCGAGCCACGCCGCCGCCGCGAGCGTCGCAAGCGCCTGCACGATGACCGCGATCGTCGCGAGCGCGCGGGCCCCGCTGTAGAGGCCGAGGCTCGCCCGCTCGCCCGCCAGATACGCCATCTCCCAGGCGATCGGCCGGAGCAGCGCGGCGAGCGCGAGCATCCCGAGGACGACGCCCACCATACGCGTGTGCACGGCGCGGAGCGTTGCGATGGCCGCGACGCCCGCGAGGATGGCCGCGAAGATGGCGAGCGCCATGCTGGGAACGATCTGCAGGCGCGACACGACCGATGGCGCCGCGAGCGCGACGACGAGGCCGGACAGGCCGATGGCGGCGCCGCGCACCACGACGCCCACGTCGCGCGAGCGTGAGAGCTCGAACGCACCAAAGGCCGCCAGCATCGCGAGCAGCGCCGCGAACGCGTAGCTGACGGTCGCGGCGAGCGGCTCCACGAGCTCGATGGCGCGCTGCGAGGTGGTCCCGACCATGCCGGGCAGCACCAGCACGCCGAGCGCCTTCGCGAGGACGCCGAGCGTCGCCGTGAGGAGGAGCGCGCGCCCCATCGTGACGAGCGGGGACGGGGCGGGCGTGCTGCCGGCCGGACTGGCCGGAGGAAGCGGGGGCGCCGCCTCCTCCACGTGCTCAGCTGTGTTGTCTTCGCCGCTCATCGCTTCCCGAGTCGAGCGGGAAGCCTACCATGCTCACTCGTCGTCCTGCGGAGCGTCGTCGTGCGCCTCGTGACCTTCCGCGGGGGGGAGCTCCGACGGATCGATCGGCTGCACCGCCTCGAGCTCCTCGTTGCCCGAGCTCGGCGGCTTCGCCATCTTCGGGAAGTTTCCGGCCTGGTAGTCGGCGATCTTGGAGGCGTTCGCCTCGGTGAACTTCGCGAGCTCGCCGTACGTCACGCACTTGACCTCGGGGAGACCGCACACGCGCTTGGCGACCGTCTGCATCGCGTTCCAGTAGGCGCTGCCGTTCCACTTCGAGAAGTGGTGGCCGATGTGCACGGGCGCGCGGTTGCCGAAGTAGTTCGACTGGAAGTACTGCATGTACGTGTCGACCATGTGCTTCTCGTAGGCCGCGTAGTTCGCCGTGTTCTTGTCGTTCACGCCCTTCGAGTCGGCGAAGAAGAAGTTGTAGTCCATCGAGAGCGTGGACTTGCCGGTGCCGACGATGCGCAGCTGCGCGAGCGGGAAGTTCCACACGCCGCCTTCCTTGGTCGGCCAGTGGTTCGGCGTCGCGGTCTTGCTCGTGTCGTAGGTGAAGCCGCGCTTGGCGAGCACCTTGTAGAGGCCGGGGCTCGTGCCGAGCTGCGGGGCGCGGAAGCCCTTGATCTCGTCGTTGGTGAAGCCGAGGTCGAACGTCGGGAAGCCGGCCGTCTTGGGGGCGCTCCAGAACATCTTCTCGAAGGAGGCGAACTCCTGCTCCCACTCGGCTTCCGTCCAGCCCGTGCCGTCGAAGTGGCCGGCGGTGTGCGAGCCGATCTCGTTGCCCTCGGCGTACGCCGCCTTGGTGTTCTCGAGGCGCGTCTTGATGTCGGGGCTGCTGTCGCCCCAGCCGATGTTCGAGAGGCCGGTGTTGTGGCGCGGCGCCTTGTACGAGGCGTTGTTCGGACGGGCGACGTAGTAGACCGAGTTCACGAAGTACGTGAACTTGAGGCTGTTGTTCTTCGCGAACGTGCGCGACTCCTGCCAGAAGGCATTGTTGTAGGAGCCGTCGAAGGCGAGCATCACGAACTGCGGGGGGCGGGCCTGGGTGGCGGCCGCGGTGTTGTCGTCGGTGTTGTCGTCGCCGGTCTCGGCGGCGCAGCCCGCGGCGCCAACGGCACACGCGGCGACGAAGGTGGAGGCGAGTACCGACTGGGCGAGGAAGCGGCGGAGCGACATGTTGCTTCCCCTTCAGCACGGTGTGTGCCGTTGTAGGTCGCTGCGCAAAACGCGCGTTTTCGCGAGCAATCCGCGCTGGAACTATCCGCCAGGGCCGGATCCGGGGGGATCGGGGATCCACCCCGATGGACCGGGCGCAGGGGGGGCGGGGTTGGGCTGGGCGCGTGCGGTGGGCGTGAAGTCGTTCGGATCCCTCACGTTCGCCGCGGTGCGCGGCAGGGCATGGGGGCGCGAATTCGTTCGGATCCCTCACGTTCGGCGCGGCGAGCGGCCGACGATCACGGCTCTTCGTCCGTCGACCTGGCACTATGCAGGAAGGTGGTGACGCTCTCGCTTTTCGATCTGCGGTTTCGCACCACCCAGCCCTGGGATGCCGCGCGGAGGCGGGCGTACCTCCTGCGCGACGATGTCGCCCATCCCAGGTCCGTCGACGTGATGGTCTGGCCGTCTGTCTTCGACTGGGGGCAGGGGATCGGTCTGCCGGCTGCGGTCCGACGCGCGATGCGGCTCGACGGGATCGCGCCGACCGACGCCGAGCCCTGGCTCGGAGGCTTCTGGCACGCAGAGGCGCCCATGCTCGCGTGTGCACGCGCGGCAGGAGTGATCCTCGATGACGTCGTCATCCTCTCCTTCGGGGACGCGCCGAACGCGGTCGCTCTGGACGAGGATGATCTCGGCTTCGACGTCGTCGACGAAGGGTTCCTGAGCGGTCTCATGGATGAGGGATTCGAGCCGGGAGAGCGAGAGGCGCTTCAGCACGTCTGGGCGCCGCGCTTGAATCGCCACCACCTGTTCGACGACTGGGCCGACGCCGCGGCGTTCGTCGCCATCACCGACGCCCGCGTCCCACGCCACGCTCCTCACCGTGTCATTCGCATGCGAGCTGGGCGGGTCGGCACGTGACGAGCGTCGCACAGCCGCCATGGGCAACACGTCTGGTGCTGGGGTTCGATGCCCGCGTGATTCCGTCCGTGCTCGAGGACACGTCGTCGGAGGCGGAGCGTCGCGCCTCCCTGATCAGGGAGGATGTGGCCATTCCCCTTTCGGTCGACTCGCTGGTCTGGCCGTCGGTTTTTCCTCCCGACGCCGCCGGTTGGAAGGGCCCCGTCCACGACCTGTGGGACAGCCCGCAAAGGCTCTCGGCAGCGCTGCTGGGCAGACGCGACGATGGGCGCTTTCGCGCGGTCGCGGTTGCGCTCGCGTGTGAGAAGCTCGACGCAGCAGAGCTCGAAGACTGGCGAGAGCGGGCGCGGCCCACCGTGACCGAAACCAGGCCGCCCGACTGGCGCTCGCTCGGATTCGACGTTGCCGACCGTTATCTCACCTCGGGCATGGTTCGCATTCATTCCGGCGCAAGCTTGTGCCGGCTCCGCGCTGCGTGGCGCGCCCGTCTGAATGGCGATCACCTGTTCTCGGATGTCGAGGATGCGCATGGCTTTGCAAGCGAGTGCAATTCGGCTTCACCGGATCACGCGCCCTTCTTCGTCTACGAGCTCCTGTCGATCACCATGGGCGCTCTAAGGTCGACAACCGATGAGCGATAACAAGCGAGAAGGCGCTTTCTTCGTGAGCGCGATCAGTGACGAGCTGAGCTGCGCGGAGCTCACTCGACTCATCGGGCTTCCGCCCGACGAGGGCTGGAGCAAGGGCGACGCGTACGAGCGCGCCGGACAGCCGCGGACTTACAAGTTCACGAGGTGGGCTCTCGTGGTCCGCGCTGCGGGGCCGGAGAACGACTGGGAAGAAGCGATCGACACGTTGTTTGCGAGGGTGAGACCCGTCAAGGAGGGTCTCAAGCGCTTGCCGGCGGAAGTGGCCATCAAGCTCGAGGTCGATCTGACGGAAGACTGGGAACTGTTCGGTTTTGGCATGTCGCCCGAACAAGTCGCCTTCGCGGCGGAGATCCGCGCGATGCTGGATATGAGCTTCGTCGTGTCGCTCGCGCCATCGTACGCACCGCCGCCGGAGACCTGAGCATCGCCGGCGCCTTCCGCCTCCCCGCGCCGCAAGACCTTCACCATGACTCCCATCGCCACTGTTCGCTCCGGGTCGAGATCGTCTATCACTTCGAACAGGTGGATCCCGCGAACCTCGAGACCGTCGCGCGGCAGCCGCCAAGATGGGCCCAAAACCCTGCAACTGAGCTGCCGAGCCAGAAGGTCATGAGTCTCTCCATGATAGACACTGACGAGCATGGGTTTGTACGGGGGTTCGCCCTGCACGATGCACGCCTACTCGCGCTTGTTCACGACGAAGAGTCTGCGCGGCTCGACGTACGGTTTCGACAAGTCGATGATCGTGTGGCTACAGTCACCCTGCGTGGCGTGGGAGCTCTCGGCATCGTGGGCTTCCGAAACGGGCTGATTCTCTCGCACCTCTTCGTGTGGCCTGGCGACGTGCCGCTCAGCAAAGGGCCGACGGTTCGAACTGCATGGGAAGCTCTCTTCGGTGGCGACCTTGCGCAGGAGAGTCTTCCAAGGGCCATCGGCCGGTTCGCGAGGGAGTCGCCGCTACGCCACTTGGCCTACATGAGTAGCGCCTACGGCGGCTCGATTGCTGCGGTCTTTAGTGAGTTCGAGATCGCGATTCATCCATGACCAACAGCAGTTCCGGCTATTGGAATTGTTCGTTCGCATATCGTCGGGCGAGGCCTCGGCCATCGCTGTGGCTTTGCGATGATGGCCGTCGAGGGGCGGGCGATGCTGGTCAAGAGCTTCGTCATGTCCACCGGCCTGTCGCGCCGGCGTCCGAGGAGGTCTGAGCGTCGCCGCCGCCTCGCTCCTCCTGTATTGATCCTTCCCCATGATGACCTTCGCCATGACGCCTATCGCCGCCGTTCGCTCCAGCCGGAGTGACGCCGTCGATGACGACTGGGACCGCGTCACCTCCACGATCACGCTCGACGCCGCGCAGTTCTCCGCCGACGCCCTCGCCGGGCTCGACGCCTTCTCGCACGTGGAGATCGTCTACGTCTTCGACCAGGTTGACCCCGCGAAGCTCGAGACGGGCGCGCGACATCCCCGCAGCAACCCGAGCTGGCCGAAGGTCGGCATCTTCGCCCAGCGCGCCAAGATGCGCCCCAACCGCATCGGCGTCACCGTCTGCCGTCTCGTGGAGATCGACGGCCTGACCTTGAGCGTCCACGGCCTCGACGCGATCGACGGCACGCCCGTCCTCGACATCAAGCCGTACATGGCGGAGTTCGGACCGCGCGGCGACGTTCGACAGCCCGCCTGGTCGCGCGAGCTGATGTCCACCTACTGGTCACGCGGCGAGTAGCGGCGCTTCACCTCGCCCACAGCGCGGCGAGATCCACCTCGATCGCGTCGAAGGGCTCGGCCCTCACGCGGGCGCCCTCGAAGGCCGTCGCCACGAGCCGGTACGTGGAGCCGTCCAGCCGCAGGACCTCGAGCGTCTTCGCCGCCGGATCGACGAGCCACACGTGCGAGACGCCTTCACGCGCGTAGATGGGCAGCTTGATCCCGCGGTCCGCCGCGCTCGTCGACGGCGACAGCACCTCGCACGCCCAGTCCGGCGACACGTCGAAGAACGCCGCGTCCGGCAGCTCCGGCATCCGCTCGCGCCGCCAGCCCGCGAGGTCCGGCACGAGCACGTCGGTCGCGAGGTGCAGCTCCGGCTCGTCGAGGATGACCCAACCTCCAGGCCCGCCGCGGCCACGGTTGAACGGCGGTCCGAGCTCCTCGCCGAGCGCGCTCGCCGCCCGGGCGTGTCGGATCGCCGGCCGCGGGTTCACGTGCAGGACGCCGTGGAGGATCTCGCCGACGACGTTCGCCGGCAGTGCCTCGAGCTCCGCATACGTCGCCGGGTTCGGGGAACGCGAAGCGACCATCGCAGCCCTCAGCCCGCCTTCGGGACCTGCGGGGCTTCCGGGCCCTGGCCCTCGCGCATCTCATGCAGGTTCACCGGCGGCGGGGCTCCGCGCTCCTGCGGGCCCTTGGGGGCGGCGGGCGGCGGGACCGGATCCTCGGTCGGACCCTTCGCCGGCGTGTTCAGTAGGAAGGGCCGGGCGTGCATCGTGGAGCACGCGAACACCTCGTCGCGGTGGAACTCCCAGTGGAGGTACACGTTGCCGTCGGGCGAGATGATGGCGCCCGGCGCCGGGCCGAACGGCTGCGCGCGGCTCACGCTGTCGAGCGCCGCGATGTCGAACGCCGTGATGCCGCTCGTCTTCACGACGCCGAGCTTCACGATGCGCCCTTCCTTCGGGCTCACCACGATCTCGACGCGCGTGATGAGCTTCGGCGAGTTCATCGGGTGCGTCTTCGGCAGGTTGTCGAGCGAGCCGAGGAAGCTGTCGGCGAAGAGCGGGTGGATCCGGTTGTGGATCGTGTTGAGGTACGTCGCGAAGGGGACCGCCGCGGTGTTCAACGCGGTCTGGTTGCCCGGCTTCACGCTCGACACGTAGTTCTCGATGGCGTTGCGCCAGCGCTCGAAGTTCGAGGCCGTCCACGATCCGCGGTGCTCGCTCTTGCGGCGCTCGCCGTCGGCTTCGCGCTCCTTGCGCAGCTGGTCGGACCCGACCACCGCGACGACGCCCTTGGTGTTCAGGTTCAGGTTCACCTGACCCGCGCCGGGGGTGCCGCCGAGCCCGAGCCACTTCGTGTTGTTCGACGTGCCCTGCGGGGGCTTCGTCAGGTTGGTGGTGCCGGCGATCGGGTCCTTGAGGCCGCGATCGTTGTTCGGCTTCACCGGCGTGAACCACTGCGCCCCGTTGGGCGACTGCGCGAGCTCGCTGCTCGGCGAGGCCTCGGAGCCCGGCGCGAGCTGCGGGGTCTCTGTGGGCCGCTGCGCGGTGCGCCCGTCGCCGCCCGACTTCGCGACGTTGTTCGCGGCCGGCTCGTTCACCGGCGTCTGCGCGGCCATCGGCTTCTCGATGGGGCGGTTGTCCTTCTGGACCTCGAACTCGGTGCCGCGCTCGCCGGGCGCGTTGTCCTTGTTGCCCTTGTGCTCGTCGGAGTCGGCGATCTTCGTCTGCGCGCTGTCGCCGACGTTCTCCTTCGGGCCGGCATTCTTGCTGCCGCCGGGCGTCGGGTTCGGATCGTCCTGGTCGTGCGCGGTCTGCGTCGCGACCTTCTCTTCCTCGACCTTGTTCGCCTCGTCGGCGATGAAGCGAGCGTTCGGGTTGTCTTCCTGCTTCGTCTGGGTGTGCTGCTTGACGGCGATCCGCTTGTCGCTCTTGAGCTGCTCCTCGTCGAGCTTCTTCAGCGGATCCTCGGGCTTCACGACGACCTTCACCTCCTGCTTGGGAGGCTCCGGCGGCTTCGCCTCGTCGGGCTTCTTGGGCTCGTCGGGCTTCTTCGCCTCGTCCGGCTTCTTCTCGGCGACGGGCTCCTGCTTCGGCGGCTCGGGCTTCTCCTGCTCGTCCTCGGCCTTCACGCCCTCGTCGACGACGGCGAGATCGAACGTCTGCTCGGTCTGCTTGATGCGCTCGCGCGCCTTCGTGCCGAGGGCCGAGAGGTACTGGTGGTCGTCACGCACCTCCTTCAGCTTCTTCGACACCTCCTCGGTGCCGCCGCCCATGAAGAAGTGCACGCACACCGCGGCGCAGATCCAGAGGATCAGCGGAGTGGTGGGGTTGACTTGGCGCGCCATGGGGAGGGAGGTCCAGAGCAGAGGCTAGCATCGCGCCCCGGACGCTTCCATGAAGCTCACAGCGTCGTAATGCGGGAGATTTCCGGGCCGCCGTGCCCCGCGAGACGCTCCTGCCGCAGGAGGCGCCCCTCCGCGTCACTTCTGATGCTGCTCGAGGGCGGCCATGTCCGCGCGGAGGAGCTTCTCGTACGAGTCGGTGCCGGCGCCGCCGCCCAGGGGGTCGAGCACCCCGAGCGGGAGCTTCGCGGCGTCGGCGAGCGCCTGGACCGGCGCGGGGTCGAGCTGCGGCTCGCGATAGAGCGCCGGCACCTTCCTGGGCGCGAGCACCGCGCGCACCTTCGCGATCTCGGCGGGGCCCGGCGCGGTGCCGGCGGCGGGCTCGACGACCCCAACGACCTCGAGCTGGTAGTGCTCGGCGAAGTACGCGAACCCCGGATGGAAGGTCACGACCGTCCGCGAGCCGAGCGCCTGCGCGCGACCTCTGAGCTCCTTGTCGAGCGCCGCGAGCGACGCGTCGATCTCGGTGGCGCGGGTGCGGTAGGCGATGGCGTGCTTCGCGTCGAGCTTGCCGAGCTCCTCGGCGATGGTCCGCACGACGAGCCGCGTGCGCTCGGGATCCAGCCAGAAGTGCGGATCGGACTCCTCGGTCTCGACGCCCGCCGCATCCTTCAGCGCGATCGCCGGCACGCGGTCGCCGACCTTGACGACGCGCGCCTTCGGGCCCGCGCCGCTCGCCAGCGTCTCCATCCAGGGATCGAGCCCGAGGCCCACCATCACGAACACGCGCGAGCGCGCGGCGGCCGCCGTGACTTCCGCGGTCGGCACGTACCCGTGCTCGCTGACGCCCGGCGGCACGACGAGGGTGACGTCGGCGTCGGCCCCCGCGACGCGCCGCACCAGATCGTGGACCGGGAAGATCGAGGTCGTGATCGCGAGCCGCTCCGGCGCGGCGCCGCCGCCCCCCGAGCCCTTGCAGCCGAGGGCCGAGAAGGCCGCGAAAACGACGCCGAGCGCGAGAACCGTGGCGGAGCGCAGCACGCCGAGCACGGTAACCCGCGTGCCGATCGGCTGTCACGCGTGGTACAACGCGGCGGCTCATGGAGAACGGCCCGCAGTACGAGATCCGCGGTTCCATGATCGAGGACGAAGCCCAGATCCTCGACATCTCGCGTCATCTCAACACCGTGAACCTTCCCGAAGAGGAAGAGGGCGTCCGGCAGATCCTGGACGCGTCGCACAAGTCCTTCACGCATGCGACGAAGGACCCGAAGCGGCGGCAGTACGTCTTCGTCCTCGTCGACAACCGGGCGAAGCGCATCATCGGCACGTCGATGGTCTTCGGGCAGCTCGGCCGGAAGGATGCGCCTTACATCTATCTCGACGTCATCGACGAGGAGCGCTACTCGCAGACGCTCGACAAGCACTTCGAGCACACCATCCTGAAGATCGGCTACTCGTACAACGGCCCGACCGAGATCGGCGGCCTCGTGCTCGACCCCACGTATCGGCGCGTGCCCGAGCGGCTCGGCACGTTCCTCTCGTACGTGCGCTTCCTCTTCATCAAGATGCACCGCGAGTGGTTCCGCGACGAGGTGCTCGCCGAGCTGCTGCCGCCGCTCGAGAAGGACGGCACGTCGCATCTCTGGGACGCGCTCGGCAGCCATTTCACCGGCATGACGTACGCCGAGGCCGACAAGCTCTCACGCAAGAACAAGGAGTTCATCCGCGGGCTGTTTCCCGAGGGCACCATCTACGCATCGCTGCTTCCCAAGGACGCGCAGAGCGTCATCGGCAAGGTCGGCGCGCAGACACGCGGCGTCGAGAAGCTGCTGCGCCGCATCGGGTTCCGTTATGCAGACCGCATCGATCCGTTCGACGGCGGACCGCACTTCACCGCGATGACAGACGAGGTGAGCCTGGTCGTGAGCTCGCGTCGGTTCAAGATCGCCGCGCTGATCGAGGACGACACGCTCGCGTCCCTGCCGCCGGAGAAGCGGAAGCGCGCGGTGGTCGCGGTCGAGCCGGCCGGGCCGCCCTTCTTCCGCGCCATGCTCGCGCCGTTCGAGGAACGCGCCGGCGATACCTGCGCGCTCGGAGCGTCCGCGGCTCGTG
>JAQBQL010000260.1 GCA_028287035.1 Labilithrix sp. | reverse complement strand
CGCGCGGCCCCGGCGCGACCGCCGCCCAGCCGAAGAGCGGCGCGAGGGCGAGCGACTGGGGACGGACGAGCGTGGCGAGGCCGAGCACGAGCCCGGAGAGAACGAGCGCGACGCGCGAACGCCCGGGCGTCGCGGCGTCACGCGCGCGCGCCGCGAGGGCCGCGGCGAGGACGAGCAGCGACGCCGTCACGCCCTCCGTCATCAGGGCCGCCGTGTACGGAAGGAGCGCCGGATGCAGCGCGAAGACGAGTCCGCCGGCGAGCGCCAGGCGACGCGGCGCCGCGCGCGCGAGGAGATCGAAGGTCGCCCACGCGCCGGCGGTGCCGACGAGGGCGTTGACGATCATGGCGAGGGCGACGTGCTTGCCGAACGCCGCGTACGCGAGCGCCACGAGCGCCGGGTAGCCGACGGGATAGTGCGCGGCGTACGTGACGGCGCCGTCCGGCCAGAGCCACGTGTACCCCTGCCCGGCGGCGAGGCGCCCGGCCAGCGTGTCGTAGTAGGTGCCGTCGGCCGCCGCGGGGATCGCGCCCGCCGCCCATGCGACGACGGCGAGCCGCGCGCCGAGGGCGATCGCCGTGACGATCCGCGCGTCGCGCCCGGGGGTCGCACGACGCGGCGAGGCCTCGGTCACCGCGCGAGCCCCAGGCGCTCGAGGGCGACCTTGACCTCGCACGCGGGCAGGCCGACCACGTTCGTGTACGAGCCCTCGATGCGCGAGACGAGGCCGGAGCCGAGGCCCTGCACCGCGTAGCCGCCCGCCTTGTCGGTCCCCTCGCCGCTCGCCGCGTAGGCGCGCACCGCCTCGGCACCGAGCGGGCGGAACGTCACCCGCGTCACGACGGTCTCGGCGTGCCGCACCTCGCCGCCGGGACGCGGCGCGGCGATCACGAAGCGCGTCCACACCTCGTGCGTGCGTCCGGCCAGCCGCGCGATCATCGCCTCGTTCTCCCCGGCATCGGCGGGCTTGCCGAGGATCGCCGTGCCATCGATGACCGAGGTGTCCGCCACGAGGATCGCGGCCGCGTCGCGCAGCGGAACCGGCGTCGCCGCGCGGTCCTCGAACACGGCGGCGACCGCGGCAAGCTTCAGCAGCACCACCCGCTCGAGGTAAGCGGCGGGCGCCTCGCCCTCGCGGGTCGACTCGTCGGCGGGCGCGACGTGGACGACGAACGGCACGCGCAGGTTCGCCAGGATCTCGCGGCGCCGGGGCGAACCGCTGCCGAGGAGGAGCGGCATGGGCGAGCGTTCCGTCATGGGCCGTGTCATTTCGCACTGAAGCCGAAGAGTCAACTCTGGTATGGTCCGCGCCCGATGCGCCGGGCCGCAGCCGCTCTTGTCCTGCTCGGCGCTGCCACCGGCGTCTCGACGGTGCTCGCGGCCTTCCCTCGCTCGGCCGAGGCGCGCGAGTGCACGAGCCCGCTCGTCAACACGTGCATCAACAGCGACACCTACTGGCCGAGCGCCGGGCCGATGCGCTTGGCGACCGTCAACGGCACCGAGACGGTGGGCAGCGGTCAGGTCGGTTTCGGGCTGGTCGCCACGTGGCAGTCGCGGCCCGTGATCCTGCACGTCGCCTCGCCGGGCGCGGGCGGCAGTGACCAGTACGTCGTGGACGACCAGGTCACGGGGAACTTCCTCTTCGCGTACGGCGTCACCGAACGCCTCCAGCTCGACTTCGCGCTTCCCGTCACGTTCGTGCAGACCGGCGCCGGCGTCAGCCCGCTCAGCGGCGGCGCCGACCTGAAGGACACGGCGGTGCGTGACCTGCGGTTCGGCGTCGCCTACCAGATCGTGCCGCGTGCCCGCATCTCGCCCGGCGCCTACACCGCGGACGCGCGGACGCGCGGGCAAGGCGGCGTCGCCGATCCGATGAAGCCCGGGCACCTCTTCGCCGTGACAGCGCGCATGACCTTCTCGGCTCCCACCGGCGACAGCGGCGAGCTCGCCGGCGAACGCTCCGTGGTGTTCGCGCCGAACGTTGCCGCCGACCTTCGCTACGGGCGCATCTTCGCCGGCCTCGACCTGGGCGCGCGGCTCCGGCCCGTGACCGAGCTCGCCGGCGCGCGCGTGGGCAGCCAGCTCACCGGAGGCCTGGGCGCCGGCGTCGACCTCCTGCCGCGGGAGCTGCTCGCGATCACCGCCGAGGCGCGCGCGTACGTGAACTTCGCGGAGCAGCACGACACCACCCAGTCCGCGTTCGGGATCACGAGCACGCCGAACGGCAGTCACATCACGCCGGCCGAGTGGCTCGTCGCCGCGCACAGCGCTCCGCTCTTCGCGGGCGACATGTCCTTCTTCGTCGGCGGCGGCGGTCCCATCCCGACCGGTGACGCGGCGATCACCGCCCCGCGGTTCCGCTTCGTGCTCGGCGCCGTCTACGCGCCGACCGCCCGCGACACCGACGGCGACGGCATCCCCGACAAGCTCGATCAATGCCCCGCGCAGGCCGGCGTCCGCGGCGGCGAGCAGTCCGGCTGCCCCGCTTCCGCAACTCCCTCTCCGTCCGCGGGCGACCTGCCCGCAGCTCCACCTTCCAGCTCACCCTCAGGCTCGCAGCCGCCCGTCCAGGAGAACACGCCATGACCGTCTCGACCTCCGGGGCGCGACACCTTCTCTTCCGGCTCGCCGCACCGGCGCGCCTCCCCGATGACCTGCTCGCCGCGCTCCGCGAGGAGGTGGTGCTCGCCGGCTACGTCCGCGCGAGCGGCGTCCTCGCCGACGTGCAGGTGCAGTCGTCGGCCTTGCAAGCCTCCCCGCGCCGCCTGCCCGGCACCGTTCAGGCGGTGACCCTCGAGGGCAGCGTCGGCCTCGCCTCCGGCGACGTCTCCTGCGGCCTTCGCGCGGTGCTCGCCCACGACGTCGGCGCCGGCGAGATCGAGATCGTCGCCGGCGACATCCTCGAGGCCGACATCGTGGCGCTCGAGGTGATCGTCACCGCGTTCGACGAGGTCGTGGCGACCCGCGCCCGCGACGCCTCCGGCGTGTGGCTGCTCGACGCGACCTCGGGCGCAGCTCCGGCTCCTCGCGCCGCGGCGCCCGCGCCCGCCGCCGACCCCATCGGGACCGCGCCCGCCGCCGAGATCGCCAGCCGGCCGGCACCGATG
>JAQBQL010000170.1 GCA_028287035.1 Labilithrix sp. | reverse complement strand
GTCGCCGCCGCGAAGACCGCCGACCCGGCGACCGCTCCCGCCGCCGCGCCCGCTCCGCCGCCTGCCGCGCCGGCGCGCCCGGCGGCCACGCGCATCACCGGCAAGAACTTCGTGCTCGACGTCGCCTCCCCGGGTTGCCGCGCGAGCGAGACGTGCGCCGTCACCCTGCGCGTGAGCACGACGGGCGAGTTCCACGTCAACAAGGAGTACCCGTACAAGTTCACGGCGTCGGCCGTGCCCGAGGTGACGTTCCTCGGCAGCGGCGACGCGAACGTCTTCTCCCGCGCCTCCGGGGACTTCCGCGAGGACGGCGAGAAGACCGGCACGATGACCGTCCGCTTCAAGGCTGCCAAGGCGGGCGAGGCGAAGGTCGCGGGCACCTACAAGATGAGCGTCTGCTCCGCCGACCAGTGCCAGATCGAGGCGCAGGCCGTCGCGCTCTCCGTCCCCGTGATGTGACCGCTCACGCGCGATCGCGCGAAGGCGCCGGACCTGCGAGGTCCTCTTCGCGAGCCGCCGTCATGGTCGCCAGCTCCACCGCCGCGACCTCCCCGAGATCGTCGACACGAGGCACCGCGCCGGTGATCGCCGTGACGAGCCACTCGAGCGTCTCGAAGAAGCGCACCGCCTGGAGCGGGCCGTTCATCCAGCCGAGCGTGATGCAGTAGTTCCTGTTGTACGGCGCCGCGTGGTGGAGCGCGTGGTGCTCGGGCGAGTTGATGAGCCGGATCCGCTGGAGGAATGTGACCCACCGCGGCCGGCTCTCCAGGTGCGCCCACTTGTGCACCTGGCTCGTCGTCGCGTTGAACACGACGAGCGCCAGCAGTGTCATGCCCACGAACAGCATCGGCAGGGTCGTGTCCGCGTCGCGGACGACGAGCAGGCCCACCGATGCGGGCAGCATCGAGAGTCCGAAGTTGTGACCGTTCGTCTCGACGAAATCGTGATGCGTGATCGCCTTCTCGTCGACGTGATGGTGACGGAAGGTCCGGATCGCGAGCTTGCCCACGATCGGCGTATCGACCGAGCCCCACGAGTCGAAGAGCCAGTGCACGAAGCCCGACATGAAGTCGGCCATCAGGATCCCGACGAGGGCCGCCAGCGGAACCCACCAGCCGGAGAGCGCGTCGCATCGGAGGATGCGAACGAGGAGCCACGTGCCCGAGCCGAGCGTGCCGACGATCGCGCCGAGCTCGTAGAGCCGGTGCCCCTTCGTGTACCCCGCCGCTAGCTCAGCCGCCGTGCGGTGCTCGTCAGTGCGCATCGATAGTCCCCCTGCGATCAAGAATCGGCGGCATCGTTCCGCAGATCAAGGCGTTCTGCCTATTCTACGCACGGGCCAGGTCCACGGATCGACGGCACAATCGCTCTGGTAGGATTCCCTCCCACCGTGCAGCGTCCGCGCCTGTCGCTCGTCCTCGGGTCGTTTCTCTCTCTCCTCCTCGCCGCGTGCGCGCCCGCTCACGGCGCCTCGACCGCGCCCCACGGAGTCCCGGCCGCGCCGGCGGGCTCCGCGTCGGACCGGTCGCGCGCCGGCACCACGGAAGGCCGTGGCCACGACGATGACGACGACGACGACGACGACAAGGCGGTCGACCGGGCCGCGCGCGCGTACCTCGACCTGCTCGTCGACATCGCGCCGGAGACGGCCACGGCGCTCGGTCTCCACCAGGCCGACGCCAAGCTCGACGAGCGCACGACCCGCGGCTTCGACGCCGCCGTCGACCGTGAGGATGCGATGGCGCGCGCGCTTCGCGAACGCTTCGCAAAGGCGAGGCTCACGCCCGCGGCGCGGACCGACCTCGCCATGCTGCTCTCCGCACTCGACGTGGACGTCCGGACCAAGCGCGTGCAGCGTCCGCTGCAGCGCGATCCGACGCTCTATCTGTCGCCACTCGATGCCCTCTTCGTGATGACCGCTCGCGACTACGCGCCCGCCGCCGAGCGCGCGAGAAACGTGCTGTCGCGCCTCGAGAAGATCCCGCGCGTCGTCGAGGCTGCGAAGGAGAACCTCCTCAACCCGCCGCGCGTCTGGACCGAGGTCGCCGTCGACCGCGCCTCCAGCGCCAAGGGCTTCTTCGAGGCGCAGCGTCCCTTCCTGATCGCGGCCCTGCCTTCGGACACGGCGCGCGTCGACGCCGCGCTGCACGCCGCGACGTCTGCGTACGAGGAGTACAAGCGTTACCTCCAGAAGGAGGTGCTCCCGCGCTCCAACGGACGATTCTCGGCCGGCCGCGAGCTGTTCGAGGTCCTGCTGCACCAGGGGTCGTTCGTCGACGAGAGCGCCGACGAGGTCCTCGCCCTCGGCAAGCGGCTCTTCGCCGAGACGAACGCGCAGATGACCGAGGTCGCCCGGCGCATCGACCCGCATGCGAAGGGCTGGCCCGAGGTCACCGCGCGCCTCAAGAAGGTGCACCCCACTGCGGACGGTCTCCTCGATGCCTACCGCGCCGAGGTGCTGCGCGCGCGCACCTTCCTCGTCCAGAAGGACGCAGCCCCGCTGCCCCCCGGCGACGATCTCGAGGTCATCGACACGCCGCCCTTCCTGCGCAGCACCGTGACCGCGGCCTACGATCAGCCGCCGCCCTTCGACGCCAACACCCGCGGATTCTTCTTCGTGACGCCGGTCGATCGCACGCTGCCCCGCGCCCGCCAGGAGGAGATGCTGCGCGAGAACGACCACGGCGACCTCGTCGACACCGCGGTGCACGAGGCCTATCCCGGCCACCACCTGCAGCTCTCGTTCGCGCGCCTCAGCCCCTCGCTGGTCCGCAAGGCGCTCGGCGGCGCCATCTTCTCGGAGGGCTGGGCGCTCTACGCCGAGGAGCTGATGGCGGAGCTCGGCTACTACACCGACGAGGAGCGGCTCATGCAGCTCGAATGGACGCTCGTTCGCGCGGCGCGCGTCATCATCGACGTCGGCCTGCACGTGTCCGACATGACGTTCGAGCAGGCCGTGAAGCTCCTCACCGACGACGTGCATCTCGAGCGTCAGCTCGCCCTGTCCGAGGTGAAGCGGTACACGCTGAGCCCGACGCAGCCGCTCTCGTATCTCGTGGGCCGCCAGCGCATCATGGAGCTCCGTGCGAAGTACCAGCAGCGCGAAGGCGCGCGGTTCACGCTGAAGCGGTTCCATGCCGACGTCCTGTCGCGCGGCACCGTCCCGCCGACCCTCATGGCCAAGGAGATCTTCGGCGGATAAAGCGCTGGCGTGCTAGATGGCGAGCCCGCCATGCTCTACTCCCGCGCCCTCATTCCCACGGTCAAAGAAGCGCCCGCGGACGCCGCCAACGCGAGCCACACGTACCTCGTACGTGGCGGCTACGTCCGGAAGCTGGGCGCCGGGCTCTACGACTACCTCCCGCTCGGCCTCAAGGTGCTGCGGAAGATCGAGACCATCGTCCGCGAGGAGATGAACCGCGCGGGCGCGCAGGAGATCCTGATGCCGGCGCTGCTGCCGGCGGAGTACTTCAAGGAGACGGGCCGCTGGGACCTCTACGGCGACACCCTCTTCCGCCTCAAGGACCGGAAGGGCGGCGAGTTCCACCTCGGCCCCACGCACGAGGAGATCGTCACCGACATCGCGCGCCGCGAGATCAAGAGCTGGCGCGACATGCCGATGAACCTCTACCAGGTGCAGTCGAAGTACCGCGACGAGCCGCGTCCGCGCGGCGGCCTCCTGCGCGGCCGCGAGTTCCTCATGAAGGACGCGTACTCGTTCGACATCGACGAGGAGGCGGCGAAGGTCAGCTACGAGGCGATGCGCAAGGCGTACTGCGCCGTGTTCGACCGCATCGGCCTCACGTATCGCATGGTGGCCGCCGACCCCGGCGCCATCGGCGGCAGCACGAGCGCCGAGTTCCAGGTGCTCGCCGATTCGGGCGAGGACGCGATCGTCGCGTGTGACACGTGCGACTACGCGGCGAACGTGGAGATCGCCACGGTGAAGGTGCAGGACGCGGCCGCCGCTGCGAGCGAGGCCGAGGCCGCGCAGGCCAAGGTCTCGACGCCCAAGGTCGGGTCGATCGAGGACGTGTCGAAGCTCCTCGGCGTCCCCAGGGATCGCTTCCTCAAGTCGCTCGTGTTCCTCGCCAACAAGGAGCTCGTGCTCGCCGTCGTGCGCGGCGATCACGACCTCAACGAGATCCGGCTCGCGCGTCACCTGGGGGTCGACGAGGTCTTCATGGCGAGCGACGCGGACGTCCAGAAGGCGACCGGCGCGCGCGTCGGCTTCGCGGGTCCGGTCGGGTTCAAGGGCAAGGTCGTCGTCGACCGCGCCGCGGCCCAGGTGAAGAACGCCGTGACCGGCGCGAACGAGAGCGACCAGCACCTCACCGGCGTCAACATGGGGCGCGACTGGCAGGGCGAGATCGCCGACATCCGCCTCGCCGCCACCGGCGACGCGTGCCCCAACTGCGAGGGCGGTCATCTCAAGAGCTACCGCGGTATCGAGGGCGGGCACATCTTCATCCTCGGCACCCGGTACTCCGCGCAGATGGGCGCCGAGTACAGCGACGAGAAGCAGGTGAAGAAGCCGATCGTGATGGGCTGCTACGGCATCGGCGTCTCGCGTCTCGTGGCGAGCTCCATCGAGCAGAACCACGACGACAACGGCATCAAGTGGCCGATGAGCATCGCGCCGTACCACGTGCACATCGTCACCGTCGGCAAGGAGGAGTCGGTCCTCGGCGAGGCGAAGAAGCTGTACGACGCGCTCGCGGCGGACGGCATCGACGTCCTCTGGGACGACCGCGACGAGCGGCCCGGCGTGAAGTTCAAGGACGCGGATCTCCTCGGCATGCCGCTCCGGATCACGATCGGCGCGAAGTCGCTCGCGAACGGCAACATCGAGCTGAAGCCGCGGACGGAAGCCGATCCGAAGAAGGCGGAGCTGGTTCCCGTCGCCGACGCCGCGCGGATCATCGCCGAGCGCGTGAAGGCGGGCCTCACGCGCTGACGACGCTGCCCACCTGACGGTCGCGCCCCGGGCCGGGGTGTTACGGGCCGCTGACCGTCAGGGGGTGGCGGCGCGGCTCGCGACGTACGAGATCTCGGAGACGCTCGTGTAGACGTTCCCGAACATCACGCCGAGGACATCGACGTCGTCGGCATGCACCTCGAAGGCGACCCGGGTGGAGGTGCCCTCGCGCACGCCGGGCACGCTCACGAGCTCGCCGTGCCAGAGCCCGTCCTTCGTCCGGTACGCAAGGCAGGCGGACGGCTGATTATCCGGCGGATTCTGGTCCGCCACGATTACGACGGAGATCGATTCGATGCGGAGCGGCCGCGAAGCCGGAAGGCGCTGGTTCACGTTCGCGAACGCCCACTGGGTGAAGCCCCGCTCGAGCTCCTCCTTCGTGGCGCGGCAGGTGAGGCGGTTGTAGAGCCCCTGGACCTGGTCACCGTCCTCCGTGACCCGCACGCTGCCGCCCGATGCGAGGTCGGGCCGGATGACGAGCGCGTCGTTGGAAAGAGTGGCCGGTGCGGTGCCGTCCGCCGCGAGCAACGCGAGGCGCACCGTGGCGGGCCCGGCCGGCCCCCGGTCCTCGGGACCGCCCGCCCCCCCGTCACTGCTGCTGCAGCCCAGCGCGCACGAGGTGACGAGCAGCGCGGCAAGCAAGTGATGAATCTTCATGCATCCTCCGCGGCGGGTGGACGAACGCTGTCCATCCGCACGTTCGCGGTGTCGAGCTCGAAGCCGGTCGGTGAGGACTGCGGCGCCTCGAGCGCGCCCATCCGGCCGGGCAGCTGGTCCGGGTTGTCCGAAAGGACGATGGGCGAGGTCGCCGAGGACGTGATCGCGTCCTCCTCCAGCCACTCTCCGCGGACGCGCCCCGCCACGAACAGGATCGGGAACGAGAGGAAGAGCCCCTTGAACCCGAACAGGTGCTCGCAAAGGAGGAGGCTCACGATCAGCACGAACCCCGGCATCTTCACGTGCCGCGCGGTGAGCCGCGGGCTCAGGTAGTACGACTCGATCTTGTGGAGGACGAAGGTGAGCGCCACGAAGATGCCGACGCCCAGCCACCCCTTCGCCTGGTAGGCGAGCAGCGCGAGGACCGCGCCGGACACGACGTTGCCGATGACCGGCACGAGCGCCGAGGTGAAGACGAGCAGCATGAGCGGGCCCACGTGCGGGACGCCCAGCACGAGCAGCACCGGCAGCGTCGTCACCGTGTTGAAGGCGGCGACGACGAGCTGCAGCTGCACGGTCACGATCGTCGAGTCGGCGACATGCTTCATCCAGCGGCCCACGGTGCCCGCCAGCGACCGCCGGTCGATGCCCTGCCACCACACCTCGATCTCCTCGTGTTCGAGCGTGAACACCAGCGCGAGGATGAACCCGATGAGCACGTAGACGAAGAAGTGGCCGATCGCGGACGCTGCCGAGATGGCGTCGCCCGAGTAGTGCCGGATGCCATCGACGAGCTTCTCGGTCCCGCCGATCTGCTCCTGCAGCTTCTCGACGAGCGGGTTCTCGCGGAGCTCGGCGAGGCGGTCCGGGAAGCTGTCCTGCACGAGGCCGACGGCACGGATGGTCTTGCCGACGCCCAGCCAGGTCCCGCCACCGACCGCAAGCGCCGCGGCGGCGACGAGGAGGAGCACGGCCCGCTTGGGCGGAATGCCGCTGCGTCGCGCGAGCCTTCGTGATCCCCAGCCGAGCGCCCGCTCGAAGGTCACGAAGAAAACGAGCAGGATGGCGAGGTGCCGGAACAAATAGAGGAGCGCCACGAAAGTGGCGACCGCCATGAAACGACGAGGAGTCTTCTCGGACAGAAACGTCGCCACGCGGTCCATGCGGCGAGCGTACGCCAAGCTCAACCGGCCCGGGAACAATGGAACCGTCCCGTGCGTCACCCGTACCAGGCCTCCTCATGAGTGAATCTCCCGTCGCCAAGATCGCCGTCGTCGTGGGCATCGGTGCTGTCGTCTTCGGCGGCTTCGCCCTGCGCGAGCGCTACTTCCCGCACGAGCGGCCCGGCGCCGCCGAGCTGCACGCGGGGACGGTGCCGAGCGCCGCGCCGGTCGCGCCGATCGTGACGCCTCCGCCTCTCCCCGCGCCCGCCCCTGCGTCCTCCTCGGCGCAGGCCGACGCCGCGCCGCTCGCGCCCTCGGTCACCGCCGCCGACCGCGCTGCGCTCCTCGACGCCGCCGCCGCCGGCGACCGGCTGACCGTCGAGGCGCTGGTCGCCCGGGGCGTTCCCGCGGAGGGCACGCTCGAGAACGCGGCGCGCTCGAAGAACGCCGCGCTCGTCGAATGGCTGCTCGGCCACGGCGTCGCCGCGACGGAAGGCGAGGACCTCTCGGTGCCGCCGCTCCTCCTCGCCGACGAGAGCGAGGCCATCACCGGCCTCCTCCTCGCCCGCGGCGCGCACGAGCCCACGCTCGCCCGCGCCGTGACCGCCGGCGCTCCCCGCGCGGTGACGCGTCTCCTCGCCAAGGGGCAGAGCGCGAACGGCAAGACCACCGAAGGCGAGCCCGTGCTCCTCGCCGCCGTGCGCGAGTCGAACGGAGCGGCGCGCCGCGGCATCGTCGACGCGCTCCTGAAGGCGGGCGCCGACCCGGACGCAAAGGCCGAAGGCGAGTCGCCGCTCGCGGTAGCCATCGCGAAGGCCGCGCATCCCGCGGCGGATGCCGCCGACAAGACGGGCGACCGTCCCATCGACCTCGTCGCGCGCCTCGTCGCTGCGCGGGCGAAGGTCGACGGCGACGCGCTCGTGCTCGCGCTCGGCGCAGAAGAGCCGCCCCGCGGTGCGCTGCTCGACGCGCTGCTCGCGGCCCCCGCTCCGTCGCTCGACCGCGCCGCCACCGCGAAGGCGATCGCGGTCGCCGCGAGCGCGCGGGACGTCGCCTCGATCAAGAAGCTCGCCGCCAAGCGTATCGCGTGGGCGACGCTCGATCCCGGCGCGCCTCTCCCGCTCACGACCGCGGCGCTCGCCGGCGACGTCGACGTCACGCGCGCTCTCCTCGAGGCGGGCGCTTCACCCAACACGAAGGGCGGGGACGGGCGCACCCCGCTCTTCGTGGCGGCGCAGCAGGGTGACGAGACGCTCGTGGCGCTGCTCGTCTCGAAGGGGGCACGCGTCGACGAGGAGGTCCTCGGCCTCACGCCGCTCGAGGCGGCCGAGGCGCGCGGTAACGACGCGGTCGTGAAGGTGCTGAAGGCGCGCGGCGCGAAGGTCCGCAAGCCGCCCGCGACCAAGGAGTGAGTTGCGCGCACGGCAACAGAGCGTTCGGCCGGCGGCTCTTGTGATGGAAGGCTCCCGGCCTACGATCCCTTCGAGCCCATGATCCACCACCCGAGCGCCATGCCCGTGCTGTTCATCGCCCACGGCGCGCCGCCGCTCCTCGACGACGCCAGCTGGCAGGCCGAGCTCGGAGCGTGGGGCAAGGCGCTCCCGGCGCCGAAGGCGATCCTCGCGATCTCCGCGCACTGGGAGTCGCGGCCCATCACCATCGGCGCGACGGAGGCGATCCCGCTCGTCTACGATTTCCACGGCTTCCCCGCGCACTATTACGACGTGCAGTACCGCTCGCCCGGCGCGCCCGCCCTCGCGGCCAGGCTCCGGGAGCTCCTCGGCGCGAGCGGCCTCGCGTTCGCCGACGATCCCGCGCGCGGCCTCGACCACGGCACGTACATCCCGCTGATGGCCATGTACCCGGCAGCCGACATTCCCGTGCTCCAGGTGTCCCTGCCGAGCCTCGATCCCGCGGAGCTGCTCGCGTTCGGCAGGGCGCTCGCCCCCCTGCGCGATGAGGGCGTCCTCGTCGCCGCCAGCGGGTTCCTGACGCACAACATGCGATCGTTCGGCGAGCGGCAGACCCCGAGCTGGGCGCGCGAGTTCGACACGTGGACCGCCGAGACGCTCGTGAACCGCGACACGGACGCGCTCGTCGACTTCCGGCGGCGCGCGCCGGCGGCGGCCCTCGCCCATCCCCGCACGGAGCACTTCGCGCCGCTCCTCGTTGCCGCAGGTGCCGCCGAGGCCGCCGGCGGAGAGGTGCGCTTCCCGATCGAGGGCTTCTGGAAGATCGCCCCGGCGTTCTCGCGCCGCTCGCTGCAGATCGGCTGAACCCAAAGGGGGTGTATCGTCTCGCGAGCCACGCATGGCGTACACGCCCATCCAGGACCACGGCATGATCGGCAACATGCGGACGGTGGCGCTCGTCGGGATCGACGGCGCCATCGACTGGCTATGTTTCCCGTTCTTCGACTCGCCCAGCATCTTCGCCGCCATCCTGGACGACGAGCGCGGCGGCCACTTCAAGATCGCGCCCGTCGTTCCGGAGCGCGAGGACGGCAAGCCGGCGCTGCGTACGAAGCAGTTCTACTGGCCGGACACGAACGTCCTTGTCACGCGCTTCATGTCCGCCGCGGGCGTCGGTGAGATGGAGGATTTCATGCCCGCCGGCGCGAGCGAGGCGCCGGGCTGGCACGAGCAGCTCGTACGGCGCGTGCGCGTGGTGCGCGGGACGATGCGCTTCCGCATCGAGTGCTATCCGGCCTTCGAGTATGCGCGCGCCTCGCACGTGACCGAGGTGACCGCGAGCGGCGCGACGTTCGAGGGCCCGGGCATCCGGATGGGGCTCGCCAGTGACGTGCCGCTCGTCGCCGACGCGCGCGGCGCCTCGGGCGAGGTCGAGCTGAAGGAGGGCGAGGTCGCGGTCTTCGTGCTCCGGCGCGTGGGCGGCGGAGCGTCGTGCGGAGACGCGCCCGAGGCCGAGGTGGTCGAGCAGCTCTTCCAGGCCACCGTGAGCTACTGGCAGAAGTGGCTGGCCAAGTGCACGTACCGCGGTCGCTGGCGCGAGATCGTCCAGCGCTCGGCGCTCGCCATGAAGCTCCTCACGTTCGAGCCGACCGGAGCGATCGTCGCGGCGCCGACGTGCAGCCTGCCCGAGACCCCGGGCGGCACCCGCAACTGGGACTACCGGTACACGTGGATCCGCGACGCGGCCTTCACTCTCTACGGGTTCCTGCGCATCGGCTTCACCGAAGAGGCCGCCGCCTTCATGCGGTGGCTCGAGCAGCGCTGCCGCGAGGCGCCCCTCGACGGGAGCCCGCTCCAGGTGATGTACGGGATCGACGGTCGCCACGCGCTCGACGAGATGACGCTCGACCACCTCAGCGGGCACGAGGGCGCGTCGCCGGTGCGCATCGGCAACGGCGCGTACAAGCAGCTCCAGCTCGACATCTATGGCGAGCTCCTCGACGCCGTGTACCTGTACAACAAGCACGGCGTGCCGATCGGGTTCGACCTCTGGCAGCACATCGCGCGCATCGTCGACTGGGTGTGCGACCACTGGGACCAGCCGGACGACGGCATCTGGGAGATCCGCGGGAAGTCGCAGCACTTCACGTACTCGAAGCTGATGTGCTGGGTCGCCATCGATCGCGGGCTCCGTCTCGCCGACAAGCGTTCCTTCCCCGCCGACCGCGCGAAGTGGTCGAAGGCGCGCGACGAGATCTACATGGCGATCATGAACAAGGGCTGGAGCGAGGAGCGTCAGACCTTCGTCCAGAGCTTCGGGAGCGACGCGATCGACGCTTCGACCTTGATGATGCCCCTCGTGTTCTTCATGTCGCCGACGGACCCGCGCATGATCGCGACCATCGACGCGATCGCGGCGCCCGCGCACGAGGGAGGCCTCCTCTCGGACAGCCTGGTCTTCCGCTACGACACGGAAGGCGGCATCGACGGGCTCGATGGCGAGGAGGGCACCTTCAACATGTGCAGCTTCTGGCTGGTCGAGGCGATGGCCCGCGCCGGCCGAGGCGATCCGAAGCGGCTCGAGCGCGCGCGCATCCTCTTCGAGCGGATGCTCGGCTACGCGAACCACGTCGGTCTCTACGCCGAGGAGACCGGTCCGAGCGGCGAGGCCCTCGGGAACTTCCCGCAGGCGTTCACCCACCTCGCGTTGATCAGCGCCGCGTTCAACCTGGACCGCCAGCTGGGCGGTGGGCGCTGACGGCGATCACTTCAGCAGGTCGAGCATCGCGAGCAGGTTGGTCGCCTGCTCGGCCATCTGCTGCGTCGACATCTGGGCCGCGTCCTTCACCTCGAACTCCTCGGTGAGGTCGGCGGGGATGTCGGCCAGGAACCGGCACGGCGTGCGCGGCACGGGCTTGCCGCGCGACACGCGATGCTTGCAGCGCGTGAGATCGAGACGTTTCCGGGCGCGGGTCACGCCGACGTAGAAGAGGCGCCGCTCCTCCTCGACGTCCTGCGGCTTGTCGTCGGTGACGCGAACGTCGAGCGTGCGCTGGTGAGGGATGAGCCCTTCCTCGCAGCCGATGAGGAAGACGTAATCGAACTCGAGCCCCTTGCTGCCGTGCAGCGTGGAGAGGGTGACCACGTTGCCGGGGTCCTCTTCCTCGTCGTCGATCTGCAGGGTGAGCGAGTGCAGGAACGACATGAGCTCGCGCTCCGCGGTGTCGTCCTGACCCTTCGCGGTGACGCGACCCTCGCGCCGCGTGAGCACGCCGATGATGCCCTCGACGTTGCTCCAGCGGCGCGAGGCGGCGTTTGTGGAGGTCGAGGTGTGATCGATGTCCTTGCGGAGGCCGAGCGTCTCGCAGAGATCGCGCGTGACGGCGCTCGCCTTTTCACGGTCGATCATGAGCTTCTTGCGCATGTCGCCGACGATGCGTTCGAGCTGACGGCAACCCTCGCGCGCGCCGGTCGGGATGTCGTCGAGGCCGTCGACGCGCTCGATCGCCTCCCAGAGCGACCAGCCGCGGGCGAGCGCGTACGACGTGAGCCGCTCGACGCTCGTGTCGCCGATGCCGCGCGGCGGGTAGTTCATGATGCGGCGCAGGCTGATCTCGTCGGCGCGGTTGAGGGCGACCTTCAGGTACGCGAGGAGGTCCTTCACCTCCTTGCGCTCGAAGAACTGCTGGCCGCCGATCATGCGGTACGGAACGCCCTGCTCGCGGAGCTGCTCCTCCAGGATCTTCGCCTGGCCGTTCGAGCGATAGAGGATGGCGCAGTCCTTCGCCTTCTTGCCCTCCTCGTGGATGAGCCGGCGGAGCTCGCGCGCGACGTACGCCGCCTCGGCCTCGGGGGAGGCGGCGACGCCGAGCCGGACCTTCTCGCCGCCCGGCTTGTCGGTGAAGAGGCGCTTCTTGTACTTCGAGTCGCTGCGCTTCGCGATGACGGCATTGGCGACGGCCAGGATCGGCGCGTCGGAGCGGTAGTTCTGCTCGAGCATGACGACCTTGGCGCCCGGAAACTGCTCGTCGAAGTCGAGGATGTTGCGCACGTCGGCGCCGCGCCAGGCGTAGATCGACTGGTCGTCGTCGCCGACGACGCAGATGTTCTTGTGACGGTCGGCGAGGAGCCGGAGCACCTCGAGCTGGGCGCGGTTCGTGTCCTGGTACTCGTCGACCAGGACGTACATGAACTCCTTCTGCCAGCGATCGCGGATGTCCTCGCGCTCCTTCCAGAGGCGCGCCACCTCGCACACCAGATCGTCGAAGTCGAAGGCGCGGAAGGTCTTCAGCGCGCTCTGGTACTTCGGATAGACGAGCTTCGTCATCTCGTCGTAGTCGTCGCCCTCGCGCTCGCAGAACTCCTCGGCGGAGATGAACGCGTTCTTCGCGTTCGAGATGCGCGTCATGATGTCGGACGCGTCGAACTTCTTGCCCGCGTCGATCCGGCTCAGGATCTCCTTCACCGCGGAGAGGCAGTCGCCCTGGTCGAAGATGGTGAACGTGCCGCCGAGCGACTTCCGCTCGCGCCCGAGCACCATCAGACCGAACGAGTGGAACGTGGAGATGACGATCCCCTTGCCGCCGTCGCGCCCGCCGAGCCGCCGCTCCTTGATGATGTGACCGACGCGCTCGGCCATCTCGCCGGCCGCCTTGTTGGTGAACGTCAGCGCGCAGATCATGTGCGCGGGGACGCCGCGCTCCATGAGGCGAGCGATGCGATGCGTGATGACGCGCGTCTTGCCGGAGCCGGCGCCGGCCAGCACGAGCATCGGGCCGTTCTGGTGCTCGACCGCCTCGTGCTGCGCCGGATTCATCCGCGGGGCGCCGCCGCTGGTCGCGGGCGCGATGGATGCGGGCTTCGGTTCGGGCGGCGTGCGAACGGGGCGGGGGCCGAAGGGTTCTTCCACGGTGCTACGAGCGGCAGTTATGCACGGCGGGAGCGCGGCGAAAAGATTGACCTCGCCTCGGCCGAGCTCATCTCGGCTATCCTCGCGCGCGCACATGACTTCTCATCGCTCGCGTCCGTTCGTCGCTCTCTCCGTCATGATCGGCCTCGCGGCATGCGGGGGCGAGACGCCGCCGCCGGCCGCCGCGAACAAGCCCGCCGCCGCCGCGACGCCCCCGGTCGACACGACCGCGGTGCCGCTGCCGGCCGGGCTGCTCGCGGTGGGCCGCATCGCTCGACCGGACGCGGTGATGAAGGTCGTGGCCGGCTGGGCGAAGCTCCCGCTGCCCGGCGCCGCCGAGCTCGTGCGCTCGATCTCCGACGACGCGGTGGCCGACGCGGTCGACGCGGCGCAGCCCATCGACGGCGCGGCGGCGCTCGGCGGCTCGATGCGTGACCCGAAGCCGCTCGTCGCGATCTCGCTCGCGGTCACGGACTACGAGGCGGCGAAGGTCAAGCTCTCGGCCAAGCACCGCGCGAAGGCGGGCCCCAACGGCACCCTCGTCGTGGCCGGCATCGGGCTCCCGCCTCAGGGCGCGCGAGGCCCCCGCAGCGAGGACGACGAGGAGGACGAAGGAACGACGTGCGTGCTCGGGCACGCACCCGCCAGCCCGACCGCGGGACGCCTCGTGTGCGGCGAGCCGCGCGCCCTCCAGCTGCTCGCGCCGTACCTCACGCGGACCGTCACGCGGCAGCAGTGGCCGGCGGACGTGCACGTCGAGATGACGCTCGGCGCGCTCAAGGACCCCGTCAATCACCTGAAGGGCGCGCTCCCGTTCCTGGCGCGGTCGATGCTCGGCTCGTCGAGCCCGGCGGCGGGCAAGCTTATCGAGAGCGCCGTCGGCGAGCTCGTCGACATCGTCAACGACACGAGCCGCGTGACGCTCGACGCGCAGGTCGCGGATGCCGGCCTCGATGCGACGATGAAGGTGGAGTACGCGGCGACCACGAGCCTCGTCGCTCAGCTCGCCACGTCCCATCCCGAGCGCGCCGATGCGCCCCCTCCGGCGTTCCTGCACCTTCCGGGCGACACCGACCTCGCGGTCTACGGCAAGGGCGCGGAGCCGAAGCTGTTCGACCACACGCGCGAGCTGCTCGGAAACGTGGCGCTCGAGGCGACCGAGGGCGCGGGCATGCCCGACTCGGAGCGCAAGGCGGTCCGCGAGCTCGTCATCGACCGCATGATGACGCTCTTCACGGGGCCCATCGTCTACGGCAAGGGCTTCGACACCGCGGCCCTCGACAAGGCGCTCGCCGCGCGGCGGACGGTCAAGGTCACGGACTTCGCGGCGGCCGACGAGGCGGACCGCATCGTGGCCGAGCAGATGATCGGCTGGCACCTCGTGCAGGTCGGCGAGCCGATCACGAAGGTCGCGCCGATCCTGAAGGACTGGGCGGGCCTCTGGAACCGGCCGGCGTTCTCGAAGTGGGCGAAGGCCCAGACCTCCGGGAAGATGCTGGCGCAGATGCGCATGGCGGCGCTGCCCGCCGGCGTCGTCCTGCCCAAGGAGTCGATGCATCTCGAGATCGTGATCCCGCGCGCCGAGCTCGTGCTCCCCGACGCCGCCGCGGCCCCGGGCGCGAAGGGCGCGCCCCCGAAGGTCGCTGCCAAGCCGCGGACGGTCGCCGTGAAGCCGCTGGTGATGCACGTGATGGCGGTGCCGGATCAGGGCGGCACGTGGATCGGCTTCGCGATGGACGCGAAGCTCCTCGGCGCCAAGGCGGCGGCCTCGCTCTCCAGCGCCCCCGATGGCGCGACGCTCGGAAAGTCTGCGACCGCGGACGCACTGAAGGACGTGAAGGCGAACGGCGCCGCGCTCGCGACGCTCCGGGGGCTCGCGGTCTTCAGCGCCATGGACAAGGGCGGCCGCAGCAGCTTCGACATGCTGGCGGCGCTGCCCGCGCGCGGCCAGACGCCGGTGGCGGTCACCTTCGCGGCGCAGCCCCCGACCGCGGGCGCGGCGGGCGGCTCGGCCGTCGTCTCCTTCAAGATCCCGAAGGCGGTCATCGAGGACGCGGCGAAGCTGGGCCTCGCCACCGCTCGCTGATCCCGGAAACTTCACCTCGCACACACAATGTAGGTAAGTGTCGGGTGTGACCCCGGCACGCCTTCTTTTCCCGGTCGTTCTCGCTCTGACGCTCCTCGCGGGAGGGGCGCCGGGCGGCGTGCGCGACGCGGCGGCCAAGGGCTGGGAAGAGGTCCACCAGACCTCGGACGACGTTCGCCTCACAGTCGGACCGGACGGCAGCGCCCTCGTCACGCACCACCTCCGCTTCCGCGTGGTGAACGGCCACTTCAAGGCGTTCGACTTCACGGGCGTCGACGCTCACGCGCAGCTCGTCACGGATGCGGTGGTCCTGCCCGAGAAGGGCGGCGAGATCCCGGCGCACGTCGAGGAGAACCCGAAGACGCCTGGCGCGGTGCGCATCGTCAACGACGATCCTCGCGGGCTCACGCGCGGCGTCTACGTGGTCGATGTAAAGTACACGCTCGATCTCGTCGCGACGAAGATGCTCGTGAAGGACGGGGCCATGTGGCGCCTCGGCTGGACGTCGCCGCCGTCGCCGGAAGGACACGACGGCGCGCGCGTCGTCTTCGAGCTGCCGTCCGCCCCCACCGAGCCGCGGCTCGCGTCGCCCGAGCAGGCGACGACGACGCTCGCCACGCTCCGCCGCGAGCCCGAGCACGACGAGCTCGAGCTCGTGCGCGCCCACATCCCGCGCGGCGACGCCGTCACGTGGTCGGCGCGCGTCGACCCGAAGGCCTTCCCGCGCGTCACCTCCGCCGAGCTACGGCCGCCGGTCACCGCGTCGATCGCGGCCGCGACCAGCGTGCCCGATCACGTGCCCTTCGCGCTCCTCGCGACCGGGGCCGCGCTCCTCGCCGCCGCGCTCGCCTACCTGCTCCGCGAGAAGCAGGCGTTCGTCGTCCGCGCCTGCGCCGCGAGCGGCGTGACGGCGCGGCCGCTCGTCCCGCTGCGCTCCGGCGTGGCGCCGCTCGCGTTCGGGGTGCTCGGCACGGGCGCCCTGGGCGCGCTGCTCTGGTCGACGCCGGCCATCGGCGCGGTCCTCGTCGTGCTGGCGATGCTCCTCGCGACGCACCGCGCGCCGCTCGTCGTCGCTCGCCCGCGCGGGCCGGGGCGCTGGCAACCGATCGCCGACGCCGACGTGCTCGTGAAGCGCCGCGCCCCGCGCGCCGACGGGGACGTGCTCGACCTCACGACCCGCACCGGCCTGCTCGTCTTCCTCGCGGCGGCGGCGGTGCTCGCGGCGCTGTCGTTCGTGCTCCGCGCCCGCGTCGCCGGCGCCGCGGTGGCCATCCCGCTCGCGGCCGCGGCGCTCGTGCCGCTGTTCGTGACCGGCACCCGCGCGCAGCTGCCGCGGCTGCCCTCCGAGCTCGCGGCGCGGCTGCTCGCGCCGGCGCGCGACATGCTCGGGCGCCTCGTCGATCTCGCGCACGTGGAGGTGCGCTGCCTCGCGCGCTTCGGCGAGGGGACGACCACGTTCGACGAGGTTCGCCTCACGTGCGCGCCGAGCGACCCCATCCCGGGCCTGCGATCCATCGAGCTCGCCCTGGCGAGCGCACCCGGCGCAGCGGCGGCGCTCCCCGAGGTGCTCGTTCGCTTCGACGACGGGTCCGCGGCCGCCTCGCGCATCGCCGCGCTCGCGCCGGGCATTCGCGTGGTTCCCGGCCGGAGCCCCGAGGAGAAGGTGCTGCGTCTCGCCCCGCGGCTGCCGACGCCCGCCGGCGCGGCCCGCCTCCTCGCGCGGCTTGCCTCGGATCTCGAGGGCCGCCGCGAGGGAGACCGCGCGAGCGGCGAGGGCCCGCCGAAGACGCGCAAGCGCCGCTTCGCCGGGATCGAGCGCCGCCTCGCGAAGCTCGCCAACGGCAAGCCGGTGGCGCCTAGCGCCTGTGCAGCAGCGTCCACGTGACCGCGAACAGCGCGGCGATCACGCCGACCAGCGCCAGCGCGAGCCCCACGAAGAGCATGCGCTGACCGCTCCGGCGCTTCTCGTGCACCGCCTCGAGTGACGCGAGCGGCGTGACCGCGATCGTCTGGACGTCCGTGGGATTGAGCACGGTCGGCGCGGTACGGGCTCGGCCCGCGGGCGCCGCGGGCGACACGGCGGCGCGCTCCTGCAACCCGCGCGGGCCGACCGTCGGACGTTCCTGCGGTCCGACGTCGGGCTCGAGCGGGCCCGGCGCGGACCCGCCGCGCTCCAGCCGCTCGATCTCCTTCACGCGGCGGTCGCGCGCCTCGAGGCTGCTGCCGCCGATCGACTCGACCCACTCGCCGACCTGCGTCGAGGAGGCGAGCGGCGTGCAGCGCTCGAGGGCGTTCGCGAAGTCGCGCGCGGTCTGCCAGCGCTTCGTCACGTCGCGCTCGAGGCCCTTCATGATCGCGACGTCGAGGGCCCTGGGGAGCCCGGGCGCGATCGAGCTCGGCACCGGCACCTCCTCGTCCAGGATCTTGCGGATGACCCGCCCCTGGTTGTCGCCCTCGAAGAGACGCTCCCCGGTGAGCACCTCCCAGAGGACCACCGCGGCGGCGTAGATGTCGGCGCGGCGGTCGACCGCCTCCGAGAGCAGCTGCTCCGGCGCCATGTACGCAATCTTCCCCTTGATGGCGCCGTCCTGCGTGGTCTGCGCGCGGTGAGCGGCCTTCGCGACGCCGAAGTCGAAGACGCGGGCGACCCCGTCGACGCCGACCATGACGTTCTGGGGAGACACGTCGCGGTGGACGATCTCGAGCGGCGCGCCCTGCTCGGTGGTCGCCTCGTGCGCGGCATGGAGGCCGTGGAGGAGACCCATCACGACGGTGCAGGCGAGGCGCGGCGGGATCCCGCCCGGCTTCATCGCGCGCGCCAGCCGCGACAGCGACTCGCCGTGCACGTAGTCCATGACGAGGAGCAGCTCGCCCTCGTCGTGGACCACGTCGAGCACCCCGACCACGTTCGGATGCCGGACGCGCGCCGCGAGCCGCGCCTCGTCGAGGAACATCGCCGCGAACTCGCCGTCGCGGGCGAGGTGCGGATGAAGCCGCTTGATGGCGACGGTGCGCGAGAAGCCGACCTCGCCGATCAGGCGCCCGAGGTGCACGGTGGCCATGCCGCCTGCGGCGATCTCGTCGAAAACGACGTATCGCCCGACCACGCGGCCGACGGGGGCCCTCGCCGCGCTCATGATCCCTCGATTTTATCGGTGCCGCGGGCCGGTTGCGAAGACAAAACACGTGATACTAATCAGCCATCGTCCATGGAGACGCGCTCCTCCGATCCCCACGGCTCTTCACGGGCCGGCATGCCTGACCTCGACCACCGCGAGCCGCCCGTGTCGGTGGTCGCGGCGCTTTCCGTGTATCTGGAGCCGCTTGCCGCAGACGCGCGCGTCGCGGTGGTCGGTGACGCGGACCTCGGCTTGCACGAGCGCCTCCTCGAGCTCGGCGCGCGCACGGTCCACCTCTTCGATCCCGACGGTGACCGCGTCGCCCGCCTGGTCGACGAGCTGCCGCGCGGCGTGTCGGTGCGCCTCCTGCGCGACGACTTCGACATGCGGGACGGCGCGTTCGACCTGATCGTGCTGCCCGACGTCGGCCTGCTGCCCGATGCGGCGGCGCTCTCGACGAAGCTCCGGCGCGTGCTCGACGCGCGCGGCGCGGTCATCGGAATGGGCCGCGCGAGCACCGAGGGGTCGGACCCCACGCTCTTCCCGGAGCTCGCGTCGGCGGCGCTCGAGTACGCGGAGCTCTACGATCTGTTCGCGCTGCAGTTCGAGAACGTGACGATGACGGGCGTGCTGCCCTTCACCGGCGTCGTGTTCGCGGAGCTCGGCGCGGGCGACGACCTCACGGTCAGCGTCGACACGCGTCTCGTCGACCCCGAGCCTCCGGGTGTCTTCGTGGTGGTCGCGAGCCGCGGCGAGGAGCCGGTGCTCGATCCGTATGCGATCGTGCAGGTGACGCGTCCATCCGGGCATGCTCCCACGGCGCAGCAGGTGCTCGACGCGGCGCTTCGCGAGCGGCGCGAGGAACGCGACGCCGAGGCGGAAGCCGAGTCGCAGGCCGCTTATGCGACCGCGGTGCTCCGCGCGGAGCTCCTGGCCCAGCAGCTCGAGGACCAGCGTGCGCGCCTCGCCGCGGCCGAGCAGCGCGCGAGCGAGCTCGCCGATCTCGTCGCCGACGGGCAGGACGCGGTCGGCATTCTCGAGGAACGGCTGCTCGTCGCCGAGCAGCGCATCGCCGAGCGGGACGAGCGCCTTGCGCTGCTCCGCGCCGAGGTCGAGGCGCAGCGCGCGGCCGCTGACGAAGAGCCGGTCACCACCATCGAGCTCGTGGATCCGTCGCTCATCGCCGGCCTCGTGCTGCGCGCCGAGGCGGCGGAGGCGCAGCTCGCCGTCATGACCGAGCAGCACGGCGCGGACACCGCGAGCGCCGAGGCCCAGCTGCGCGAGCGCGCGAGCGTCGTCGCGGCCATGCAGCAGGAGCTCGATCGCCGCGAGTCTCTCGTCCGCGAGCTCGTGGCCTCGCTCGACGAGGTGCGCGGCGGCGGCCAGGATCCCCACGTCTTCGAGGCCGCGCCGGTCATGCCGGGGGCCAGCCCCGAGGATCTCGCGCGTCTTCGTCGCAAGCTCGACGAGCTCGCGCTCGAGGTCGCGCGGCGCGACGGCGAGCTCACGGCGCAGGAGTGGCGCGTCGTCGAGCTCGAGAACGAGAAGCGAAAGCTCGCTGCCGAGCTGGCGCGCGCAAGCAGCCAGCCCGTCGAGGTGCCCTCTTCGCCCTCTTCGCCCTCTTCGCCCTCTTCGCCCGCGTCGGCCCGGGCTCCTGCCGTGCAGGCCGCGGCGAGCGACGGCGCATCCGGTGACGAGCCCGCCTTGTCGCGCGAGCTCGCGGCCGCGCTCGACGAGCTCCAGGTCCTTCGCCAGGCGCTCGCGCAGGAGCACGCGGCGCGCGTCGCCGCGGAGTCCGGCGAGGAGCTGGCGAAGGCGCGCGCCGAGCTCGCCCGGCAGCTCGTGCTCCTCGACCAGGCGGAGAGCGCGAAGAACGCGAGCGCGACGCAGCGCGAGTGACAATGGCGTCGGCGCGCGCGGCGTGAGGCAAGACCGCCGGAGCGGTTGACTCCTGCACCGTGCGTCTTACCTTGCCCGCCGCAGGCCGCCCGGCCTGCGCAGCACCGAGATCGGGCCGTATGTCGGAAAAGCGCGATTACTACGAGATCCTCAGCGTCGAACGCACCGCGACCGTCGAAGAGGTGCGGAAGGCTTACAAGCGCGAGGCGCTGAAGCATCATCCCGACCGCAACCAGGGAGACGCCGAGGCCGAGGCGAAGTTCAAGCTTTGCAACGAGGCCTACCAGGTCCTCTCCGACGAAGAGAAGCGCCGGATCTACGATCAGTTCGGCCATGCGGGTCTCGAGGGCGGGGCGGGGTTCCCGGGCGGCGCGTCCGACGTCTTCGCGCACATGCAGGATCTCTTCTCGGAGATGTTCTCGGGCGGCGGATTCGGGCGCGGCGGTCAGCGCCGTCAGCAGCGCGGCGCGGATCTGCGGATGCAGGCGCGGCTCACCCTCCGCGAGGCAGCCTTCGGCGTGAAGCGCGAGGTCGCGGTCCATGCCCCGGTCCGCTGCGACGACTGCAACGGGAGCGGCGCGAAGGCCGGCACGAAGCCGGAGACGTGCGGCCACTGCCGCGGCAGCGGCCACGTGTCGAATGCGCGCGGCTTCGTGATGTTCACGACCCCGTGCCCGAAGTGCGGGGGCCAGGGTCAGGTCATCAAGCACCTGTGCAAGGGGTGCGGCGGGCGCGGCGCGGTCGAGCGCGCACGCAAGGTGGTGGTGGCGTTCCCGGCCGGCATCGACGCGGGGCAGCGGCTCCGCGTGCCCGGACAGGGAATGCCCGGGCCGCCCAACGGTCCGGCCGGCGACCTCTACGTGGAGATCGACGTCGAGGAGGATCCGCGCTTCGAGCGTGACGGCGCGGATCTCGTGACGCGCTTCCACACCTCGTTCGCGGCCGCGGCGCTCGGCGCCGAGGTGCGCGTCCCCGCGCTCGGCGACGCCGACACGGAGGAGGAGAGCCCGACGGTGCCGCTCCAGATCCCCGCCGGCACGCAGTCGGGCTCGGTCTTCACCATCAAGGGCCAGGGCATCCCCCGGCTCGATGGCCGCGGCCGCGGCGCGCTCATCGGCGTGGTCCAGGTGGACGTGCCGACCGCCCTCAGCGAACGCGCGAAGAAGCTGATCGAGGAGCTCGACGCGGAGCTCGCGCCTGCGCCCAGCGCCGCGCCTGCCGGCGAGCTCGGCGCAGCCGGTGACGAGGCGCGACGCGCCACGGGCACGAAGTAGGCGCGCCCTCCGACTCATCACGTCGCGCGGGATGGGTGTGACGTGCGTGCTACGCTCGAGCTCGATGATGACGGGCGTACGCCGGCGTGAGGCCGCTCGTGGCAGGCGCGCGGGGCTCCGGCTCGCGATGGCGATCATCGCCGTGGGCGCCGTCTCGGCGTGCGCGAGCTTCTCGGCGGTCGATGGACCGGCCGACGCGAGCGATCTGGATGCCCGCCCCCTCGACGCGGGGGACCTCGACGTCGCGACGGGCGACGGTCCGAGCGACGCGGAGGACATCGACGCCCGCGTGCCGCCCGACGGCAGCGCGCCGAAGCTGCTCGCGTTCGTGACGGCGGGCGGCTTCGGTGACGTGACGACGGTGGCGGCCGCGGACACGAAGTGCAAGCTCGAGGCGGCCGGCCGCGCCGCGGGACGCTTCGTCGCATGGTACTCCTCCGCCACGGCGGCTGCGCCGGACCGCCTTCGGAACGGCGCGGGAGCCCTCGTCGACGGGCCCTGGTACCGCCCCGACGGAAAGCGCGTCGTGGCCACGCGTCTCGGCCTCACGCAGACCAAGGAGAAGCCGCTCGAGAATCCGATCAACGTCACGCTGCTGAACACGACGATGGGCGGCGGCGTGTGGACCGGCACGCGCGCCGACGGCTCGCGGGGGACCATGTGCCCCGTGCCCCCCGGCGGGACGCCGCCGACGACCGGCACCTCCGCCTCGGTCGACGGCGGGTGGACCGATCAAACGTTCTTCACGGCATCGTGCGGGGCGTCGCTGCCGCTCTACTGCTTGCAGGTCGAGTAGCGGACAAGCGCGCCTCCCGAGCGTTCGAACCATGGGTTCCGCGCCGCCCCGCGGGTAGGATGGACGCGTGAGCTCGCCCCTCGACGCCCTGAAGGCCAAGCTCGCGGCGACGCCCGCGCTGCGCGCGACGGGGCGTGTCCTCGCGGTGACCGGCCTCAGCCTGCGCTTCAGCATGCCCGGCGTGCGCGTCGGCGACGTCGTGAACGTGAAGCGTCGCGGCGAGCCGCTCGCGTGCGAGGTGGTCGGCTTCGACAGCGGGGAGGCGGTGGCGATGCCCCTCGGCGCGCTCACCGGCGTGGGCCCCGACGACGAGGTGGAGGCGACCGGCGGCGGGCTCCTCGTGCGCGCCTCCGACGCGCTGCTCGGCCGCGTGGTCGACGGCCTCGGGCGCCCGCTCGACGGCAAGGGCGCCATCGAGGGCGGCCGCCTCGTCCCGGTCGATCGCGATCCCGAGCCCGCGCTCTCGCGCCGTCCGGTGACGCGCCCGCTCGCCACCGGGGTCCGCGTGCTCGACGGTCTGCTGACGCTCGGCGAAGGACAGCGCGTGGGTCTCTTCGCCGGGTCGGGCGTCGGCAAGAGCACGCTGCTCGGCGCCATCGCGCGCGGCACCGAGGCGGAGGTGGTGGTCGTGGCGCTGGTCGGCGAGCGCGGCCGTGAGGTCGGCGAGTTCCTCGAGCACGCCCTCGGCGCCGCGGGCCTCGCGCGCAGCGTCGTCGTGGTCGCGACGAGCGACGTCGCCGCGCTCGAGCGCCTGCGCGCGGCGCAGGTGGCGACCGCCTACGCCGAGCACTTCCGCGATCAGGGCAAGAGCGTGATGCTCCTCGTCGACTCGGTGACGCGCTTCGCCCGCGCCCAGCGCGAGGTCGGCCTTGCCGCCGGCGAGCCGCCCGCGCGCCGCGGCTACCCGCCCAGCGTCTTCGCGATGCTGCCCCGCCTCCTCGAGCGCACCGGGCAGGGGTCGAAGGGATCGATCACCGCGATGTACACGGTGCTCGTCGAGGGCGGCGACATGGACGAGCCCATCGCCGACGAGGTGCGCGGCATCCTCGACGGTCACGTCGTCATGGACCGCACCATCGCCTCGCGTGGTCGCTACCCCGCGGTCGATCCCACCGTGTCCCTGTCTCGCGTCATGGATCAGGTGGTGCAGCCCGCCCATCGCGACGCCGCGCGCCGGCTTCGCTCGCTCGTCGCGCACTACGAGGCGAAGCGCGACCTCGTCATGCTCGGTGCGTACGCGAAGGGCTCGGACAAGCAGCTCGACGAGGCGCTCGCGAAGATGCCCAAGATCGAGCAGTTCCTCCAGCAGTCGCCGCACGACCGCGTCGCGTTCGAGGACACCGTCGCCATGCTGGCGCAGGTCGTCGCCTGAGCGGCGCGCGCGGCCGGCGAGGAGCCCCGTGACCTCCCACCGGCGCGGCGCTATAGGCGAGCGCGATGACGGTGCTGCAGGTCGCGGATCTACGCTTCGGCTACGCCGGTGACACGCTCTTCGAGGGCGTCACCTTCTCGCTGGCGACGGGCGATCGCGCGGCGCTGGTGGCCCCGAACGGCGCCGGCAAGTCGACGCTGCTCCGGCTGCTCGCCAAGGAGATCGAGCCCGACGGCGGGTCGGTCGTCATCAAGCGTGACGTGACCGTCGGCTACTACCGCCAGTCCCACGAGCTCGAGGCGAAGGGCGACGTGCTCTCCGCGTTCATGAGCGGCTTCGGCGACATCGTGCAGCTGCGCGAGGAGCTCGTCAGAGCGCAGCACGACGCGGCGAGCGGCGGCGAGCAGGCGCTCGCCCATCTTGCCCACGTGACCGACCGCTATCACGTGGCGCGCGGCGACGACCTCGAGCACCGCGTGGCCGCTATCGCGGCGAAGCTCGGGTTCTCGGATCCGGATCTGGCGCGGCCCGTCGCGTCGCTCTCCGGCGGCGAGCGGGGCCGGCTGCAGCTCGGCGTCATCCTCTCGCAGGAGCCCGATCTCCTGATGCTCGACGAGCCGACCAACCACCTCGATCTCGACACGATCGCGTGGCTCGAGTCGTGGCTTCGCACCTACCGCGGCGCGGTGCTCGTGGTGAGCCACGATCGCGCGTTCCTGGACGCGGTCTCCTCGCAGACCCTCGAGCTCGGCACGCGGGGGCTCCGCGTGTACCCGCTTCGTTACAGCGAGTACCACCTGGCCCGCGCCGAGGACCTCGAGCGCGAGCGCGCGGTGCTCGAGCGGCAGCAGGCCTTCGTCGACAAGACCGAGGACTTCATCCGCCGCAACATGGCGGGCCAGAAGTCGAAGCAGGCGCAGAGCCGGCGCAAGATGCTGGACAAGCTCGATCGCGTGGAGCGTCCCGAGGACGTGTGGGCGGTCGCGGAGCGCGTGAAGTTCAGCTTCGTGGCGGCGGCGCGCTCCGGCGACATCGTGCTCGACGCGAAGGATCTCTCGGCGGAGCGCGGCGGTCGCCAGCTCTTCGCGGGCGTCGACCTGCTGGTCCGCCGCGGCGAGCGCATCGGCATCGTCGGGCCGAACGGGGCCGGAAAGTCGACGCTCCTCAAGCTGCTCGCCGGCCGCGGCGACAAGACGCTCGACCACGGAAGCGTGAAGCGCGGGACCAACCTGCAAGAGGGCTACTTCGATCAGCATCTCGGCGCCGTGAATCCGTCGAACACCGCGATCGAGGAGGTGCGGAGCATCCGCGGCGACCTCAACGCCGAGGGCGCGCGCCAGTACCTCGCGCGCTTCCGGTTCTGGGGTGACGATCCCCTACGCGTGGTCGCCGGCTTCTCGGGCGGGGAGCGGTCGCGCCTCGCGCTCGCCAAGCTGCTCCTCGAGCCGCGCAACATGCTCTTCCTCGACGAGCCCACGAACCACCTCGACATCCCGGCCGCCGAGATCCTGGAAGAGGCGCTCGCGTCCTTCGAGGGCACGGTCCTCCTCGTCTCGCACGACCGGCGCTTCCTCGAGACCGTGACGACCCGCATCGTCAGCGTGCGTGATGGGCGCGTCGAGCTCTACCCGGGCGGCTTCTCCGACTTCGCGGCCGCGAGCGCCGCCAAGGTCCCGGCCAAGGTCGAGCGGCGCCCCGAGAAGAAGAAGGAGGCGCCCGCTGCGGCTCCCGAGGCCGAGAAGAAGAACCGGCACGAGGCGCAGAAGCAGGTCTCGCGCGACCGCGGCAAGAAGGAGCGCCGCTTCAAGGACCTCGAGGAGCTCATCGCGGCCGGCGAGAAGCAGCTCACCGATCTTCGGGCGCAGCTGCGCGAGGACCCGGCCGGCGACTGGGCGAAGCTCGCGAGGATGGCGACCGAGGAGCAGGCCCTCGCACGGCGCGTCGACCAGATGATGGCGGAGTGGACGACCCTCGGCGAGGAGCTCGGCTGATCCATTCAGGCGGCGGCGCGGAAGGTCGGCACCCGCGTGCGAGCGGCGCGGCGATACACGCCGGGCGCGACGCCGACGAGCCGCTTGAAGGCCTTCGCGAACGCGAACTCGCACCGGTAACCGACCTGCGCGGCGATGCCCGCGAGAGCGAGGTCGGACGAGGCGAGGTGGGTCGTCGCGAGGCGCACGCGAAGCTCGGTGAGCCACTGGAGCGGCGGCGTGCCGAGCTCCTGCTTGAAGCGACGCGCGAAGGCGGCGCGCGACAGGCCGGCGATGCGCGCGAGCTCGCGGACCGACCAGCCCCGAGCGGGATCGCTGGTCATCGCGTCGAGGGCTCGTGCGACGTTCGCGTCGTTGACGTCGTTCGCGCTCGCGCCGCGCGCGAGCTCGCAGGAGGGGACGAGCGGTAGCGTCATGATCGAAGGATGGACCGCGTCGCCGACCCGGTCCACCGCGCCGCCGAGGGCCCCGCGAGATCGAGACGAACGGACATGCGGTCGAGCCTGCCGGACATGGCCCTCCCGGCGACGGCGCTCCATCCTCCCCTCATGCCTCCTCCCGAAAAAGAAGACGACGCGCGTGAGCTTGCCCTGCCGGACGACGCCTTCCTCGGGCGCGCCGCGGATGCGCTCTTCACGTCACGAACGGTGCTCGTGTTCGGCGAGGTGAACACGAAGCTGGCGCGCACCGTCTCGGCGCAGCTCGTGGCGCTCGCGGCGGCCGGCGAAGGGCCGATCCGCATGATCGTGCACTCCCCCGGCGGGCACGTCGAAGCGGGCGACACGATCTTCGATCTGGTCCGCGCGATCGCGCCCGACGTCCTCATGATCGGCACCGGTTGGGTGGCGAGCGCCGGTGCGCTCATCTACGCGGCGGCCAAGAAGGAGAACCGCTTCGCGCTGCCGAACACGCGCTTTCTCCTTCATCAACCCCTCGGCGGCATGGGCGGCAACGCGTCGGACATCGAGATCGAGGCGGCGCAGATCGTCCAGATGCGCGAGCGCCTGAACCGCATCTTCGCGGACGCCACGGGGCAGCCATACGACAAGATCGTGCGCGATACCGATCGCAACTTCTGGATGAACGCGAAGGAGGCCCGCGAGTACGGCCTCGTTCATCGGATCATCGACCGCTTGGCCGACGCCCGGTAGCCGCCCGGGCCGGATGCCCGGGGCAGGGGGCATCGAGGAGCTCGGCTGATCGCTGCCCTTGTCGGAATGCCCGGGAGGCGGCATCCTCGGGCCGTGGTGGTATCTCGTCTCGCCCGTCTGGCGCTCGCCGCCCTGCTCGCCGTCGCCTTGCTCGCGTGTGGCTGCTCGAAGAAGGAGGCGGAGCCGGCCGTCGAGCTGCCGACCGTCACCGAGACGACGCCCGGTCTCCTCTTCACCTGGATCGACGACAAGGGCGAGTTCCACGTCGAGGAGAAGCCGAGCGCGGTCCCCGAGGCGAGCCGCGAGACGGTCAAGGTGCGAGACCCCGCGCGCGACGCGCTTCCGAGCGACCGCATCTTCGTCGCCGATCTGCGCAACGCGGGCCCGAACGGCGCCTACCCGGTGAAGATGGTGCCGGGCGGCGAGTTCGAGGACATCGCCGTCACGCGGCGCGCGAAGCACGGGCTGACGCTGTCGCCGCGCGAGGCCGGGGCCATTCCCGAGCCGGAGCGGCCGGCGGTCATCATCTACGGCGCCTCGTGGTGCGGACCGTGCCACCAGGCGGCAGCGTTCCTGAAGGGGAAGGGCGTCGCGTTCGTCGAGCACGACATCGAGCAGGATCACGACGCGGCGCGCGAGATGAAGGCGAAGCTGCAGAAGGCCGGCGCCCGTGGCGGGTCGATCCCGGTGCTCGACGTCAAGGGCAAGATCCTGATCGGCTTCGACGCGCGCGCCGTCGAGCAGGCGCTCGCGATGTGAACGCGTGAGCCGCGGCCCGGGTCACGGGAGCGGCAGAGCGATCATCCCGCCGCCCTGGTCGTTGCCGATGCCGACGAATGCCTTCTTCCCGTTCGCGGCCACGCCGAGCGGGGCGTAGTCGTCGGGGAAGCAGCCGAGCGAGGTCATCGCGGCTGCGCCTTCGGGGATCCAGAAGAGATCGTTCAGGAGCCGGAGGACGGTGCCGCCCTGCGCGGGAACGACGAACGACTGTCCCTTGAACGTCAGCACGTACGTCGTGGTGCCGAGGTCCACCGCGGCGCCGCCGCCGGTCGGCACCCGGAGCACGTGCGCCACGAAGTGTTCGGCGTCGACGGACAACACGAAGAGATCGTTCCCGTTGACGCCGAGCGGGTAATTGACGGGACTGGGCGCCCCGGTGATCGGGATCGGGGTGATCGCGCCGCCGGTCTTCGCGACCTTCCAGAGGGTCGTCGGTGCGTTGTCGGACTCGTCGTTCGCGTAGTACGAGTAGATCGCGTCGGCGCCCATGCGGATGCTGGAGGTCTTCGAGCGAGGCTCCGCGCCGAGATCGGTCTCCGCGCCGGTCGTCAGGTCGTGCTTGTAGACGGTGCCACTGTCGCCGACCTCGAGCGCGTACAGCGTGTCGCCGTCGATGACGACCTCCTGCGTGCCGGCGAGCGAGCCGTTCGGAAGCTTCGTGAAGTCGGGGAGGGGCACCGGCGCGCCACCGGTCTTCGGGACCGCCCAGAGCTTGCTGCCCGAATTGACGACGACGTCATCCTTCCGGAGGTAGTGGTGCGGGACGACGGCGTTCGGCGGCGCGTAGAGCACGTTGAGCGCGCGGGTCCCGGGGTCGAGAGCGTACACCGCGGAGAGCGTCGAGATGAACACGTGACTCTCGTCGGCCGTGGCCTGGTACGTGAGGAAGTTGCTGTCGCCTTCCTTGTGGAGCGGCACGACGTAGTCGAACGTCGTGGGGTCCAGACACGCGGCGCCGCCTCCACTCGAGCCGCTGCTGCCCGACGTGCCCGAGCTGCCCGAGCTGGAGCCGCCGGAGCTGCTCGAGCTGGAGGAGCTGCCGGACCCGTCGTCGCTGCAGGCGGCGACCGAGGCGAGGGAGGTAACGAGAGCGAGGCCGAGGACGAGGCGTCTCTTCATCGGCACTCAGTGTCCGACGGAACGTCGCCCTCGTCGAGAGACCCGAAGGGGTGACATGGGTGCGCCCAGGCCGGCCGCGGATGACGCGTCCGGGACTGGCCAGCGCCACCCCCGCGGGCTCGCCATCATGCGGGCATGTCCTTCCGCATCCGCGCCTTGTCGGCCGCGCTGTTCGCGCCGCTCTTCGATCTCTCCGACGCGGCACTCGCCGAGCGAGGTGCGGTGAGGGTGGTCGTCTCGCATCCGCACGCAACGCCGTGCCGGGTCTCGCTCGAGGACGCCCCGGTGGGCGAGACCGTGATCCTGACGCACTTCGAGCACCAGCCCGCGCGCTCGCCCTTCCGCGCCTCGCACGCGATCTACGTGCGGCCGCACGTCGAGGCGCCGCAGCTGGCCGACGGGGAGATCCCCGCGATGCTGCGCCGCCGCCTGCTCTCGGTTCGCGCGTTCGACGACGTCGGGATGATGGTCGCGGCCGACGTCGCCGACGGGACGGCAGTCGACGCCCTGATCGAGACGATGCTGAAGGCCCCTGCCACCGACTACCTGCACGTGCACTTCGCGCGGCAGGGTTGCTACGCGGCGCGCGTCGAGCGAAGCTCATGAGAACGGCTGTCCCAGCCGGCCCTAGCGCGTCGACTTCCTTCGCACCACGCGCTCGTAGATGACGCGGCGGGGGCGACCGCTCCACGCCGCCACCACGTCGGCGACGGTCTTCGCGTGTGTGCCGCCGGCGAGCTCCACGTCGATGCGGGCGTCGATCGCCGCGTCGTCGATCCCGTCGCCGCGCGACTCGGGGGACCATGCGCCCAGCACGATCGCGATCTCGCCGCGCCACGTGTCGCGGTCACGCGCGAGCTCGGAGAGGGTGCCGCGCACCACTTCCTCGTGGAGCTTCGTGAGCTCGCGGGCGACGCACGCGGCGCGGGCGGGCATCGCGTCGGCGAGCTCCGTCAGCAGGGCATGCGTGCGCTCCGGTGACTCGAAGAGGATGACTGGCTCGGCCGTCGCCACCGCGGCGGCGATCGCGTCGCGATGCGCGGCCCCGTCGCGGGGCAGGAACCCGAGGAAGCGAAAGCCAACGCCGGTCGCGAGCCCGCTCGCCACGAGCGCCGCCAGCACCGCGCTCGCGCCGGGCACGGGCACGATGCGGACGCCCGCGGCGATCGCCGACTTCACGAGGACGTCGCCGGGGTCGCTGACCGCCGGGGTACCGGCGTCCGTCACCAGCGCTACCTGCTCCCCCTGCACGAGGCGCTCGACGAGCCGCGCCACGTCACGCTCGGTCGAGTGGGCATGGAGCGCGTCGAGCGGCTTGCCCTCGATGCCGAGGTGAGAGAGCAGCTGGCGCGTGCGCCGCGTGTCCTCCGCGGCCACGCGGTCGCACGTCTTCAGCGTGTCGATCGCGCGCAGCGTGAGATCGGACAGGTTTCCGATCGGCGTCGCGACCACGTGGAGGATGCCGGACGCCACGATCGGTCTCGGGCTCTCAGAGCGAATCGGTGGCGTCGCCCATCTCGCGCTTCAGGTAGTCGCGCAGGCGGCCGAGCAGACGCTGCTCGAGCTGCCGCACGCGCTCGCGCGAGATGCCGAACTGGTCGCCGAGCTCCTGCAGCGTGAGCGGATCGTCGGCGATGAGGCGGAGATCGAAGATCGCGAGATCCTTCTCCTTGCCGACGAGGGTGCCGCGGAAGTCGCGCAGCTTGTCCTTCACGAGCGACTGCAGCTCGCTGTCGGCCATCTGCGTCTCGGGGCCGGCGCCGGCGCTCGGCATCATGTCGATCTTCGCGATCGACCGGCCGTCCGCGTCACCGACCGGCGCATCGAGCGATTTTTCGCTGGAGGCGAGGCGCACGTCCATCTCGGCGACGTCGCTCTCGGGGACGTTCAGCTGCTTCGCGATCTCGGCGTTGGTCGGGTCGATGCCCATCGCCTGGAGCTCGCCGCGCTTCTTGCGCAGGTTGAAGAACAGCTTTCGCTGCGCCTGCGTCGTGCCGAGCTTCACGAGCCGCCAGTTGTTCAGGATGAACCTGAGGATGTACGCCCGGATCCACCACGCCGCGTACGACGACAGCTTCACGCCGCGGTACGGGTCGTACCGCTTCACCGCCTGCATGAGGCCGATGTTGCCCTCCTGCACGAGGTCCATGATGTTCTTGTAGGCGCGGCGGTACTCGTACGCGATCTTGACGACGAGCCGGAGGTTCGAGGTGACGAGCCGCGCCGCGATCGCGGGGTCCTGCGTCTTCACGAACGTGGTCGCGAGGGAATGCGTCTCCTCCGGGGTCAGCAGCGGATGGCGCTGGATCTCCCGCAGGTACGCGGCCATCGGGTCGAGCCGCTCGGCGGACAGGCCGCCGCCGCGTGCGAGCTCGCGCTTGGCGAGCGAGGCCGGGACCTCCACGTCGCCGTCGACGTCCGCGTCGGGCTCCGCGGCCACGTCGACGTCGCTGTCACGCGGCTCGGCGAGCGCGTCGTCGTCGCCGTCCGCGGGGGCGGCGCTGCCACGGCGCGCTCCGCCCGTGACGTCGTGGTCCGCGCCCTCTTCCTCGGCCGCGTCCTCGTCACCCGCGGCGTCCTCGTCGCCCTCGTCGCCCGCGGCGCCGGTGAGCTCCTCGTCCTCGCGGTCCTGCGCGCGCGGCTCGGTCGCGCTCGGCACGCGAGCGGTCTTCGCGCTCGCCTTCGTGCTCGCGGTCTTCGCCGTTCCGGCGGTCTTCCGGGGCGCGCGCCCGGTGCGAGCGCTCGGAGCGGAGGTCGAGGTCGTCTTCGGTGAACGCGGCACGGCCCGGCGATCTACCACGCTCGGCGGACCAGCGAAAGGCGCCGAAGGCCTTCGCGTTGACACCCCGGCGGGCCCCCGTATCCTCGCTCCACTGTGGCGGATCCGAGGAACGACGGCGCGCGAGGTCTGCTCGCGCTCGCCGCGGCCGACTTCGACGCGTTCCTGGAGCCGGTGCAGCCGGTGTCGCGGGCGACGCAGGCGATCCGGCCCGTGCCTGCCGCCCAGCGACGCGTGCTCCGCGAGCGCATCGAGACGTGGGCGCGCACCGTGGTGCCGCGGCTCGATCAGCTCGGGATCTCCGTGGAGGTGGTCGTGCCGGACGAGGTGGAGCAGCACCTCTCGTCGCGCGCGCCGCGCCTCATCGCGCAGCGCGTGATCTTCGTGCGCGACGCGTTCGAGCGCGCCGGCGTTCCGCGCACCGCCCCCGACGCCGACCCGCTGCGGGCGCACGCCTACCTGGCGCTCACCATCGACGCCGTCCACGTCGAGGTCGCCCTCGAGGTGTGCCCCGAGGCCGAGGCCGACGCCAACAACCTGCGGGCGCGTCTCGCGGATCCCACGCGGCTCCTCGAGCTCACCACGCTGTTCGAGACGCTTCCGCTCGAGTTCGCGATCGGCGTCATCGGCGTGCCCAGCTTCCCGCGCGCCGAGGACGCGAGCGCCGACGACGTGCGCGCCCTCCTCGACGACAGCCAGCGCAGTCGCCGCCCGCTGTGGATCGGATGGAGCGTCAAGCGAGAGGTGGCGCTCGCACACTCGAGCGAGCTCGACGACCAGCTCTCGGACGCGCTCGTGGTGCTCGCGCATGCCTACAAGCTCGTGGCGTGGGCGCCCGACAACGACCTCATCGGCGCCGGTCGCCGCGGCGCCTGGCGCGCCGGGCGCGCCCGCAACGAGGAGCGCCGCGAGCGCGGTCGCGAGGAGCGTCGCAAGCGCCGCAGCAGCGTGCACAGCAAGAAGCCGGCGCGCGTCGAGGGCACGCGCCGCGAGCGCGAGGACGCGCGCCGCCTCCTGACCGTCGCCGAGCGCGAGGGCGCCCCTCCCGCCTCGCGCGCCGCCAAGACCGAAGGTGACGCGCCGGCCGTGGACATGGTCGACCGCGCCCGCGATCGCGCTCCTCCGGCGCGGCGGCCGATCCTCCAGGCCATGATGCGAGGGCGCGGCGCCCGCCCGTCGCTCACCGAGGTCGACCCGCGGATCCCGATCGAGAAGGGCACGCGCGTCCGGGTGCTCGCGGGGCCGTTCATCGACAAGGTCGGAATCGTGCAGGAGCTCGACTCGAAGGGGCGCGCGCGCGTGCGGCTGGGGCTCCTCGCCGCGACCCTCGCCCTCAAGGACCTCGTCGCGTCGACCGACGGCACGCGTCCGATGCTCACGAGCTCGCATCGTCGCCCGCGCAAGGGCACGACCCGCTAGGCGCGGCCGGGCGGCAACGCGGATCGAGAAGCGCAGCCGAACGCGACGGATCTCGGCCGCGCGCATCCAAGCGGCGCCGGTCTTCTGCTATGCAGACGGGCTCCCTCGTGGCCGCATCCTCATCACCGCACCGCTCCCCGGAGAGCACCCCCACCGCCGACGCGGCACGTCATGGCGCGGACGGCGTCGAGCATTTCCCGATCACGCTGAGCGGGCAGTTCCGCCGTCAGCTGCCGCGGTACATCGCAGGCACGCTGATGCTGGGCACGTTCCAGCTGTCGTTGAACCGGATCGACTGGCTCTCCAAGGCGGCGATCGACGCGGTGTTCGGCGCGGACCCGCAGAGCGTGACGCGGCCGGCGATCATCATCTTCGCGCTGGCCGTGCTCGCGTTCGTCACGCGCGTGTCGAGCCGCTGGTTCATCTTCAACGCGGGCCGCGACGCCGAGTACGAGCTGCGCGCGCTGCTCCTGCACCGGCTGCACCGGCTCGGGACCGCGTTCTACCGCACGATGTCGGCCGGCGAGATCATGAGCCGCTCGACGGGCGACCTCCAGCAGGTCCGCCTCCTCCTCGGGTTCGGCATCCTCAACGTGGTGAACGTGGTGCTGGCGTTCGCGAGCGCGCTCCAGGTCATGGTCACCGTCAGCCCGCGGCTCACGCTCGTGTCGTTCGTGATGCTGCCGCCGATGATCCTCATCACGCGCTCCTTCTCGCGCGCCATGTTCCAGCGCACCCGCCAGAACCAGGAGACGCTCGGCCGCATGAGCGACGTGCTGCAGACGAACCTCGCCGGCGTGCGCATCGTCCGCAGCTTCGCGCTCGAGAAGCGCGAGCGCCGCCGGTTCGAGAAGGTGAACCAGGAGTACCTCGAGGCGAGCCTCGCGCTCGCGCGCATCCGCGGTCTCATGGGCCCGGTCGCGGGGGCGGCCAGCGCGCTCGGCGTGCTCGCCTTCTTCTGGTACGGCACGCTGCTCCTCCAGAAGGGCGAGGGGGACGGCGGCATCACACGCGGCTCCTTCTTCGCGTTCTGGCTCGCCTACGGGCGCATGATGTGGCCGATGGTGGCGCTCGGCTTCTCGATCTCGATCCTGCAGCGTGGCCGCGCCGGCTATGACCGGCTGAAGCAGATCTTCGACGCCGTCCCCGAGGTGAAGGACGGGCCGCTCCCCGAGCCGGCAAGCGTCGCGGGCGCGATCAGCGTGCGCGGCCTCACGTTCGCGTACGGCGAGCGCAAGGTGGTCGACGACGTCTCGTTCGAGGTCGGCGCGGGCCGGTCGGTGGCCATCGTGGGCCGGACCGGCTCCGGAAAGTCGACGGTCGCGATGCTGCTCGCGCGGCTCCTGCCGACGCCAGCCGGCGCGGTGCACATCGACGGCATCGACGTCTGCGATCTGCCGCTCTCCGCGGTGCGCAAGGCGATCGGCTACGCGCAGCAGGACGCGTTCCTCTTCTCCACCACCGTCTCGCGCAACATCGGCTTCTGCCTCGACGACGCGGACGCCGATGCCTCGCTGATCCGCATCCGCGAGGCGTCGCGCGAGGCCCAGGTGCTCGAGGAGGCGCTCGGGCTCCCCGACCAGTTCGACACCGTGGTCGGCGAGCGCGGCGTGCAGCTCTCGGGCGGTCAGAAGCAGCGGATCGCGCTCGCCCGGGCGCTCGTGCGCGAGCCCAAGGTCCTCGTGCTCGACGACCCGCTCTCGGCCGTCGACGCGAAGACGGAGTCGGCGATCCTCGACGCGATCGAGCGGCAGGCCGCCTCGCGCACCGTCGTCCTGGTCACGCACCGCGTCGCCGCGGCGTCGCGGTGTGACCGCATCGTGGTCCTCGACGAGGGGCGCGTGCTCGAGGCCGGCACCCACGAGGAGCTCGTCGGCCGCGGTGGCCTCTACGCGAAGTTCGCGGCCGAGCAGTCGGCCCAGTCCGCGCTCGAGGAGGTCGACCTCGACGACGTCGCGCCCCCGGTGGTCGCGTGAGCGCCGCTCCGCAGCAGGGACCGGGCGCGGCCGGCGCCGCTCCGCCCGACGCCGCCGCGGCCGACACCGTCGCGCCGAAGGCCGTCGTGGCGACCCAGTCGGCGACCCTCACCGGCGTCGAGGGCGCGCGGCGCGGCGCCGGCACGCTCCGCGACTTCCACGAGGAGGAGCGCCTCGGCCGCGCCTACGACGCGCAGCTGCTCGGGCGGCTGTGGCCCTTCATGCGTCCGCATGCGCGCTTCCTCGCCATCTCGCTCGTGCTGATCCTCGGCTCGGCGAGCCTCGGTCTCGTGCGACCGGTGCTGATGGGCAAGCTCGTCGGCACCGCGCAGGACGTGCACAGCGGGAACCTGCTCCGTTACGGCCTCGAGCTGTCGGGCATCGTGCTGCTCACGCAGGTCGTCACGTTCGTGCAGATGTACACGATGCAGATTGCCGGTGCGCGCACCATGGCCGATCTCCGGCGGCACATCTTCGAGTTCATGCAGCGGCTCGAGCTCCGCTACTACGATCGCACGCCGGTCGGCCGGCTCGTCACGCGCGCCACCAACGACGTCGACGCGGTCGGCGAGCTCTTCGCGTCGGGCGTGCTCAATGCCATCGGCGATCTCGTCTCGCTCCTCGGCATCGTCACGATGATGCTGATCCTGAACGTGCAGCTCTCGCTGATCGCGTTCGCCGCGCTGCCGGTGGTGGGCCTGGTCGTGCGGTACGTCCGCAAGCGCGCGCGCCAGGCATACCGCGACATCCGCGTGAAGACGGCGCGCCTCAACGCCTTTCTGAACGAGCAGGTCTCGGGGATGAGCGTCGTGCAGGCCTACGCGCGCGAGTCGTCCATGGCGCGCGAGTTCGACGACATCAACGTCGAGTACCGCAACGCCAACAAGAGCTCGGTCTTCTACGAGGCCGTCCTCGACGCGGCCATCGAGATGGTCGGCACGGTCTGCATCGCCAGCATCCTCTGGTGGTCGGGCCTGCGGCGGCTCGGCGACCCGACGATCACGTTCTCGCTCACGGTCGTGTTCACGCAGTACATCAAGCAGTTCTTCGAGCCGGTGAGCCTGCTCGCCACGCGTTACACGGTGCTCCAGTCGGCGATGAGCGGGGCCGAGCGCATCTTCCAGCTGCTCGACGAGACGTCGCTCGAGGTCGAGCTTCCGCCGGCGCCGGCCGATGCAGCGGTGGCTGCGGGGCGCGAGGACGAGGCGGTGGCGCTCGAGGACGTGACGTTCTCGTACAAGAAGGGCGTCCCCGTCCTGCGCGACGTGTCGTTCCGCGTGAAGCAGGGCGAGCGCATCGCGCTCGTCGGCGCGACCGGCGCCGGCAAGACGACGGTGACGGCGCTCCTCCTCCGCCTGTACGAGCTCGAGCGCGGGCAGGCGCGCGTGCTCGGGAAGGACATCGCGAGCTACGACCGCCGTGAGCTCCGCGACCTCTTCTCGGTGGTGCCGCAGGACGTGTTCCTCTTCGCGGGGACCGTCGCGTCGAACATCGCGATGAGCGACGACGTCCCCGACCTGAAGCGCGTCGAGCAGGCGCTCTCGCGCGTGGGGGCCCTCGATCTGTTCCTGCGGCGGCCGGGCGGGCTGGACGCGCGCGTCGACGAGCGCGGCGCGAACTTCAGCGCCGGCGAGCGGCAGCTCATCGCGTTCGCTCGCGCGCTCTACAAGGACACGCCGCTCCTCATCCTCGACGAGGCGACCGCGAGCATCGACTCGGACACCGAGTCGCGCCTCCAGGCAGCCCTCGAGGCGGTCATGGAAGGGCGCACGGCGCTGGTCATCGCCCATCGCCTCTCGACGATTCGCGCGGTCGACCGCATCGTCGTGTTCCACAAGGGACGCGTCGTGGAGTCCGGCAGCCACGACGAGCTGCTCGCGAAGGGCGGCGTGTACGCGCGCCTCTATCGCTTGCAGTTCGCGGTGGAGGAGCTCGAGAAGGAAGAGGCGACGCTCGGTGCGGCGGGCGCTGCGTCGGGCGCCGGCACGGCGTAGCGGCCGCGATCCGGCGGGTTTGTTGCCCGCCTTGACGCGGGGATGCGATGGGGAGAATAGCTCCCGATCCCGTGAGCGTTGGCTTCTCCAGAGGACCACGCATTCATGACCGCTGCAGACAGGGCTCGTGATCTCGTGAACACACCGCCGCCCGCACCGCCTTCGTCCGGTCAGCTGCTCGGCACGCGCCGGCAGAGCGACGGAGCCGACAGCGTTCGCGTGCTGAAGCCGCGTCGGGCGGCTCCCGCGGACGCCGTGCGGCCGACGCGCGCCGAGGTGAATCTCGCGGCGCTCCGCCACAACCTGCGCGTGGTGACGCGACATGCCTATGCCGCGAACGGCGAGCGGGCCCGCGTGTGGCCGGTGCTCAAGGCGGACGGGTACGGCCACGGGGCGCCTGCCGTCGCGCGGACGCTCGAGCGGGCCGGGGCGGAGGGCTTCTGCGTGGCGCTCCTCGAGGAGGCGGTCGAGCTCCGCGACGCGGGGATCCGCGCGCCCATCCTCGTCATGGGGGGCTTCAACGCAAGCAGCCGCGGGACGTGCGAGGAGATCGCGGCGCGCGACGTGGTGCCGGTCGTCTACGACCTCGGGCAGGTCGAGGGTCTGGCGCGGGCGGCCCGCGCGAACGGTCGCGAGGCCGTCGCGCACCTCAAGGTGGACACGGGGATGGCGCGCCTCGGCGTGCGGATGAACGACCTCGAGCGGTTCGCCGAGCAGCTCCGGGCGTATCCGGAGGTGCGGATCGCCGGCCTGATGACGCATCTTGCATGCGCCGATGCCGAGGAAGGGGCGCCCGAGGCCGGCTTCACCGCGGAGCAGGTCGCGCGCTTCGAGGAGGCGACGCGTCGCCTCGGGCAGGCGGGGGCGATCGGGCCCGCCGTTGTGCGCCACGCCGCGAACAGCGCCGCGCTGCTCCGCGGCGACGCGGTGTTCGACGCGGTACGTCCGGGCATCGCGATCTTCGGGGTTGCCTCGATGCTCGGCGCGCCCTCCGGCGTCGAGTCGCTGAAGGCCGCGATGCGCGTCCGCAGCGAGATCGTCGACGTCCGGTCGATCGACGCCGGGGAGGGGGTCGGCTACGGCTCGCTGTTCCGCGCGTCGCGGCCCTCCCGGATCGCGACGATCCCCATGGGCTATGCGGACGGCCTCTCGCGCCAGCTGTCGAACCGCGGGCACGTGCTCGTGCGCGGGCGGCGGGCGCCGATCGTCGGCGCGGTCTCGATGGACATGTCGATGATCGACGTCACGGACGTGCCGGGCAGCGGCCTCGCCGACGAGGTGGTGGTCCTCGGGTCGCAGGAGGGGGCGCTCGGCAAGGACGCGATCGGCGCCGACGAGGTCGCCGGACACGCCGGCACCATCGCCTGGGAGATCCTGACGTCGATCTCTCGCCGGGTGCCGCGCTTCTACCGCGAGCCCTGAGGGTTTCCGCGCTAGACTCCCGGCGTCTTGGCGAACGCGAACACCAGCGCAGAGGGCGGCGAGGCTCCGAAGGAGAAGAGCTTCTTCGCGCTGTTCGACCCCGTTCTCGATCCGGTCCTCGGCCTGTTCGACGACCTCGGCGGCACCGTGCTGCTGTTCGGCAAGGCGATGTCGTGGCTCGTGCGGCCGCCGTTCCGCCTCGGGCAGTTCCTCATCGCCATCGAGTTCATCGGCGCCGGCTCGCTGTTCATCGCGGGCCTCGTGGGGATGTTCACGGGAATGGCCTTCACGGTCAGCGTCATCGTGGGCTTCCGCCAGTTCTCGGCGGAGGGCATGGTCGGCGGCGTCGTGGCGCTCGCGCTGTCCCGTGAGCTCGCTCCGGTGCTGGCGGCGGTCGTCGTGACGGCGCGCGCCGGCAGCACGATGGCCAGCGAGCTCGGCAACATGCGCGTGACCGAGCAGATCGACGCCATCACGACGATGGGCGTCAGCCCGGTGCAGTACCTCGTGGTGCCGCGGGTGCTCGCGACGACCCTCGTGCTCCCGCTGCTCGCCCTGTGTTTCGCCATCGCCGGCATGTTCGGCGCATGGATCGTCGCGGTGCTCTGGCAGGGCATCGACCCGGGTGTCTTCTTCGAGCGCATCCAGACGTTCGTGAAGTGGGAGGACATCCGGATGCTCCTCGTGAAGGCCGCCCTGTTCGGCGTCATCGTCAGCACGATCTGCTGCAAGAAGGGCTTCTTCGCCTCGGGCGGCGCCCGCGGCGTCGGCGAAGCCACCGCGAAGGCGGTCGTCGCGAGCATCGTCGCCATCTTCGCCGCCGACTACATCGTCACCTCCCTGATGACGAACATCTGATCCGCCGCGCCCGCGCGCTGCCGCTGCGCGGGCGGACCGCGGCCCTGGAAATCGTTCGGATCCCTCACGACGGGCGCGCTGCGGGGGACGACCGCGGCCCTGGAAATCGTTCGGATCCCTCAGGACTGGCGCGCTGCGGGGCACGACCGCGGCGCCCGAAATCGTTCGGATCCCTCACGATCATCTCGACCGCCCGCCACCTGCACGGTCAGCACCTGCGGGTCACGCGGTTCGCTGCGGGGACGCGGCGGGTCGTGAGGGATCCGAACGACTTCGGGGCGCTGAGGGCCCCCGGGGACGCGGCGGGTCGTGAGGGAACGACTTCGGGGCGCTGAGGGCCCCCCAAGCGCGCGAGTCGTGAGGGATCCGAACGAGTTTGCGCTCTCCGGCGCACGCCGCGCGCGGCGATCCCGCGCGCGGCGGTCAGGCCGAGAGCTTCAGCATCAGGTCGATGGGGACGCGGGCGGCGCGCATGAGGGCGGGGTCCATCTCGAGGCACGGGTCGAGGTCGCGCAGGGAGAGGTAGACCTTCTCGAGCGAGTTCTTCTTCATGTGGGGGCACTCGTTGCAGGCGCAGTTTGCCTCCGGCGGGGCCGGGATGAAGCGCTTGCCCGGCGACGCCTTTTCCATCTGGTGCAGGATGCCGGGCTCGGTCGCGACGATGAAGTCCTTGGCGGCGCTCGCCGTCGCGAAGTTCAGGATGCCCGTCGTCGACCCCACGTAGTCGGCCATTCGCAGGATGACGTCGTCGCATTCGGGATGCGCGAGGAGCAGCGCGCCGGGGTTCCGCTCGCGAAGGCCCGTGATCTTCCGCTCGCTGAACGTGTCGTGCACGATGCAGGTGCCCGGCCACAGCAGCATGTTCCGACCGAGCTTCTTGTTCAGATAGCCGCCGAGGTTCTTGTCGGGCGCGAAGAGCACCGTCTTGTCCGCCGGGATCTGCGCGACGATGCGCTCGGCGTTCGAGGACGTCACGATGTAGTCGGAGAGCGCCTTCACCGCGGCCGAGCAGTTGATGTAGCTGACGAGCACCGAGCCCGGGTACCGCGCCTTCCACGCCGCCACCTTCTCGGCCGGCGCCCCGGAGGCGAGCGAGCACCCGGCCTCCATGTCGGGCACGACCACGATGCGCTCGGGGTTCAGGATCTTCGCGGTCTCCGCCATGAAGTGCACGCCCGCGAAGCAGATCACGTCTGCCTTGGTGCTGGCAGCGGCCTGCGCGAGCTGGAGCGAGTCGCCGATGAAGTCGGCGACGTCCTGGATCTCGCCGTCCTGGTAGTAGTGCGCGAGGACGACCGCGTTCCTCTCCTTCTTGAGGCGCTGGATCTCCGCCTCGAGGTCGAGAGCGGGATCGATCGCCCTGTCGGCGGCGCGGCCCGCGATGGGCAACGTGCGGGTCATCATGCCCCGGAACCTAGGGCGTGCCGGAGCAGGGGTAAAGGCGCTACGTGCTCGCCGGGCCGCGCGGGTCGCGGCCGCCACCCAGGAGCTTGTCGGCCAGCGCGGTCCCCAGCGACTCGCGCATCATCACCGCCACCGACTCATGGGCTTGCCGCCGCTTCTCGTCGTCCTCGAAGACGAACTCGATGCCCATCCCGGCCGGCTTGTCGCTCGTCGCCGCCGCCTCGGTGACCACCCACCGGACGACGCCCTTGAGGTCGAGCGTCACCCCCTCGGGCAGCGACAGCACGAACATGAACTCGGTCCCCACCTCGAGCGGCCGTTCGGTGCGGACGAAGGTGCCGCCCTTCGAGATGTTCTTCGTGTAGTCGGCGAAGAACGTGTTGAGCCGCTTGTAGTCGACGCGCAGGGTGATCGGCGCGCGCTCGTCGCGCGGGTCTTCGCTCATCGGCCAGCAGGATAGCTGATACGTTCCGGCCCATGTGGAACGTCGTGAAGGGCGTCCTCGCGAGGCGCGCCGCCCACGTCCAGACGCTGCGCGACCTCCCGCAGCGCGTGCAGGCCTCCGTGCAGCTCGGCCGGCAGAGCGGCATGATGTGGACGCTCCGCCCCGCCGGCGCTCGCGCGCTCCTGCAGGTGCTCGCGGGCGGCGCCCAGAACCCGTCCCAGATCTTCCGCATCCACGCGCGCAACTCCCCGGAGAAGCCCGCGATCGTCTGGCGCGAGCTGACGCGCACGTTCGCCGAGCTCGACGCCCGCATCGACCGGCTCGCCTGGGCCCTCGCCGCGCGCGGCATCGGCCGCCGCAAGCGGGTCATCGTCATGCTGCACAACCGCCCCGAGATGGTGGAGCTCGGCGCCGCCGCGACGCGCGCCGGGGCGCACGCCGTGGCCATCTCGTGGCGGTCGACCCCGCAGGAGCTCGTCTACCTGGCGAATCACTCCGGCGCCGACGGCATCGTGATCGAGGCGGAGCTCCTGCACGCGCTCGAGGCGGCACGCGCCGAGCTCACCGAGCGCCTCCTCGCCAACGTGATCGTCGTCGGGGATGCCCCGCCCGGCGCGCTCTCCTACGAGACGCTCCTCGCCGAGGCCGCCCCGCCCCCCGCGTCCCCGGCCGGCGCCGCGTCCCCCGACGACGACGACGCCGCGGTCGTCATCTACACGTCGGGCACCACCGGCAAGCCGAAAGGTGCAGTCCGCAAGTTTCCGAAGGACACGATGCATGCGGCCTTCCGCTTCATCAACGAGACGCCGCTGCGTGTCGACGACATCCATCTCGTCGCGTGTCCGCTCTATCACTCCACGGCGTTCGGCTTCATGTCGCTCTCGGCGATCCTCGGTCAGACCGTCGTGCTCATGGACGAGTTCAAGCCGGAGCCGTTCCTCGATCTGATCGAGCGCCACTCCGTCACCACCACCGCTGTGGTGCCGACCATGCTCCATCGCGTCCTCGAACTGCCGCTCGCGACGCGGAAGAAGTACGACGCGCGAACACTGCGCGCCGTCTTCTCCGGCGGCGCACCGCTGCCCGCGCCGCTCGCCATCGACTTCATGGATGCGTTCGGCGACGTGCTCTACAACTTCTACGGCGCGACCGAGACCGGTCTCGTCACGCTGGCGAAGCCCGCCGACCTCCGCGCCGCGCCCGGCACCATCGGCAAGGCGCTTCCCGGCAACGAGATCCATCTCCTCGGCGAGGATCGCCGCGAGGTGAAGCCGGGCGAGGTCGGCGAGCTCTACGTGAAGAACAAGATGCTCGTCGCCGGCTATCACAACGACGACGCGGCTACGTCGCAGAGCATGATCGACGGCTTCTTCAGCGTCGGTGACCTCGCGCGCGCGGACGTGTCGGGCAACTACTTCATCGAGGGTCGCAAGCGCGACATGGTCATCTCGGGCGGTGTGAACGTGTATCCCGCCGAAGTCGAGAGCGCTCTCGAGCAGCACCCCGACGTCGCCGAGTGCGCCGTCATCGGCGTGCCCGATCGCGAGTGGGGCGAGCGCGTCCGCGCATTCGTCGTGAAGAAGACCGGCTCGAGCCTCGACGAGGGCACGCTCAAGGCGTTCGTGCGCGAGCGGCTCGCCGGCGCGAAGGTGCCGCGCGACTACGTGTTCGTCGATGCGTTGCCGAGAAATCCCACGGGAAAAGTGCTGAAACGAGAGCTGCGCGACATCGGGTAATTCGCGAAATCACCCGGAGCCTGCAGCGGGCGCATCGCGGATTTTGCGCGCGATGCACGGCGGAGGTGTTGGTACGAAAGGTGCTGCTGGCCATCGGCTCGATGCCGGTACAACGCCCCGTTCTTCGCCGACTCGTCGGGGTGGCCGTCGTGCTCCTCGGTCTCGAGATGGGCGCGCGCGACGCGCTGGCGGACGAGACGGCCCCGGCCCCTCGTGCGATCACGCTGAGCGAGGCGCTCGCGTACGCGCGGTCCCATCAGCCGCAGCTTCGGGCGGCGTTGGCTCGCGTCTCTGCGGCGCGTGCGCAGGCGGTGGTCCCGCGCAGCCATTGGCTCCCCAGCGTGGGGGCGACCGCGCAGATCTTCGGCGGCACCACCAACAACACGACGGCCAGTTACCTCTCGACGGCGTACGTGGACGTCCCGCGCATCGGTGGAACGCGCTCGGTGGCTGCCCAGGGCTCGACACTCGCCCCTTACGCTTCGACGGTGGTTGGTGTCGGACTGACGCAGGAGGTCTTCGAGTTTGGACGGATCGCCGCGCAGTCTGCCGCGGCGGATGCCCTGATCGAGGTAGGGAAGCACGACGCAGACGCCGTGCGCCTGGACATCGAGCTCGGTGTCGAAGAAGCCTTCTTCGCGGTGCAGGCCGCAAAGGCGGTCCTCCAGGCCTCCGAAGGGGCGCTCGAGCGCGCCCGTGCCCATCGTGATCTCGCGCAAGCCGGTGTCGGCTCGGGCCTCCGGTCGCCGATCGAGCTCACGCGCGCCGAGGCGGACCTGCAACGCTTCGACATCGGTCGGATCCGTGCGCGGGGCGGCGTCACCGTTTCGCAGAGCGTGCTGGCCGCTGCCATCGGGTCCTCGGAGCTCTCCCTCGACGCGTCGGCCGCAGGACCGACGATCGCGGACATGCCGGCGCTCGCTAATGCCATCCAGCAGGCCAGCGCGCGCGACCCGCGCCTCATGCAGACGCTCGCCCAGCTCAAGGCGCAGGAGCGGCAGAGCCGAGCGGTGGGCGCCGCGCTGAGGCCCGACGTGTTCCTCACGGGAACCCTCTCGGGTCGCGCCGGAGGCGCTCCGCCGACCAACGGCGATCGTGCGGACTACTCCGGGCTCTTGCCGTCGGTACCGAACTGGGACGCCGGCCTGATCCTGAGCTGGCCGCTCTTCGACGGCACCATCACAGCACGACGCGACGCCTCGCGCGCACAAGAACAGGTGCGCCGCGACGAGATCGACGCCGCGCGGCAGCTCGTCGTCGCGAACGTCCACCAAGCCTACGTCCACGTCGAGGTCGCGCGAGCGACGCTGCCCGGACTGCGGCGCGCGGTGGAAGCCGCGCTGGCGAACTACGCGCAGGCCGATGCCCGCTTCAAGGCGGGCCTGGGCACGAGCGTCGAGCTCGCAGACGCCGAAGGGCTGCGCGCGCGCAGCGAGATCGATCTCGCCATCGGCGCATTCGAGCTGGTCAGAGCACGTGCGATGTTCGGTCGCGCCATCGCAGAAGGACTTTGAGGCGGGCCGAGTCCCTCGACGAAGCTCACGCATGACGGCGTGACCGCGCGCGCGAATCTTGCTCGAGAAAGCGTGCGCAGAGCGAGGTGTCCGCGATGGCCGCGAAGGTTCACGGAGGAGACGCGACGGCGCGAGAACACGTCGCGCCGACGCAGACACGCGGCAAGCTCCGCCACGTCATCCTCGCGATTGCCATGGGGACGTTCGTGCTCGCGGTGGTCGGAGCGTTGCTCGTCTACCACGCCGATCACAAGGTGAATCACGTGGCGCTCGGAGCCGCACCGCGTCCCGTGAGCGTCGTCGAGGCGACGCCGGCCTCCTATCGCGACAGTCGCTCGTACGTCGGTGCGGTCGAGTCATGGGTCGAGGCGAGCATCGGGCCGCAGTACATCTCGGCCTACGTGAAGACGGTGGTGGTGCGCCCCGGCGACGCGGTCAAGGAGGGCCAGCTGCTCGCAACGCTCGACTGCTCGAACCCGACCGCCGCGAGCCGCGCGACGGAGATGCAGGCCCAGGGCATCAGCGAGCGCCAGCGAGCGACGGCGCACGAGGCCGCGCGCCAGGCGGCGATGCTCGACGGCGGCTTCATCGCGCCGAACGACGTCGAGCTGAAGACCGCGCAGAGCTCCGCCGAACGCGCTCAGCTTCTCGAGACGAGAGCGCGCCTGACCGCCGCCACTCTCGACGTGCACGATTGCGCGTTGCGCGCGCCGTTCGACGGGGAGATCGCCGCGCGGACCACCGACCCCGGCGCGTTCATTCGTCCCGGGACCACCATCGTCTCCGTCGTCGACCGCACGACCGTCCGCGTCGTCGTCGACGCTCCGGAGAAGGACTTCGAAGCGGCGCAGGTCGATACCCCGGTCAACGTCCACATGCTCTCGACCGGAGCGGAGGCCGCGGCCGTGGTGTCGCGACGCGCGCCGAAGGCCGATCCGACGACGAGGACGGTCCACATCGAGATCGACATCGCCGATCCGCGCCGACAGTTCCCCACCGGAACGACGGCGCTGGTTCGACTCGACGTCGGCAAGCCTGTCGCCGCAACGGTGATACCGCTCTCTGCCGCCACGCAGCAGGAAGGGAAAGCCAAGTTCTTCG
>JAQBQL010000225.1 GCA_028287035.1 Labilithrix sp. | reverse complement strand
CTCGAGGCCGCGCGTGCCGCCTCGTCGAGGACCACGAGTCCGCGCTCCGGCTCGCCGCGCGCGTACGCGACGAGCGCCCGGACCTCGGCGGCTGCGGCCCCGCGTGCCCCGTCGAGCGCCGCGGTGGCTTCGTCGAGAGCGCCTCGATCCCACGCGAGCCTCGCGAGCAGCGCGGCGGCATCGTCACTCACCGCGCCGAAGGTTGGCGCGCCGGAGAGCACCTGGCGCGCGCCGGCCTCCGCGGCGGCGAGATCGCCGCGACGCCGCGCGATCTCCGCCCCCAGGAGGGCGAGCTCCGCCGGGGCCTCCGCGCCCTGAGCGATCGAGCGCACCGCGACGAACGCCCGCCCGATGTCGCCCCGCCGCAGGAGCGCCGCGCCGAGGTCGTGGACGACGGAGAGCGGCGCGCGTGAGGTCGCCACCGCGTCCTCGGCCGCGGCCAGCGTCGCGTCCGAAGGATACGCCTCCAGCAGCGCGCGCGTGAGGGCGAGCCAGTCCGGATCGTTCGCCGAGGCGACGGTGTGGCCGCCCGGGATGCGCGCGGCGACGGGAGCGCGCACGTCATCGGCCGTCCAGCTCCCGGCGGAGCGCTCCGCTGCGAGCGACTCGAGACGTGATGCAAGGACGCCGTCCTCGACGTCCTCGTCGGGCCACGAGGCGGCCGCGGGCCCGACGAGAGCGACGAGCCAGCGCGCCCGGCCGAGCGCGTCGAGCGGACGGAGCCGCGCGGGCTCGACGGCGGCGCCCTCGAGGCCGGGCTTCTCCACGGCGGCGCCCGCTTCGCCACCGTCGACCGAGGCGGCGAGCGTGGCCGCGCCGATCGCGCGCTCGAGCCAGGCCCGAGGGGCTCCGGTGATCGCACCGTCGACGAGCGCCCCGGCGCGGATCTCCGCCCTGCGCACCGCCAGGTAGGTCCGGCGAACCCGCGCGCGTCGCTCCTCGCGCGCCTCCTCCTCGTCGCGCGTGAGGCCGAGCGCCTGCGCGGCACGATCGGCGACCCAGCTCGCGGCGGGGCGTGCCCCGGGCGCGGCCGCGAGCAGCGCGGCGATCCACGCGTCGAGCGTCGGGTCACCGTGACTCGCGCGCTCCGCGGCCCGCCCCGCCGCGGGATCGGCCACGCCGGCGAGCGAGGGCTCCTCGATCTCGGCGAGCACGAGCCCGAGCGCGAAGAGGTCGGCGGCCGGTCCGTGCGCCTCGCCGCGACGGAGCTCGGGAGCGAGGTAGCGGAACGTGCCGCCCTGCGCGGGATCGCCGGTGGCAGCGCGCGCGAGCCCGGTGTCGATGAGGGTCGCGCCTCGTCGCTCGGCGCGGTCGCTGTCGGGCGCCGCGCCGCGAACGAGGATGTTCGCGAGCTTCACGTCGCCATGCACGATGCCCATCGCGTGCAGCTCGGCGAGTGCCCGTGCGACGCCGTGAGCGACGACGAGCGCGAGCGCGCGGCGGGCGGCGGGCTCCGTCTCGCGCACGACCTCGTCGAGCGGCCGCCCGTCCGTCCACGTCGTCGCGATCCAGCGCGCGCCGGCGCGGAGCGACGTACCGGCCGGAACGCGCCCGGCCGAGACGAGCGAAGGTCCCCAGCGCCGATCGAGGGCGGCGAGGAGCGCGAGCTCACCCGCCGCGGCGTCCTCGCGGAAGACCTTGAGCGCCACGTCCATGCCGGCGGCGAGCCGCGCCCGGAACACCTCGGCGCTCGCCCCCGCGCCGACGCGCTCGAGGCTCCCCCAGGCGACGCCCTCGGCTGCCAACTCGGGTGCGAGCGCGGTCACACGTCGATGAAAGCGCGTTCTCGAGCGGCGCGCCAGCTGCCAACTCCGGTGGCAGCGCGGTCGTCGTGCCCCGACCTCGTCCGGCGCCTGCTAGCGTGGAGCACGATGAGAGAGCTCGGCCGCACCTCGGAGATCGTCTTGCTCGCGCTGACGCTCGCCGTGGTGGGCTGCTCCGCCGAGGACCGAGCGGCGCGTCAGGCTCCCAACACGGCGATGCTCTCCCAGGACATCATCGGGACGCAGCGCTCCGCGGCCGCCTACACCGAGGCGGTCCTCGTCACCGTCAACAACCAGTACGCCGACTTCTGCACCGGCGTCCTCGTCGCGCCGCAGGTGGTGCTGACCGCGGCCCACTGCGTCGCCTTCAACCACGACGCGGCGGACGGAAAGACGTGGACGATCACCGCGCCGGTCGCGGTCGGCGGCGCGGCCAGCCAGACGGTCGCGGGCGCCGAGATCATGGATGCCGCCGCATGGTCCGGCTTCGACCGCTCGACCTACGACGAGCACCTCGGCGAGGCGCACGACGTCGCCCTCGTCTACCTCGATGTCCCGTTCACGGGCATCACGTACCCGAGCCTCTCGGGGACGCAGTACCCGGTCGGGTCCTCGACGCCGAACGTGTCCGCGGTCGGGCGCAAGCAGGCACAATCAGCGACCACGCTGGTCCTGAGCGGCGTGGTCACGCTCGCCGCCGCGGGCGCGCCGTACGCCGCGTACGACAACCGCACGAGCCGGATCACGGCGGGCGGTGACTCGGGCGGCCCGCTGTTCCTCGAGGGTACGCACACGCTCATCGGCACCGAGACGCTCTTCGACAGCGTCGCCAACCGTGACTACTGGACGAGGCTCGACGGCGCGGTCTACTCCTTCATCACCGCACGCGCCGCGACGCACGGCGGCGCGCCGACCACGCTCGCTGGCTTTCGCGACGCGGTGTCGAGCGCCCTTTGCGGCCGCGTCGCCTCGTGCTGCAGCGCCGGCGGCCCGTACACGATCGACTCCGCGGCCTGCCACCGGGTGTACGACGCGCTCGGCTTCGAGAGCACCGCGCGCGGGATGGACGTCGCGAGCGCCGCGAACGTCACCATCGACAACACCGCGAAGGACGCGTGCCTCGGGATCATCGGCAACACCGCCGACTGCACGGCCGACGCCGCCGAGCTGAAGAACGCGGTCGACGACTGCATCGCCGCCATGAAGGGCAACGTCGCTACGGGTGGCTCGTGCAAGGCGAGCATCGAGTGCCGGGACGGCGTCTGCCAGAAGGACGCGGCGGGCGCCGGCACGTGCGCTCCGCTCCGGGCGCCGGGCGCGAGCTGCCAGTACCAGCATGTCACGGGGACGACCCCCGAGCAGCGCGAGAACCTCGCCCAGGAGCTCTGCTCGCGCCGCGGCGGCGGTCGCTCCGGCTACTACTGCGACGCGTACGACTTCGTGACGGACACGTTCAAGCCCGAGACCTCGTGGACGTGCAAGGCAGCGCAGGCGAACGGCGCGTCCTGCAACAGCGACCCGTACTGCAGCTCGCTCGTCTGCGCGCCGTACGGCACCGCTTCCGCGTTCACCTGCGTCGCCAGTGCGCCCTTCGTGACGCCGACGGTATGCGGCGCCTTCACGCAGTGAGCTACGCCGCGGAGCGCCGCGAGGACGTCTAGAACCGGATGCCGTTCTCGGCGCGGTGCTTCCACCACTTGTAGGCGAAGTAGACGCCCGGGACCGCCGCGACGACCCCGACGATCGGCGAGAGGACCACGCCCGCAGCGACCGCACCGCCGGTCGCGACGGCGGCGACGACGCCCTTCTTCTTCGACTCGTCGAGGACCTCGGTGCGCGTCTTGCTCATCCTGTGAGCGTAGACACGCACCTCCGCGCACGCAACCGAGGCGGCTACTTCGTCCGCCGGTTCGGCTCGACGATGGCGGCGCGCTCGAGCAGCGCGCCGAGACCGCGGAAGGCGTCGGCGCGCCCGAGCTGCACGAGGTGCCCGCCGGCGATCGTCACCAGCTCGCTCCCGAAGTGCTCCGCGATGCGTGCCGCGTGACGGGCTGGCGTGACCTGGTCCATCTCGGCCGCGACGACGAGCACGCGGTCGGCCGGCAGGAGCAGCGGCCGGGCGAACGGGCTCGCGACGCGGTAGGCGCGCTCGAGGGCGCGGTGCTGCAGGATCGCCTCCTCACCCTCCCCGAGCCGCCCCTGCTCGCGCGCGAAGTCCGCGATCGAGGCGAGCGGGATCATCGGCATCGCGAAGTCGAGCTCCGGCAGGACCGTCGCGCAGAGAGCCGCCGTGTAGCCGCCCAGGCTCATGCCCATGACGCCGACGTGCGGAGCGCCGCGCGCACGGAGCCACCGCGCCAGATCGCGGACGTCGGTGACGGCCTGCCGGAACCCCTCGTTGGTGAGCCGCGGGTCGGAGCTCGGGAACGTCGGCGCGCCCCGCCGCGCCCCGGCGCGTCCTGCGTGCATCGGGAGCACCGGGATCGCGACGTCGAGCCCTCGCCGCGTCAGCCACTCCAGCGGCAGCTGCGCCTCCTCGAGCAGGTAGTGTCCGCCCATGTAGCCGTGCAGCGCGATGGTGGCCGGGCGCCGGGGAGCATGCCGCTGCCCGAGGACGAGGCGCGCCCGTGCCGTCCGGTTCTCGACGCGCGCGAGGTAGGTGTCCGCCACGGCATCGAGGAACGGAACGAAGCTGCTCGGCCACTGGGCGTCGAGCACCTCGGTGCGGGGCGGCGACTCGCGCCGGACCGGCCGGAGCACCGGGTCGATCGCCGCGGTCGGCTCGGGAAAGAACGACGTGTCGCGCGTGAGCTCGTCGAGCCCGCCGTAATCCTGGTGGACCTGGGCGAGGACAGCGAGCCGCTCGGCGTGGCTCATGCCTTCGGCGCGCGCGCGGTCGCGGGCACCGTGGACCTGCATCGCGACGAGCATCGCGCGGTCGACCGCCGAGACGGCCGTTCCGAGCACGCGTCGCCAGGCCGCCATGGGTCCATTATGGCACGTGGTGTACGCTCGTCCTCATGGGAGGCGGACACAAGCGTGCATGCCTCATCGGCGCGGGCGCCTCCGGGATTCCCGTCGTGAAGGCGCTCGCCGAGGCGGGCGTCACCTTCGACTGCTTCGAGAAGAGCGACCGGGTCGGCGGCAACTGGGTCTATGGCAACAAGAACGGGATGTCGGCCGCCTACGAGGGGCTCTACATCAACACCTCGAAGATCCGCATGCAGTACGCGGATCATCCGATGCCGGCCGCGTATCCCGACTTCCCGCACCATTCCCAGGTCGCCGCGTACTTCGAGGATTACGTCGCGCACTTCGACCTGAAGCGGCACATCACCTTCGAGACGTCCGTGGAGCACGCCGAGCTCGAAGGTCCCGATCCGCAGCGCTGGCGCGTCCGTCTCTCGAGCGGCGAGGAACGGACCTACGACGCGCTGCTCGTCGCGAACGGGCATCACTGGAGCCCGCTCGGCCCCGAGCCTCGCCCTCCCGGGACCTTCGCGGGCGAGGAGATCCACGCCCACGATTACCGCACGAAGGATCAGCTACGCGGAAAGCGGGTGATGGTCGTCGGCATGGGAAACAGCGCCATGGACATCGCCGTCGAGTCGAGCGAGGTCGCGGCGCGCACCTATCTCTCGGCCCGGCGCGGCGTGCACATCGTGCCCAAGTACATGTTCGGCAGGCCGTCCGATCAGCTGTTGACGAGCCCGTACATGCCATTCGCGCTGCGCCAGCGCCTGGCCGAGACGCTGCACAAGCTGGCAGTCGGCACGATGGACAAGTACGGGCTCCCCGTCCCCGATCATCGGTTGATGGAGGCACACCCCACGGTCTCGGGGCGCATCCTCGATCGCCTGGCGCACGGCGCGATCGCTCCGCGGCCAGCCATCGCCAAGCTGCTCGGGGACCGCGTCGAGATGACCGACGGCTCGGTGGAGCGCGTCGACATGATCGTGTGGTGCACGGGCTACCGCGTGAGCTTCCCGTTCTTCGACGAGAGCTTCGTCAGCGCCCAGAGCAACGACCTTCCGCTGTTCTTCCGCGTCTTCCACCCGCTCTACACGCAGCTCGCCTTCATCGGGCTCCTGCAGCCGCTCGGCGCCATCATGCCGCTCGCCGAGGCGCAGGCGAAGTGGGTCGCGAAGTACCTGCAAGGCGACTACGTGCTCCCCGGCCGCGACGAGCTCGAGCTCACCATCGAGGAGGAGCGACGCATCATGTTCGAGCGATACGTGCCGTCGAAGCGCCACATGATGCAGGTCGACTTCGACGACTACCTGCTCGCCCTCTCGCGCGAGGTGAAGCGCGGGGAGCGACGCGCGAAGAACGCGCGCCCGCCGGTGAAGCGCGTCCGTCAGAAGACGTAGGGATTGGCGCCGCCGGCGACGAGCCGCGCCGCGCTGCCGTGGAGCGAGAGCTTCTGGCCGCCGTTCTCGACGTGCACCCGTGCGTCCGCGGTGGACGCGACTGCCTCGTGCGGGCCGAGCATCACGACGAGGCGATCGGGCGTGCCCGGCGAGACGTCGAGGCCGACGAGATGGCCATTCGTGTCGAGCAGGAGGCGCGCCGCGAAGTCGCCGGCGAGCGCCGAGCTCGAGGCAGGCCTCGCGAAGATGAAGACCGTCCCCTGGGCGGGGTCGTGCGCATAGCTGGTGGCGCGGGTCTCGGGGAGCATGGGTCCATCGTACCGCGACTACCGCAGCCCGCCGACCTTTCCCTTGCCACCGCCGAGGTGCTCCTTCGCTGCGGCGAGGAAACGCGCGCGGGCCTCGACGTGGTCGACGACCGGCGCCGGATAGGTGCGGCCGATCTGCACGCCTGCCGCGGCGAGCTCGGCGGCGGGCGCCTCCCACGGACGATGGATCCAGCGGGACGGAAGCTTCGCGAGCTCCGGCACGTAGCGCCTCACGTATGCGCCGTCCGCGTCGAACTTCTCGCCCTGCCCGGTCGGGTTGAACACGCGGAAGTACGGCTGCGCGTCGGCGCCGCAACCGGCCGACCACTGCCACCCGAGGTTGTTGTTCGCCCAGTCACCGTCGGTGAGGTGCTCGAGGAAGTGCGCCTCGCCGCGCCGGTAGTCGGTGAGGAGGTGCTTGCACAGGAAGCTCGCGCTGATCATGCGCGCGCGGTTGTGGACGAAGCCCTCCCCGAGGAGCTGCCGGGCCGAAGCATCGACGACCGGGTAGCCGGTCGTTCCGGTCGCCCAGGCGCGCCACGTGCGCTCGTCGGAGAGCCACGGGAACCGCTGCCAGGCGGGACGGAACGGCTGCTCCAGCATGCTGGGGCGTGCGCGCAGGACGTCGTACGCGAACTCGCGCCACACGAGCTCGTTCTGGTACGTGCTCTTCGCCTTCGGCTCCGCGGGGTCGAGCGCGTCGCCGACGAGGTGCCACACCGTCCGCGCCGACACGGTGCCGAACTTGAGGTCCTGGGAGAGCCGGCTCGTGCCCGCCTCGCCGAGCGCATTTCGCCCGGACGGGTAGTGGCTCGCCGCTCCCTTCAGGAACCGCGTGATCCGCGCGCGCGCCGCCGCGGCGCCGCCCTCGAGGATCGCGGAGCGACGGGAAAGGCCGATGGACTCGACCGTCGGCGCGTCGACCAGCCGTGCGCCGACCGACGCCGGCACGTCGGGCAGTGGCGGGAGCTGCCGCGGGGCCGCGCGCGGCCTTTCGATGGTGACGACCCTGGCGAAGGCCCGCGCGAACGGCGTGAACACGGCGAAGGGCGTCCCGCCGCCGGTGAGCACCTCGCCGGGGGCCGCCATGGTCTCGCCCTCGAAGAGATCGAAGGAGATCTTCGCCCTGGCGAGCGCGGCGGCGACGCGCCGGTCCCGTTCGACGCCCACCGGCTCGCTCCAGCGATGCGCGACGACGCGATCGACGCGGAACGCCTCGGCCACGAACGGCACGACGTCCGTGCTCTTTCCGGCCACGAAGAGGAGGCGTGATCCCTTCGCTCCGAGGTCCCGGGCGAGCTCCGCCAGCGAGTCCACGAGGAACTGCATGCGATTCGGCAGGGCGCGCGCACGCTCGGGGGCGAAGAAGAACGGATCGACGACGAAGAGCGGCACCAGGTCGCCGGCGCGAGCCGCCTCGAGGAGCGGCACGTGATCGGTCAGCCGGAGGTCCTTGCCGCGAAACCAAACGAGGGTGCGCATCGCGTTCCACATCCATTACTCTCGCGAGCCCGTGCTCGTCACGATCATCACGATCGCGCAGCTGGTCTACGTCGTGGCCCTCGCGATCTGGATCCTGTTCGAGAAAAGGTCGCCTCTCTCGACCATCGCGTGGATCCTCGCGCTCATCGCGCTGCCGTACGTCGGCTTCCTCATCTTCTTCTTCCTCGGGCCGCGCCGGGTGACGCGCAAGCGCCTCAAGCACAAGCGCGCCCGCGGCACGATCGCGGCGAGCTCACCGGTCTCGGGCCACAGCGCTCCCCCGCGCGCCGTGTTCGACCCGCGCGTCGAGCAGCTCGTCCAGCTGGTCGCTCGGATCGGCGAGCCGCCGCCCGGCCAGTGCGAGTCGGTCGAGATCTTCCACGACGCGCTCCTCGCCTACGACGCGATGGAGGCGGCGATCCTCGCCGCGAAGCACCACGTCCACCTGTGCTCGTACATCCTCGATCCGCGGCGCAGCGGCCTGCGTTTCCGCGAGGCCCTGATCGCGAAGGCGAAGCAGGGCGTCATCGTGCGCGTGCTCGTGGACGACGTCGGCTCCTCGACCATCTCGCGGCGGTTCGTGAAGCCGCTGAAGGCGGCGGGCGTGATGTTCTCGAAGTTCAACGAGGTGGCGTTCTCGCGGATCCGTAGCCGCGTGGACTTCCGCAACCACCGCAAGGTGCTCGTGGTCGACGGCGTCGTCGGGTTCACCGGCGGCGTGAACATCTCGGACGACTACCTGCCCCGGATCGGCGGCCCCAAGCGGATCGGCGAGAGCCTCGTCGATGCCCACCGGGAGCGCGTCGGTCACGCCGAGCCATGGCGGGACACACACGTCGAGCTGCGCGGCGACGCCGTGCGGTGGCTGCAGCTCACGTTCCTCGACGACTGGTACTACGCGACCAAGTTCGCGGCGCGCGACAAGGAGTACTTCCCCGCGCCCACGAAGAACGGCGAGCACCTCGTCCAGATCGTGGCCTCGGGTCCGGACCGCGACGTCGAGCCGATCCAGAAGCTCTACTTCACGGCCATCGCGACCGCACGCGAGCGCGTCTACGTCACGACGCCCTACTTCGTTCCCGACGATGCAGTGCTCACCGCGCTCACCACCGCATGCATGCGCGGGGTCGACGTGCGGGTCCTCGTGCCGCGCCGCAGCGACTCGCTCGTCGTCACCGCGGCGGCCCGCTCGTACTACGACCTGCTCCTCGCGGCAGGCATCCGCGTCTACGAGTACCAGCCGACGATGATCCACTCGAAGACCCTGCTCGTGGACGACTACTTCGCGTCGGTCGGTACCGCGAACATGGACAACCGGAGCTTCCGCCTCAACTTCGAGGTGACGGCCATCCTCTACGGCTCCGTCCAGGCCGAGGAGCTGTGTCGCCAGTTCCGCAAGGACCTCGCGGCCTCGAAGGAGATCACGCTCGACATGCGCCATCGCATGGCGATCCGGTGGAAGATCGCCGAGGCCGGCGCCCGGCTGCTGTCGCCCCTGCTCTGATTTCGCGAAGAAAGTTCTCCACAAGCCGCGGCGCGGCGTTCCCGGGGCGAGGCCGACTTCTCCACATCCGCGGCGCACGGCTCTCCCGAAGGATGTGCACGGGTTGTCCCCAGGGCGGCCGTTGCGCGCGGGGCGGCGGTTTCGTATCCCGCGTCACCATGGAGCAGACGAACGTCGACCGCGCCCTCGCAGCCCTCGAAGAGCAGCACGCCGACGACCCCGAGCGCGTCGAGGTCCTTCGCCGGACCCGCCGCTTCAAGTCGAGCTGGCTCGAGCTCGGCGAGGCGCTCGCCGAGGTGAAGCGCGGCCAGTCCTGGCAGAAGTGGGGTTACGAGAGCTTCGAGGCGTACGCGAAGGCCGAGCTGAAGATGCGCATGGACACCATCGAGAAGCTCACCGGCTCCTTCATGTTCCTGCACAAGCGCGCGCCCGAGGTGCTGAGGCGTGACCCGCTCGAGACCAACCTGCCGAGCTACCAGGCCATCGATTTCCTGCGCCGCGCCGAGGAGCGCAACGACGTCGAGAGCACCGTCTCCGCCGAGAAGATGGACGAGGTGCGCACGAAGATCCTCGACGAGGGCGTCCCCATGGCCACGGTCGCGCGGCTCTACAAGGATTCGCTCTTCCCGCTCAGCGCCGATGCCAAGAAGACGAAGGACAAGAAGGAGCTGAAGGCCGCCGCCACCAAGCTGCGCGACCTTCTCGCCGAGACGCAGTCCGTTCCCCGCGGCCTCGCGAAGACGGTCTCCGGCGCCCTCGAGGATCTGCTGAGCGAGCTCGGCACCGACGCCAAGGCCGCCTGACCGGCGCGCGCGGGCTCAGTAGCCGCGCGAGGCGTCGAACAGGTTCGCGAGGGGCTCGCCGGCCAGGAAGCGCGCGATGTTCTCCGCGAAGAGCTTCGCGGTGCGCTCGTAGTAATGCGGGGTGAGGCCCGCGGTGTGCGGCGTGAGGATCACGTTGTCGAGCTCCCACAGCGGGCTGTCCGCCTGCAGCGGCTCCTCCTCGAACACGTCCAGGCCGGCGCCCGCGAAGCTGCGGGCCTGGAGCGCGCTCACGAGCGCGCGCTCGTCGACGATCGGGCCGCGGCCCAGGTTGTAGAGGTACGCGTCCGGCGCGAGCAGGCCGAGGCGCCGCGCGTCGAAGAGGCCCTTCGTGGCGGCGGTCAGCGGCAGGTAGATGACGACGTGCTTCGACCGGGGGAGCACGTCGTCGAGCGCATCGAGCCCGACCACCTCGTCCACCGCGGTCGCGTCGCCGTGCCGCGTTCCGGGATCCCGCTTCACGCCGATGATCTTCATCCCGAAGGGCCGCGCGCGCACCGCGAGCTCCTCGCCGATCCGGCCGAGCCCCACGATGAGGAGCGTCTCGCCGGTGAGCTCGCCGGCGCCGCTGGCGCGGCCGTCGCTGCCGCGTTCCCAGGCACGACGAAGCTGCGCCCGCATGAGCCGCGGCATCTGGCGCGTGAACATCAGCATCATGGCGAGCGCGTGCTCGGCGAGGTTCGGCCCGTGCACGCCGCTCGCGTTGGTGAGCAGGATGCCGCGCTTCGACGTGGCCTCCCAGATGTGCTCGACCCCTGCCGCCCAGACGCTGATCCACTTCAGGTCCTTCGCGCCGGCGAGCTCCTCGTCGGTCAGCGCGAAGCCCTCGAGCACGTCTGCCTCGGCGAGCGCCGGCGCCAGCTCCGCGCCCGCCGCGAACCGCACCGTCACGCGGTCGCCGAAGCGCGCGAGCGCCTCGCGAAAGGGCCTGGCGTCCCGGTGGTCGGCCGGGTGATTGACGACGATGCGGAGCGGCTGCGTCATGGCCTCCCCGATCAGGGCGTCGCCAGCTCGAACACGCTGATCGAGTACGGCGGCAGCTTCATCTCGAGCTTGTTGCCGGTGATCTTCGCGTCGCCCCCGACGAATCCCGACTCGGCCCCCGTGTAGACGAAGGACTTCAGGGCGCCCGGCGCGGCGCAGCCCCGGAGCTCGATGCTCGCGTCGTGCGGCCGGTCGGCGCTGAAATTGAGGGCGATCAGGACCCACTTCTTGCCGGCCTCGTCGTGCGACGCATAGAGCGAGGTGCCGCTCGGCGAGCTGGACGGAACGATCTGCTCGAGGAAGTGTCCGCCGTTTCCGTCGTAGTTGCGATACGCGCGGAATGCCCAGTACGCGGGCTTCGGCTTCTCGGGAAATGTCCAGTAGAAGGCATGGCTGACGCCGTTCAGCGCGAAGCGGCCGAGCACCTCGGCGAGGGCCACACCGCCCGCCGGATGCGCCTCGGCGCCGAAGTTGTACTCGCCGATCTGGAAGCCGAGCCCGGGATAGCTCTGGGCGATGAGCTCCTTCATGCGCGGGATCAGGTAGACGTTCTCCTTGATCCACGACTCGTCCTGGTAATTGCGGTCCCAGAGCGAGCGGGTCGTACGGAAACGGAGGTCGTTGGTCTTGCGGTCGGTCTCGCCGCCGCCGTCGCCGCCCTTCCCGTCCGGCCCCTGGACCTTGTCGGCCTGCGGATAGATGTGCACGTCGAGCACGTCGAGGAGCTTCACGCCCGTCTTCTTCTCGTGCTCGGCGAGCTTCGACAGGTACCACTGGAGGAGCGGCACGTCGCCGTGCGCCTTGCGATCCGGCTTGCTGCGGAAGCCCTCGTCGTGGTCCTTCGTGCTGTAGAAGTACTCCCACCAGCCGTACGAGGCGGGGCCCGCGATGACCGCGTCCGGGTCGGCCTTGCGGATCGCGGTGGCGAAGGCGATCGTCTTCTCGAGGAGCTCGTCGTACGTCATCGGCTGCGGGTGGACGTCGCGATGCGTGGTGTTCCAGAGCCCCGGCTCGTTGTCGAGGATCCACTCGAACACCATCCGCTTGCCGATCTTCTTCTCGTACGCGCGGACCGACGTGACGAAGGCGCCGACGTCCTCGGGCGTGATCTTCACGCTGGTCTTCGTGGGGTCGGGCGACGGGATGGGCGTCTTGCCGTCGGGCTTCATCCCGTTACCGAAATCCGGATGATCGGGATCGGTCTTCTCCTGCGGCCCGACCGCCGAGACCGGGAACGACGCGCTGCTCGTGTCCTTGGCGACCCAGCCCATGATCGGCACGGTGATGGCGGCGAGCCCGCCCTTCTCCGCCACCTTGCCGAGGAACACCTCGTGCGAGTCGATCTTGATGTTCTGCCAGAACCAGCTGAACGTCGTGTTCCACGCCGCGATCTTGGGATTGTACCGGCTCGTCGTGTTGCCGCCCCACCGGTGCGCCGTCGCGCCGATCTCCTTGTCGGTGTCGGCCCACGCAATACCGAAGATCGTCGGGCTCACCGGCTGGCCCGGGGCCTTGCACTCGACGACCATCGGCGTGGTCGCCCCCGAGATCTTGCCGCCGCTCGGGGTGGGGCCGGCCACCATCATCGCCATCTGCTCGGAGATGGCGCCGGCCGCGCGGACCTTCCCGCCGTCGGGCGCGAGGAGCACCGGGCCGGCGACGCTCACGCTGCCGCTCGGCACGGGCGTGGCCGTCTCCTTCGTGCGCTGGCAGCTCTCGCAGCCGAGGCCCAGCGCGCCCGACGCGCCGGCGGCGAGCAGGAACAGCGGGGGCAAGAGGCGAGAGCGGAAGGGCGCGGGGAGCGAACGGCTGCGCATGTTCGACCCTTATACCCGCAGATCCGGCGTTTTTGGTTGGCGCGCGGACCCCTCCGGGGCAAAACGCCGGCATGCTGAGCATCGACCTCACGGGCAAGCGTGCATTCGTCGCTGGTGTCGCAGATGACGGCGGGTTCGGCTTCGCCATCGCGAAGTCCCTCGCGGAGGCCGGCGCCACGGTGTGCGTCGGCACCTGGCCGCCCGCGCTCGGCATCTTCCAGACCCTTCTCCGCCGCGGGAAGCTCGACGAGTCGCTGGTGATGGCGGACGGCACGAAGATGGCGTTCGAGCGCATCTACCCGCTCGACGCCGAGTTCGACGTCCACGACGACATGCCCGCCGAGGTGCGCGAGAACAAGCGGTACAAGGAGCACGGCGACGTGAGCATCCAGGGCTCGGTCGACCGGCTCAAGGCGGACTTCGGCGAGTCGTGCGTCGACATCGTGGTGCACTCGCTGGCGAACGGGTCCGAGGTGAAGAACCCGCTGCTCGAGACGAGCCGGAAGGGCTACCTCGGCGCGATCGGGGTCAGCGCGTACTCGAACGTGGCGATGGTGCAGCGCTTCGGCCCGATCATGCGGAAGGGCGGCTCGTTCCTCTCGCTCTCGTACATGGCCGCCGAGCGCGTGATCCCGGGTTACGGCGGCGGCATGAGCACCGCGAAGGCCGCGCTCGAGAGCGACACGAAGCTCCTCGCGTTCGAGGCCGGTCGCAAGTGGGGTCACCGCGTCAACTGCATCAGCGCCGGGCCCCTCGCCTCCCGTGCGGCGAGCGCCATCGGGTTCATCGGGGAGATGATCGATTACTGCAAGGCGAACTCGCCGCTCCCCGAGGCGCTCGAGGCGCGCGAGGTCGGCGCGACCGCGGCGTTCCTCGCGAGCCCGCACGGCACGGGCATCACCGGCACCACCGTCTACGTGGACAAGGGCTTCCACGCCATGGGCAAGGCGCTCTGAGGAGGGCGCGCTACTGGCAGCTGCCGGTAGAGCCGCACGCCAGACCGAAGCAACACTCGGCGTCGAAGCTGCAGAGCCCGTAGAGGGGCTGGCAGCTTCCGCCGCTGCTCGTCGTGCCGCTCGATCCGCTGGATCCGCCGCTGGTCGTGTTGCCGCTGGCGCCGCTCGACCCGCTCGTGCCGCCGCTCGTCCCCGTGGACCCGGAGCTGCTGCCGAGCCCGCCGCCCGCGCAGCGTCCCCCCGCGAGGCAGGGGGGCGAGCAGCAGTCGGTGTCCTGCGTGCACTGCGACCCCGGGCTCACACAGGCGGTCGTGCCCCCGTCGGGGAAGCCGCCGTCGGACCCGGCGGCGCACACGCCGTCGCTGCAGTAGCTGCCGGGCACGCAGTCCACGTCGACGCTGCAGGTGGCGGCCGGCGTCGCCCCGCGCCGGTCGCAGGCGACCGCCACGACGAGGCCCGCCCCGCTCAGGAACGTGATGGCGAGGCGGAGGCGGCCGTTCACGCTCCGAGCATAGCGCCGGGGGCGACCAAAAAGTGCTCGAACGGCTGAAATTTGCCGGAGCGTCCGGGCGACCAGTGGGCATGAACAGCATGTCCTTCGCGTCGTCGGGCCCCACGCAGAACGAGCGCCTCGCGGCGGCGATCGCCCACGGTGGTACGTGCTTCGCGTGGTTCCTGGCGCCGCTCTTCGTCTACTTCCTCGAGCGTGACCGTTCGTCGTTCGCCTCGCGTCAGGCGCTCCAGGCGCTCCTCTGGTCGGGCCTCGGGACCCTCGTCAGCCTCGCGACGTGCGGGCTCGCGATCCCCGTCTTCATGGGGTTCCACATCCTGGCTGCGGTCCGCGTGCTCGAGGGCGAGGACTTCGAGTACCCGATCGTCCGTTCGCTCTGGACGAAGGTCCGCAGCGCCGTCTGACCCGTGTCTGGCGGGCCTTGAGCGCCGCGCGCTCGTGCGGCTAACGTGGCCCCATGAAGCGCACCTCCTCGACTCTCGCGGTCTCCTTCGCGTTCACCGGCCTCGTCGCGGCTCTCGCGGAGGGCACCGCCTCGGCCCAGGAAGCCAACGGCTTCGGCGAGAAGGGCCAGCTCATCGTCACCGCGGACCGGCTCATGCCGCTCCTCGGGTACAGCCGCGAGAGCGTCGACCGGACGCAGAACAACAACGTCGACGTCACCGAGTCCGATTCGTCGGTATCCGTCGCCCTCCTCATCGGCCGCGAGCCCTCGATCACCGTCAACCCGCACACCATCCCGCGCATCGCCTTCGACTACGCCGTCATCCCGCACCTCACGATCGGCGGCGCGCTCGTCCTCGGTCTCGGTCTCGGCGGGTCACACAAGGTGGTGACGACGACCAACGGCTCCGAGGCGACGCAATCGTCCGACGCGCCGACCGTGACGGCGCTCGGTATCGCGCCGCGCGTCGGTTACGTGCTGCCGCTGACCAGTACGCTGGCATTCTGGCCGCGCGCGGGCTTCGCGTTCTACTCGCTGAGCTCGAAATCGACGGCGGACGACGGAAAAGGCAAGACGTCGTCGAGCCGGACGACCGACACGGCGCTGTCGCTCGACCTGGACCCGCAGTTCGTCTTCGCCCCGATGCAGCACTTCTTCTTCCACGCCGGTCCCATCGCGAACATTCCGCTGACCGGCAAGCGCTCGACGACCACCTCGGAGGGCGGCACCGCCGTCGAGGTCTCGAACGACCTTCACATCTTCCACATCGGCCTCTCCGCGGGCCTCGGCGGCTGGTTCGACCTGTAGAAAGGGTTTTTCCGCCTCACGCGGCGGTCGCGGTCAGCTTCGTCGCTGCAGCGATGATGTGCTCGGGCTTGAACGGCTTGGTCATCCAGGCCTTCGCTCCCAGGCTCTTTGCCTGCTGGACGAGCTCGACCTGTCCCTCGGTGGTGAGCATCACCACCGGAAGCCCCGCATAGGCGCTGTTCTTCCGCATGTTCTCCAGGAAGTCGATGCCGTTCATGCGCGGCATGTTGACGTCGCAGATGATGAGCGCGACGCCGGTGGTGGCGGCGAGCCGCTCGAGCGCCTCGATACCGTCGCCGGCCTCGATCACCTCGAAGCCCGCCCCCTTGAGGACGCGCCCCACCTGCTGGCGAACCATGAATGAATCGTCGATGACCATGACCTTCTTGCCCATTACATCCTCCTTCATAGAAACGTGAGCTCGCCCTCGTCCATCGGAGCTTCCGCCTTCGATGAGCCAGGATCGAGCACGACATCGGCAGCGAATTCCGCTGCAACCCGCAGAAAGATCGTTCCCGCGCCGCACGTCAGCGCGTGCCAGCGTGGTGCACCGTCGCCGGCGGAGACCACGAGATCGCGGCCCGACGCAGTGGTCGTGGGCGTCGCGAGGAGGACGAGCACTCCGTGCTTCAAGAGGTTGTTCTTGAGGCGGCCGAGGACCATGTTCGAGAGCTCTCCGAGGAGATCGCGGGCGGCGGGCTCGGCCGAGGCCTCGACGCGGAGGGTCTCCGGCTGCATCGCGCAGATCACCGCGGCCGACGTGATGAGCACGACGGAGCCCCGGATCTTCTCGCCCGCGAAGCCGATGGTCGCGATGAACGTCATCGGGTCCTGAGCGCGGTCGAAGGTCGGCACCGCAGCGGTGCCCGCCAAGGCGAACGACTGCTCGCTCCAGGTGAGCGTGTCGAGGGCCGAGCGGACCAGGAGAGTTTCGAGTGCTTCACGCGCCGAGTGGGACATCAGTCTCGATTCCTTGCCGCTTGCGTTGCTGGGGTGGAGGGTCATTCGCCGGGCGCGATGGTGTCGGCGACACGGCGCTTCACCGGATCGAACGACTTCGGTTTCGGGAAGCGAAAGGAGATGGTGAGACCGTCGCCGGTCCGGGAGCTGACGCGCACGTGCCCGCCGAGCGCACGACACTCCGCGCGCACCGCGCCGAGACCGACGCCGCGCCCGGAGAGCTCGCTCACCGAGTCACGGGTGCTCACACCGTCGTGGAACAGCACCTCGGTCGCCTCGTGCTGCGTGGTGCAGGGCAGCCCGTGCAGGCGGGCCTTCGCGGCGACGCGCGCCCAGTCCACCCCGCGGCCGTCGTCGGCGAGCTCGAAGACCAGCTCGCTCGCGGTCTCGAACGCGCGGAGAGCGATGTGACCGCGCGGGTTCTTGCCAGTACGGAGCCGCTCGTCCTCGGGCTCGAGGCCATGGTCGACGGCGTTGCGCACGACGTGCACGAGGGATCCGAAGAACGGGCCCCAGGGCGCCTCGAAGAGCCGGACGTCGTCCGAGTCGACGGACACCTTCACGCTCTTGTCGAGGCGAGCTGCGAGGCGGGCGCCCTGGTCGGCGAGACGCTCGAGGTGAGGCTTCGCCGGATCGAGGCCGAGGCGCTCGATGCGCTCGAGGAGCGTGGTGCGCGGGAGCCGGTTCGCGACGTCGCGCGAAAGCGCGTCGAGGTCCTCCTTCGTGAGGCGAACGCCGCGGGTCTCCTCACCGGCGAACGAGCGCGTCTTCGTGGCGATGGCGGCCCATGACTCCTGGAGCCGCTGGAGATGGCGCGCCGAGAACCCGCCGCTCTGCTCGAGGTCGTCCTCGAGCGCGTGGCAGCACGCGGCGACGATGTCGAGCCCCATGACTGCGGCGTTGCCCTTGAGCGTGTGGAGCGTGCGCACGAGCGTCACGCTGACCTCGGTGGACGTGGCGATCACGCTCACCATCCCGGAGGCCTCCGCGAAGAAGTCGAGGAATCCGCGACGGTCGGCGAGGATGCGCTCGAACATGTTGATCGATTCGGCCTGCGCGGCCTGGGCGCGGGCGCGCTCGACCTCGCTCGTGCAATCGGAGACCACGACGAGCGCGCGGCAGAGACCCTCGCGTCCGTGGATCGGCGTGTACGCGATCTCGTAGCTGCGTCCCCCCCGCTCCATCTTGCTGGGCATCTCGGCGATGGCGATGTCGAGCGGGAGAACGTCCTCGACGACCTGCGCCCACCCCATCTCGAGGCGCGCCTTGAGCTCCTCGTTGGTGCCGGCGATGACGCTGCCGACCGTGGCGCTCGCGTCGGGAACGCCGAACCAGGTCTCCACGACGCGCGAGCGCTCGCCGATCACCTGGCCCGTGGTGTCGATCGTGAAGAGGCCCTGCCCGACGTGGTCGAGGACGAGCCGCATGTCCGCATTCCGTTCGGCCAGCTCGGCGGTGCGGGCGCGGACGAGGCCGTCGAGGCGCGCCTGTTCCTCGTCGGCAGACTTCTGCATCGCCTCGACGAGGTCCTTCAGCTTCGTCTGCATCGTGTTGAACGCGCCGACGAGCTCTCCGACCTCGTCGGCGTCGAAGTCTTCGACCGGCGGAGCCGAGAGATCACCGGCGGCGACGCGGCGAGTGGCAGCCGCCAGGCCGCCGAGGCGCCGCGCCAGCGAGCGCCCCACGTACCAGGCACCCGCGAACGCCGCGACCAGCGCGATCCCGAAGCACGCGCCGGCGATCCCCTCGACGCGACGCTTCTCGGCGTCGACGGCCTCGGTGGAGAGCTCGACGACGACGTACCCGCGGGCACCCTCCTTCGCGACGACCGGGGACACGGCGCGGACCGCTCGACCGACGCGCAGGACGCGCAGGTCGACGACCTCGGCGCCACTCGTCGGTGCGTTCTCGACGGGGTCGCCGAAGGTGTGCAGCGGCTCACCGTTGTCCTTGAAGAGCGCGATGGACCGGACGTCCGAGTCCTGGGCCGCGGCCGAGAACACCTCGCGCGCCGTCTCGTGGTCGTCGAACGCCACGGCCGACTCGGACTCCTTGGAGAGGAGCTTGCCGTACGTCGACGCCTTCGCCTCCAGCGAGCGATTCAGCGAAGCGATGTACATCGAGGGCAGGTACACGAGCAGCGCCGTCACGATGCTCAGGCAGACCGCAAAGCTCACCAGGAAGAGCCGAAAGCGGATCGAGCCCGGGAGCCTCGGACGGGTCATTGCGATTCCAACGGCTCTCCGCAAGAACTCTTCAGGGGGCGCCCGGTCGGAAGCGACATTCCTCGCGGAGAACCCTGAAGGAGCCGAGCGGGCGGCCGTACCGAGAGGCGTGACGAATCGTACCGCCTTGAGCACCTTCGCCGTCCTAGCCGCCCTGCTCGGGGCCTGCTCCCAGGACGCGGATCCGTCCCACGCGAAGGGGACGCCACCGGCGGCTGCTTCCGCCCCCGCGGCCGCTCCGGCGAGCGCCGCCGCGAGCGCCGACATCAACCCCCGTCAGCTGCGCCGCTTCCAGCCGGTCGCTTCGCCCTACCAGGAGACGCCGCCCGACGAGGTGACGACCGCGCGGATCAGCCTCGGCCGGCACCTCTACTACGAGACGCGGATCTCCCTCGACCGGGACCTCAGCTGCAACAGCTGTCACGACCTCCAGGCCTACGGCGTGGACGGGCGGCCCACGTCGGCCGGCACGAAGGGCGAGCACGGCCAGCGCAACTCACCGACCGTCCTGAACGCCGCCACGTTCTTTGCCCAGTTCTGGGACGGCCGCGCAGCGAACGTCGAGGAGCAGGCGAAGGGCCCCATCCTCAACCACAGCGAGATGGCGATGCCGGACGCCGCTGCCGTCGAGGCCCGGCTACGCGCGATTCCAGCCTACGGCGAGGCGTTCAAGAAGGCCTTTCCGGGAGAGGAGCGCCCCGTCACGTACGAGAACGTGGGCCGCGCCATCGGCACCTTCGAGCGCGGTCTCATGACGCCGGGGCGCTGGGACCACTACCTGAAAGGCGACAAGGACGCCCTCACTGCCGCCGAGAAGGAGGGCCTCAAGGTCTTCCTCAACGTCGGGTGCATGGTGTGCCACACGGGCGCGACGCTCGGCGGCTCGATGTTCGAGCGGGCCGGAGCGGTCGAGCCGTGGCCGAACCAGGAGGACAAGGGTCGCGCCAGGATCACGCACGCGCCCGGTGACGAGATGATGTTCAAGGTCCCCACCCTGCGCAACGTCGAGAAGACGGCGCCGTACTTCCACGACGGCTCGGCGACGTCGCTCGAGGAAGCGGTGCGCCTCATGGGCAAGCACCAGCTCGGCCTGGAGCTGGGCGCCGACGAGATCAGCTCGATCGTCGTCTGGCTCAAGTCCCTCACGAGCGCGCCGTCCGCCGCCTACACGCAGAAACCCGAACCGTTCTGAGCCAGGAACGTGAGGGCGGGCCCGACGAGCTCCGTGAGGAGCGCGCCGGGTCTTGCCGTTCCATATCTGCGCCTTTCGCCGAGGAGACCCTTGTGAGGGATCTCCGCGACTGAATGCCCGGGCCGCGGCGCCGTTTAGCCAATCGTATGAAGTGGTTTCTCGATCTCCGAACGATGTCGAAGCAGGTCGTCGGCTTTGCGATCATGGTCCTGCTTCTCGCGACGACCGCCTGGGTCACGCTGTCGGTGGCGGCCAAGACGAACGCGACGCTCTCGATGATGTACGACCGCGACATGGTCGGCCTCGACGTCGCGCGGCGCGGCCAGGTCGAGCGGCTCGCGGTTGCTGATTCGTACCGGCAAGCGCTGCTCGAGCACGAGGCCGACAAGCGTGTCGCCCGCACGCGCGAGATGGAGGAGGCGGTCCGGCGCTTCGACAAGATCATCGACGACCTGGAGGCCGTGACGACGCGTCCGGACCAGCGAACCCGTCTTTCCAGCGCGCGCAAGGGAATGGCCGAATATGCGGCGGCCATTCGCGCGACCCTCGACGCCTGGTCGGCGAGCCCGGCGAACGGCTACGCGCTCAGCGTGACCGCGAACGACCTCGGCGTGAAGGTCGCGGCGATCCTGGACGAGTTCATCAAGGCCAAGTGGGCCATCGGACGCGAGCACTTCGACAAGAGCAAGGCCGAGCACAAGCATGGCGTCGAGGTGGCGGTCGCCCTGACCGCGCTCTCGGTGGCCATCGCCATCGTCGTCGCCTTCGTCGTCGGTCGCTCGATCGCCTCTCCGCTGAAGACGGTCGTGGACGTCCTCGAGCGGCTCGCCCGTGGCGATCTCGGTGGCCGGCTCGAGCTCGATCGCGGCGACGAGGTCGGTCTCATGGCCAAAGCCCTGAACGGGTCGCTCGAGTCGGTGAGCGCGACGCTGGCCGGCGTGAGGGAGGTCTCGTTCCTCGTCTCCGACGCGTCGGCCCGCCTCGCCGACACGACGCGGCACCTCGCGGGAGGTGCTCAGGAGCAAGCTGCCGCGCTCGAGGAGACCGCCGCGAGCCTCGAGGAGATCGGCACCACGGTGAAGGAGAACACCGCGAAGGCGGAGCGCGCCGCGCAGCTCGCGAACGGCGCACGTGATACGGCGGTCCGCGGCGGCGTCGTGGTGGGCAGCGCGGTCTCGGCGATGGACGAGATTGCCCGCGCCTCCAAGAAGATCGCCGACATCCTGCTCACGATCGACGAGATTGCCTTCCAGACCAACCTCCTCGCGCTGAACGCGGCCGTGGAAGCCGCGCGGGCTGGCGAGCAGGGTCGAGGCTTCGCGGTCGTCGCTGCCGAGGTTCGCTCGCTCGCGCAGCGGACCGGGTCGGCGGCAAAGGACATCCGGGTGCTCATCGCCGACTCCTCGACGAAGGTCGCCGCCGGCACCGAACAGGTCAACGCGTCGGGCCGGACGCTCGAGGAGATCGTCTCCGCGGTGAAGCAGGTCACGGACGTGGTCGCCGAGATCGCTGCCGCATCCCGCGCCCAGAACATGGGAATCGACCACGTGAACGTCGCGGTCACCCAGATCGACCAGGTCACGCAGCGGAACGCCGCCGAGACCGAGGAGCTCTCGACGACCGCCGCCTCGCTCTCCGACAAGTCCGCTCAGCTCCAGGAGCTCGTCGACGTCTTCCAGCTCGCGGGCAGCGCGATGGATGCCGCGCCGGTCGCCCGACCCGCCTCGCTCGCGCCGCCGCCGCGCCGCCGCGCGCCGAAGCCCGTCTCGGCCGTGATGCGCACGCGGAAGATCGCCCCCGCCCTCCGGGCCGCCAACGACCAGGAATTCTGATTCTCGCGCGCGCAGCTTCCTGCGCACTTTTTCCTCCCCTCCTCTCAACCCGAAAGTCTCGTCATGAAACACGCCATCACCGTTCTGTCCGTCGCCGCCATCACCCTCCTGCACGCCGGCGTGAGCCGCGCCGACGAGGTCCCCTCCGAGCACGTCGAGGCGGCCGCCGACAAGCCGCAGGACTCCGCCGCGGCGAAGGCCGCCGCCTTCCGCGAGCCCGGCCGCTTCGGTATCGTGGGCGCCATCACGAGCGACGGCTTCCAGTTCGGCGGCGCGCGCCTCGGCGAGCACTACGAGGCGGTGCTGACGGCCGACGCGAGCACCTCCGTGCTCAAGGGCGGCGGCAGCCCGGGCGGCGATCTCGGGATCACGCTGCGCGGCGGTCCTCGGTTCGGCCTCGGCAAGTTCAATTACCTGTCCGTCGGCGTGCAGGGCCACGTCTCGGTCTTCGGCAAGGACAACGGCGTGTCGACGGAGGGCAGCTTCACCGCCGGTCCGTACGTCGGCGTGTCGCGCCACTTCGCCGGCGCCCCGCTCGTCATCACGCTGTGGGTGCAGCCCTACGAGTTCGAGCGCGAGGTCTCGAACGACGGCGACGGACACCGCGCCATCGTCTACCAGCACGCGTTCTTCCAGGGAGGCGGCTTTGGCCTCACGTACCTGCTCTGAGCGAACGCGCGTGACACGGTCAGCTCGCGCTCCGCGATGACCGCGCTCGACGTCTGCGAGCTGTTGCTCATCGCCGGCGCATCGTTCGGAATGAGCTATCTCGGGGCCGCGGTCGGCCTCGTACTGGGCCACTTCCGCATCGTCCTCCTGACCTACGTGCTCGGCGGCGCCCTCGCGGGAGCCGCCACCAGCATGGCGATCTCCACGGTGAGCACGTTCTCCGGAGTCGTCTCGCATGCGCGAGGCGGCCGCGTGCAGCTCGGTCCGCTGCTGCTCATCGGCGGTCCGTCGGCGATCGCCGCCTACGTGGTCAGCCGGTTCGCGCAGGGAGTCGATCCGCGCGCCCTCAAGTTCATGATCGCGGCGATGCTCGTCGTCGCCGCCGTCGACCTCCTGCGCCGGCGTCGCCTCGGCGCCGGGTCCATGGCCACGAGCGTGGGTCCCGGCTCTTCGCTGTGGCAGCGCCTCGCGCTCCAGGCGGGCGTCGGATTCCTGCTCGGGGCCGTGTCCGGTCTCGTCGGGCTGCTGCTCGGGTCACTGCGACTGCCGACGATGGTCCGGCTCGGCGTGAAGCCGTCCACCGCGGTCGGCACGAACATGGCCATCGGCGCGGTCACCGGCCTCTCGGCCGGAGCCTCGGCGATCGTCGGCGGTCACGTCGACCTCGCCGCCTTCGTCGTCATCGCGCCGTTCGCGCTCCTCGGCTCGCACCTCGGCGCGAAGAAGACCGCGAACCTCGACCCGGTGGCGCTGAAGACCTGGATCGCGCTCGCGCTCCTCGCGACGTCGCTGATCATGTTCGGCGACCTGCTCTTCGGTCCAGGCCGCGCCGGGTAGTTGGGATTCTTACAGGTGCTTCAGGAGCACCGTCATCTGCGGGGCATCGACGCCGTTCTTCGGCTCGATCGAGTACATGTAACTTCCCCACCACGGGCCGGCCGACCAGTACGTGTAGCCGGCCCACACGTCCTCGTTCTTGCCCATGTACGCGAGCATGTCGTCCAGACCGGCGAGGCACGTCGCGTTGTTGGCGACCCCGAACTCGCCCAGCATCGCGCGCTTGTGGTTCGTGTGGAGCCATTCGGTGAACGACTTCAGCGCCTGCGATCCCGCGGTGCTGCTGACGCACGCCTCGTGCGTGCCCGAGGAGTCGGAGTCCAGATACTGGTGGACCTCGTAGATGTAATTGTCGAGCGGGTCGTGGACTCCCAGCATCACCGTGCCATTCGAGCTCGCGCCGCCGACCCAGCTATGCGCTCCCGTCCAGTTGTTGCCGGGGACGGTGATCACGTTGCGCGCTCCCGCCGCGCGGATCGCGGCGATTGCCGTGTTCGCGTCGGCAAGCCAGAGTGCGCCGTCGATTCCCTCGGGTTCGTTCATCAGGCCGAAGACGACCTTGGGATTGGATGAAAACACCTTCGCGAGCGTGGCCCAGAAGCTTCCGAACTGCGTGGCAGTGGGCGCGCCGGCGGTCGCGGACCCGATGACCACGCCGTTGTACCTGGCGTAGTTGTGCGGATCGAGCAGGGCGTAGGCGCCCTTCGACGTGATGTAGGTCACGAGATCGGTGATGTGTCCGAGATAGGCGGCATCGAGCGGTCCGTCGAGCGCCGGTTGTACGCGCTCCCAGAGGAACGGGAGACGGATGAACCGCATGCCCTTGCCGACGAAGTAGTCGACCTCGGCGTGGGTCGGTACTCCGTAATCAAAGAAGGCCTTCCCGGGCTTCTTTCCGCTGTTGAATTCCATCGCCGAGAGGTTCGTGCCGGCGATGAACGTGGTGATGCTCGGCAGCGTCGAGCCGGGGGGCGGGGCCGGCGGCGTCGGCGGGGTGGGGACGGCGCTACCGAAGGACCATAGCTGGTTGGCGCCGCCGTGGCAGTCCCAGATCTGGACGGTCGCGCCATCGGCGCTCGAGAAGTCCTTCACGTCGAGGCACTTGCCGCTCCGCGGATTGACGAGCTCGCCGCCCGTGTAGCTCCACACCTGCGCGGGGCTGCCGTTGCACGCATAGAGCTGGACGATCGTACCGTTGGCGGTGCCCGCCCCGGCGACGTCGAGACACTTGCCACCGACGCCCACCAGCGTGTTCTCCGTGAGGGTCCACTGTTGCCATGCGGAGCCGTGGCAGCCGTAGATGCCGACGGTGGCGCCGTTCGCCGTCGAGCCGCCGAACACGTCGAGGCATTTGCCGGCGATGCCGACGAGCGGCTTGCCGCCGGTGCTGACGGCCGCGGATGCTTCGGCCTCCTCTGCGTCGACGGGGTCGGCGGCGCAGGCAGGAACGATCGCCGCGAGCGCGAGGAGGAGCAGGGGTCGCTTCATGTCCGGGGACACTGCAGCTCGGATGCCAGCGTCGGATCCGCGCAAGAACAGCGGGTACGGTGACCGCGTCGTCCGCCGTTCGAGCAATTCGTCCGACGACGTCGGTCAATCTGTCCGACGTGGCGTGCGGGGCGGCAAAGTCGTTCGGATCCCTCACGATGGGCGCGCTCCCGGAGCGGTGAGGCGCGCCCGGAGTCGTTCGGATCCCTCGCGAATTGCGGTCCACGGCGGGCGCGGGGCCCCCGAGGTCGTTCGGATCCCTCACGGCTTGCGCGTTGATCGGCAGGGATCCGAACGACTTCGGGGGGGTCCTGACATGCCCCGCGGCGCGAGGACCGGCAGGGATCCGAACGACTTCGGGCGGTCCTGACATGCCCGGCGGCGCGACGACCGGCAGGGATCCGAACGACTTCGCGCGTCCCGGACTAGAAGGCCAGCGCCGGCGTGGGCGGGCTCGGGCGATGGAAGAAGAACCACGACGCGGCGCCGAGCGCGGCGATGCCCAGGACGACGGAGATGTCGCCGACCAGGAGCTTGCGCCGCTGGTCGTCGACGTCGGACGGAGGACAGGAGTGCCCGCACGTGTCCCGGAGGCCGGCCAGCCCGTTGCGCCCTGCGACGTACCAGCCGATGCCGCTCCCGACCGCCGCGACCGCCACGCCTCCCAGCACCCAGCTGACGACGGGAACGCGCGCGGCAGGCGCCGGCGCCACGACCGGCGCCAGTGGCTTCGCACGAACAGGGCGCACGAGGGTCGCGCGGACCGGGCGGTTCTTCTCGCCTTCCCGGACGATGATCGTGATCGCGACGGGAGGCGCGGGATCCCGGGTGAAGACGACCGCGTGCTCGCCTGGGTCGAGGGGCACCGCCCGTCCGCTGGCGGCGTCGGGGACGACGGCGCCATCGACCCTGACCTGCGCGTCGACAACGTCGCCGCCGTCATCGCTCCACGCGGCGCCCAGGACGACCGTGGGCATGCCGGCATCGACCTCCGCCAGCCAGCGGAGGCAATCGTTCCGGATCGGGCCGGGACACTCCGTGCGCGCACACTTGACGAAGCCCTCGCGTGCCGCGCCGAGCTTCCCGCGGTACCGCGCGAGCTGCGCCTCGTCGGCCGATGCGATGCACGTGCGGCTCTCCGGACCGCCGGCCCACGCGGCGATCGGCGCGAGCACGACCGCCACCACGAGCATGCCGCCCACGAGCGACCTTGATGTTCGCGCCGCCATCAGAAGCATTCCGGCTTGTAGTGGCGCATTCCAAGGGAGTCGACCGTAAAGGCCGGCGTGCACGAGGGGCGCCTCGGGGCAGCGGCCGGCCGCGCATGGACGACGCGCGACGAGGATGCCGCGCTC
>JAQBQL010000207.1 GCA_028287035.1 Labilithrix sp. | reverse complement strand
GAAGCCAACCCAGCCCCGCAGCGCGAGACGAACGAGCGGTGACTCGAGAAGGCCCTCGCTCGCAGGGTCGGCACCGGCGACCGCTCCCTGCACGAAGCCGGAGGTCAGGCGATCGACGAAGAGGTCGCGCGTCTCGTCGACGATGCGCGCGATCTCCGGGTCGACGCCGACGCCGCTACGCATGAGCGTCGCGTACGCCTTCGCGTGCGCCTTCACGTACCCGAGATATCCGTCGAGACCGGCGTAGAGACGCGTGAGCGGAGGGACGTCGGTGCTCGTGTCGCAGCCCGCGATGAGGTTCGCGGCCGCCTCCCTCACGCAGGCGGCGTAGTAGGCGCGCTTCGTCGGGAAGTAGTGGTAGAGGAGGCCCTTCGAGATGCCGGCCGCGGTGGCGATCGCGTCGACCGAGACGTCGTCGTAGGAGCGCGCGCCGAAGTGCGCGAGGCCGAGCGCGAGCAGCTGCGTGCGGCGCTCGTCGTTCTCGAGCCGCACGCGGGTCCCGCGGACCGGAGCGGGGCGGAGCGCCTTCGGCGGGGGTGCGGGGCGCGCCATTCCCCGAACGTAGCTCCCTGTTGACGTTCGTTCAATATGGCCTATGACTATTGAACGAGAGTCAGCGAGCCGCGTCAGAAAGGGATCCCGATGAGCCAAGCCGTCCCCGTTTCCACCTCCGCTGCGCGCGTTTTTGCCGGCGCCGCGCCCGTCCCGCGTACCCCGAAGATCGCCTTCGAGGGCGTCCCGAAGAAGTGGCTCGCCGGCAGCGCCGCGGCCTCTCACGTCGCGAACGGCGTGAACCTCCTCTTCCCGGCGGGCGAGCGCTACTTCGTGCGCGCGGTGCGCCACTACCTCGCGCAGCTCGACGACGCGGAGCTCGCCGCGCGCGTGCGCGGGTTCTTCGGTCAGGAGGGCCGGCACGCCCAGGCGCACGAGCGCTTCTTCGAGACGCTGCGCGCGCAGGGCTACGACATCGACGCGATCCTCGGCCCGTACGAGGCGCTCGCCTACGGGCGGGTCGAGAAGATGACGAGCCCCGAGCTCCGGCTCTCCGTCACCGTCGCCCTCGAGCACTTCACGGCGCTGCTCGCGGAGGACGCGCTGACCGGCGGCGTCCTCGACGAGGCGCACCCGGCGCTCCGGCAGCTGCTCGAGTGGCACGCCGCCGAGGAGCTCGAGCACAAGTCGGTCGCCTTCGACGTGCTCGCCGCGGTCAACCCCAGCTACGCGCTCCGGGTCCTCGGGATGGCCATGGCGACGGCGCTGCTCGGCGGGTTCTGGATCCAGGCGACGCGCGCGCTCCTCGCGCAGGATGGCCTCACCCTGCTCGACTGCGGGCGTGAGCTCTCGCGGCTCCGCAAGGGCGCCGCCGGTGCGGGCGGCCCGGCGGTGCCGAAGCCGATCTTCATGCGCATCTTCGTGCGCGGGATCGCCTCGTACCTGCGCCCTTCGTTCCATCCTGACGACAAGAACCACGACCGGCTCGTCGAGGAGACCCTGGCGCGCCTCGCCGCCGAGGGCGTCGTCGACGGCATCCCGTCGGCGGCGTGACCGGGTGGGCCCGTCGCGAGTGACGTCGCCCGGGACTTGTCGTAGCGTCTCGGGCCGTGACGGACCCGTCCGATCCGCATCGTGACCTGCGGGGCGTCCTCCACGACGTCTCGAACGCGCTGACGGTGCTGCTCGGCTGGATCGAGGAGGCGCGCTCGCCCGCGGCGACCGCGGAGGCCACCGCCTACGCGCTCACCATCGTCGAGCAGCGCGCGCGCATCGCCCGGGACCTCGCCCGCCACGCCATCGGGAGCCCGCGCATCGACGAGCAGGAGGACCTCGCCGCGATCGTCGACGACGTCGGCCGGGCGCTCGCCGTCGAGGCCCAGCGCCGCCACGTCTCGCTCGCGATCACGGCCGACAGCTCGGCGCGCGTCGCCGGCGCGCTCGACGTGGCGCAGGTGCTGACGAATCTCCTCCTCAACGCGCTCGCCTATGCGCCCCGCGGCTCCTCCGTCGACGTGGTGGTCGGCGCCGACGACGAGCGCTGCACGATCCTCGTCACCGACGCCGGCCCCGGCGTCGACGAGAGCCGCCGGGCCGGCATCTTCGAGGGCGACTCGACGCGGGCGGGCGGCACCGGGGTCGGGCTCCGGCACTCGCGGGCGCTGGCCCGGGCCTGGGGTGGGGACGTCGAGCTCGTCGGGCGGGCCGGCGCTCCGGCGGGGAGCGGCGCCCGTTTCGCGGTCACCTGGCCGCGGGTCGACGCGATCCCGCGGCCGCCCGTCTCCACCGCGCGCATCGCCGACCTCCACGGCCTGGCGGTGCTCGTGCTCGAGGACGACCTCGCGGTGACCCAGCTGCTCGAGACGGTCCTCGCGGCACGAGGAGCGACCGTCACGGTCGCCACGACCAGCGAGGAGCTCGGCCAGGCGCTCGCCGGCGGCCCCTACCACGCCGCGCTCATCGATCTTTCGCCCATCAAGGACGACGCCCAGGGCGCGATCGCCAGGCTCCGCGCCCGCCACCCGGACGTCGCCATCATCCTCGTCACCGGCAACGCCGACGCGCTCCCCGTGACCCTGTCGGACGACACGGTGGAGCTGGTCCGGAAGCCTTTCGAGATGCGCGAGGTGCTCGCCGTGCTGGCTCGTGTGGCGCGGCGTTCATAAAATCGTTGACCTCGAGGGTGGTTGCCGACTAATTCACGACGCCCCACCGGGAAGGTGGCGGAATTGGCAGACGCACTAGCTTGAGGTGCTAGCGCCGCGAGGCGTAGGGGTTCAAGTCCCCTCCTTCCCACTCAGGTGTCGTCACGATGAACCGGCCCGGCGCGCAAGCGACCGGGCCGTTTCTTTTTCGGCGAGGGGCGCAACGTCGCGGATACCCTTGGCCCATGGCGGCGCAGAAGTGGGAGTACAGGCGGGTCACGGTCGACATCTTCGACGTCACCGAGGCACCCTTCGAGCAGACGCTGAACGAGCACGGCGCCGAGGGCTGGGAGCTCGTGGCCAGCTTCGATCGCGAGCGCGGCGGCAACTCCAAGGAGTGCTTCTTCATCTTCAAGCGCGCCCTCGGCGCCTGAACCGCGCACCCGGGGAACGGGGCGGCGGGCGGAGCATCGAATCGGCGGAGGAAAGCGCGCGTCTCGGCTAGGCTAGCCCGAGGACTTTCGCGTCAGGATGAGCACGGCCAAGGGCTTCTTCGATCTGCGGCCCGGCGAGAGGCGCAACACCTTCGCGGCGCTCGCGACGCTCCTGCTCGTCACCACGGGGCACACGCTCCTCGAGACCGCGCGCGACGCCTTCTTCCTCGCGAAGATGCCCGCCTCGCAGCTGCCGTGGATGTACCTGGCCATGGTCGCGCTCGCGCTGCTGCTCTCGCAGCTCCGGGTCGCGCGCGCCGACAGCAAGGGCGGCATCGCGGTCGCGCTCGTGGTCGGCGCGGTCATCACGACGGGCTTCTGGACCACGATGCGGGGCGGCACCGCCCGCTCGTCGATCCTCTACGCCCTCTACGTGTGGACCGGCCTCTTCGGGTCCTGGACGATGGTCCAGATCTGGACCTTGCTCGGCCGCGCCTACACGATGACGCAGGCGAAGCGCCTCTACGGGCTCATCGGCTCGGGCGCGGTGCTCGGCGGCGTGCTCGGCGCCGCCCTCGCGCGCGTCACCATCGGCGAGATGTCCCCGCGCTCCGCGGTGCTGATGGCCTCGGGCATCTTCCTGCTCGCGGTCGTCCCCTGCTGGATCATCAAGCTGCCGCGGCAGGAAAAGGTGGTCGCGCCGCGGCGCGGCACCGAGGTCGCCGCGCGCCGTCCGGTCAGCGCCAGCGCGACGCTGATCTGGGAGAACGCGTTCGCCCGGCGCGTGCTCTACATCGTGCTCGTCTCCACGATCACCGTCACCGTCGCGGACTTCCTCTTCAAGTCGCAGATGGCGGCGCACTTCACGAGCACCCGCGAGCTCGGTAACTGGCTCTCCTCGTTCACCGCGGTCTCGAACACCGTTGCGCTCTTCGCGCAGGTCGCCATCGCGCCGTGGGTCTTCCGCCGCGCCGGCGTCCAGCGCGGGCTCCTCGTCTTTCCCGTGTCGATGCTCCTCGGCGCAGGCGGGGTCATCCTGGGAGGCGGCGCCTTTCTCGCCGCGGTGCTGCTGAAGGCGGTCGACGGCGCGCTGCGCTACTCGATCCACAAGACGAGCACCGAGCTCCTCCTCGTGCCCGTCCCGGACGGAATGCGCGAGCGCATCAAGCCGATCATCGACGTCGTCGGGTCGCGAGGCGGTCAGGCCGTCGCGTCGCTCGGGATCCTCGGGCTGGTGGCGGTCGGCGGAGCGGCCACGCATCCGCAGGTGCTCGGCGTCGTCGTCTTCGGGCTCGCCTTCATGTGGCTCGTCCTCGTGGTGAGCATCCGCGCGCTCTACCTCGATGTCTTCCGGGAGACGCTCCGCAGCGGCGGGATCAGCGGCAAGGCCGAGCTGCCGGAGCTCGATCTCGGCGCGCTCGAGACGCTCTTCGCCGGCCTGAACAGCAGCCGCGACTCCGAGGTGATCGGCTCCCTCGAGCTTCTGGCCGAGCAGCATCGCGAGCGGCTCATCCCGGCGCTCATCCTCTATCACCCGAGCCGGGACGTGGTGCTGCGGGCGCTCGACCTCTTCCAGGAGATGGGCCGGACGGACTTCATCCCGATTGCCGACCGGCTGAACCGCCATCCCGACCGCGAGGTGGCGGCGGCGGCCCTCCGCGCGCGGACCGCGGTGCAACCGTCGCAGTCGCTGCTCCTCACGCGCCTCGCCGATTCATGCGCTCAGGTGTCCGTGACGGCCCTCGTCGCGCTGATGGCGCGGGGGTGGATGGACGCAGCGGACGCCGAGGCACGCCTCTCGGCGGCCCTCGCCAGCCGCTCGGCGGAGACGGCCGCCGAGCTGGCGCGTGCGGTGCGGACCGTGGCCCTCAAGCGAGGCGCCGACGACGCCGTCGAGGACCGCTTCGACCGCCTCCTCCTCGAGCTCGACGCCCTCGCCCCCGAGCTCGAACGCACCGAGGACGGACACGACGGCAAGGAGCCCGCGAACGAGCCCGCCGCGGGCGAGCGACACCCGAGCACCAACGCGGTGCCGCCCGAGATCCGGGTCCGTCTCGAGGTCGCGCGCGCGATGGCGGTGCGCCGTAGCCCGACGTTCTTGCCGGCGCTGGTCCGCATGCTGAGCCGCCACGAGCTCAGGGCGGTGGCCCGCGCTGCCATCGTGACCGTGCCCGGCGCCTTCGAGGCCATCACGGAGGCGATGTCGTCGACGCAGCTGCCGCGTCAGATCCGCATCCACCTGCCGCGCACCATCGCCCTCTTCGAGCCGTCGGCGGCCGCGGCGGTCCTCCTCCACCACCTCGAGACGACGACCGAGGGCGCGGTGCGGTTCAAGGCGCTCCGCGGTCTCCTCAAGATCCATCGCAACAACCCCGATCTGCGCCTCGACGAGACGGTGCTCGCCCGGCTCGCCGAGAGCACGCTGAAGCGCATCGAGGAGCTCCGTCGCTGGGGCATCGCCCTCTCGTCGGGCGGAGACAACCCGGCCGAGTCGGTGCGCCGTGCCGACCCCCTCCAGGCCGCCCACCACCTGCTCGTCGACCTCGTGAAGGACAAGGAGGTCCATGCGACGCAGCGACTCTTCCTCCTCCTCGAGCTCATCAACGGCGACCCGTTCGACGACATCTGGCGCGGGCTGCGGAGCAAGAACCTGAAGTCGCGCGCGAGCAGCCTCGAGCTCCTCGAGAACCTCGTGCAGGAGCCGCTCCGCGCGCGCGTGCTCGCCCTCGTCGGCGAGCCGGTCGCCGTCACCGACCTGGAGCGTCCGCCGCGCGTGAGCCTTCGCCCGTCGCAGGAGCTCCTCATGCCGCTCACCTATGCCGAGGCCATCCTCGAGATCGTCGCGCGGAGCAGCAGCACGATGCGAACCCTCGCCGAGTACCGGGCGGCGGAGCTCGGGCTCGACCTCTCCGGCATCGTCCGCCGCGCGCCCGAGGCGCCCGCGCCGAGCCCGCTCGCGAGCAGCCTCGGCGGCCGTCTGCTCGACAAGGTGACCGACATGCTCACGCCCGACGAGCCCGTTCCGGAGCCGCGCCGTGTCCCAGCTTGATCTGACCGAGCGCATCCTGCGCCTGCGCGGGGTACCGACGCTCACCAACGTCCCCGCAAGCGATCTGACCCCGCTCGCCGCCTCCTTGCGGCAGGTCGCGTTCCGCAAGGGCGACGTGCTCCTGCGCGAGGACGAGCCCCCGCGCTCCTTCTTCCTCATCGGAACGGGCACAGTCGTCATGCGCCGCAAGGGCAAGCGCATCGGCACGGTACGGGGACCCGGCGGCGTCGGGTTCATGTCGTTCCTCGCGCGCAACGCGGGCGGGACGTCGGCGGTCGCCGAGAACTACGTCGAGGCCCTCGAGGTCCAGGCGGACGCGATGGAGGAGATCTTCGAGGACCACTTCTCGGTTCTGCTCGGCACCCTTCGCCTCGTCACGAGCCGCTTCATCGACGAGGTGAAGATGACGCAGCCTTCGCCCTTCGCGCCGGGCGACAGCACCCTCGACCGGCTCGTCGGCGACAAGGAGCTCGGGATCGTCGAGCGCATCTTCCTGCTCCGCCGCATGCGCGTCTTCACCGAGGCGAACGTGAACTCGCTCGCCACGCTCGCCCAGAAGATGGTCGAGGTCCGGCCGGCCGCCGGCACGGTGCTCTGGTCGGGCGACGACCCTGCGAACCACTCGTTCTTCGTGGTCAAGGGCATGCTCGAGACGGTGTGGAACGACGGCACGTTCGTCCACCGCATGGGGCCGGGCTACGTGGTCGGCGGCGCCGAGGCGATGGTCTCGCTGCCGCGCTGGAACGAGCTCACCGTGAAGGAACCGGCGGTGCTGCTCCGCGCATCCCGCGACGACCTCATCGACCTCTTCGAGGACGACACGGAGCTCGGCCTGAAGTTCATCTCGATGATGGCGACGCTCCTCGTCGACCTGTGGGACCGGAAGGCGGAGGCCGGCATCGCCTCCTTCGGAAACCCGGAGGGCCTCGTGAGCCAGTCCCATCTCGGGGAGGCGGGGCCCCTCCCGGTCGACGTCCCCTCGCGACGCTAGAGCGAGCCCTTCGTCGACGGGATCCCGCTGGCGCGCGGATCGATGGTGCACGCGGCGCGGAGGGCCTTCGCGAACGCCTTGAAGCAGATCTCCGTCATGTGATGGAGGTTCGTGCCGGCGTGCAGCACGAGGTGCAGGTTGCAGGCGCACCCGCGGGCGAAGCCCTCGAAGAAGATCTCGGCAAGCTCGGTGTCCCAGGTCCCGAGCTTGGACTTGGGCATCGGCACCTCCCACACGAAGTAGGGGCGCCCCGAGAGGTCGATCGCGCAGGTCGCCCGCGCCTCGTCCATCGGGAGCGTCGCCGACCCGTAGCGCGCGATGGTGGCCTTGTCGCCGAGGGCGGCGGCGACGGCCTTGCCGAGGGTGTACGCGACGTCCTCGGTCGTGTGGTGCCCGTCGATCTCGACGTCGCCCTCGGCCTCGACGCTGAGGTCGAGGAGCCCGTGGCGCGCGATCTGCTCGAGCATGTGCGAGAGGAAGGGGAGCGGCGTCCGGATGCTGGCCGCTCCAGAGCCGTCGAGACCCACGGTGATCGCGATCCGGGTCTCCTTCGTCGTTCGCTCTTCGCGGGCGGTCCTCACGTGCGTCGTCTCACTCTCCCACGACGCGGCGCGTTCGCCAAAGATTGAGCGGCCCGCGGCAGATGGCCTATCGTGGCCCCGTGACCATGGGTCGTGACACGCTCGTGGATCTCGCCGAGCACCTCGACCTCGACGCGCCCAGCATGGTGGTGCTCGAACGGTACGGGCGCCCGTTCGCGCAGGGTGAGATCCTGTTCCGGGAGGGCGCTCCCGCCACCGAGGCGTTCCTCCTGCACAGCGGGCGGGTGCGCCTCCTGAAGCGCGTCCGCACCGTGGAGCGGAGCCTCTCGGTCCTGAAGGCGGGCGACCTCTTCGGGGAGGGCGCGCTCCTCGACGGGGCCGCCCGCACCTCGACCGCGGTCGCCCTCGGCGACGGCGTCGCGCTCGTCCTCGACCGGCCCGCGCTCCGCCAGATCATCGAGCAGCACCCGTCGCTCTCCGAGCGGATCCTGAGCCAGCTCGTGCGCCGCCTGCGCGACGCCGAGGACCAGATCGAGGTCCTCATGCTGAAGGACACGCAGTCGAAGGTCATCAGCGCTCTCCTGAAGATGGCGAGGTCCACGGCGGGCACGGCCGACCTGACCGTCTCGCCGGTGGAGCTCTCGAGCCGCGTCGGGCTGGACATCGACACCGTCAAACGCGCCGTCCAGCGGCTGCGCGACCAGGGCTACGTCAGGATTGTCGGCGAGCGCGTGGAGATCCCGGACGTCGACGCGCTGCGCCGCCTCTACGGCCTCCTCGGCTCGAAAGAGGAGCTGCGCGGGGACCGCTGAAGGCATTCGCGAGGATGCAGCGCGTTACTGAAAGTGTTACTTCAGGTCTCGATTCCGGCTGAAACCTGAGCACCTGCGCGGGTTTGTGTAAGGATCATTCAGGGTTGACGGCGGATCGCGGTCGGAATACGACCTGCCCTCCCGAGATCCATGCGGCCGCGCTCCTCCCATAACCCCTGCCATCGAGTCGCATCTCGAAAGAGCGCGCGCACGGCAGGCCTCGTGTGCCTGGCGCTGACGCTGGTGGCGTGCCCGGCGCAGAAGGGGAGCTCGAGCCCGAACGCGCAGAGCACGGAGAAGCAGAGCGACTCCGAGTACGATCTCGCGCGCGACCTCTTCGACAAGGGCAACCCTCGGGCAGCCCTCGACCACGCGAACAAGGCCGTTGCCCTGAACGAGGACAACGACAAGGCGCAGTACTTCATCGCCGTCATCCACCTCGCGTTCTGCTCGACCAACCGCGGGCTCGAGGCCGTCGACTGCAAGCTCGCCGAGGCCGAGAAGTACGCGCGCGCCGCCCTGAAGGCGAACGCCGACTTCCGCGACGCGAAGAACCTGCTCGGCCAGATCCTCGTGAACGAGAAGCGCTGCAAGGAGGCCATCCCGGTCCTCGAGCCGCTCACGAAGGATCCGGCGTACGTGCACCCCTACTTCGCCTGGGGAAACCTGGGTGACGCGCAGCTGTGCGACGGCCAGATCGACGCGGCGATCGCCTCGCTGAAGAACGCGGTCGCGGAGCCCCGGTTCTGCGTCGGGCACTACCGCCTCGGACTTGCGTACGAGAAGAAGGGGGACCTGACGGGCGCCGAGCAGAGCTTCGGTAACGCCGTCACCGCCGACCCCCAGTGCGAGAACCTGCAGGACGCGTGGTACGCGCGCTGCCGGGTCCGCAAGACGCTCGGCAACCCGGACTGGAAGAAGGATTGCGAGAAGTGCCGCGACATCTCCGTCGACACGAGGACGGGGAAGCTGTGCGCGCCCCTGGCGGCCGCCACGGCGAACGTCGCGCCGACAACGACAACGAGGACGCCGTGAGCATGGAACCCGCCCGAATCCCCGCTGGAGCCACCGTCGGCTCCACCCTCCGCCGCCAGCGCGAGACGCGGCGCATGGGCCTCGCCGAGGTCTCGCGCGTGACGCGCATCCCGCAGGGCACGCTCGAGGCCATCGAGCAGGACCACTTCGACGACCTCCCCGGCGAGGTCTTCGTGAAGGGCTTCCTGAAGTCGTACGCGCAGACGGTCGGCCTCGTTCCCGATGACGTCGTGGCGCGCTACACCGCGAGCCGCCGCGCCTCCGCGAGCGACGCCTCGCCCATGCCGGTCGCGTCTCCGGTGCAGGCGGCGCGCGAGGGGCAGGGGCGCCGGTTCGGCGTCGCCATCGCCCTCGTGCTGCTGCTCATCCTGTTCACGCTCGCGCTGTCGATCGTCCTGAAGCCGCGTGGCCGCGACATGCCCCCGGAGCTCTCGCAGCTGACGCCGTCGTCCGTGAGCGCGCGCGCTACGCTGACGGGGTGAGACGGATCGAGTCGGCGGCGCTCCTCGTCCGGAGCGTCGCGTTCGGTGAGTCGGACGTCATCGCGACGTTCTTCACCGCGACCGACGGCAAGCTCTCGGCCATGGTGCGCGGCGCGCGTCGTTCGCAGAAGCGGTTCGGCGGCGCGCTCGAGCCCATCCACGAGCTCTTCACGACCTTCGAGGACAAGGGCAAGGAGCTCGTCACCCTCAAGGAGGCGCGGCTCGGCCGCCCGCGCGAGGGGATCGTCCGCTCGCTCGACACGATGGACGCCGCGGGCCGCGCGCTCCGCTGGATCCGTCACCTCTGCCCGCCGCGCACGCCGGAGCCGGAGATCTGGTCGTCGCTCGGCTCGCTGTTCGACGTGCTCGATGCGCTCGGCCACGGCGGCGCGGCCGAGGCGGGGCTCGTCACGGTGCTCGATCAGCACCTCGTCGTCTTCGCGTTCGGCCTGCTCGCCCGGACGGGGTACTCGATCGACTTCGAGCGCTGCGTCCGGTGCGGGAAGGTCTGCCCGGCCGGGCGGCCGGCCTTCCTCGACGGCGGCGGCGGCGGGCTCGTGTGCATGGAGTGCGGCGGGGCACGGCGCACCGTGAGCGCGGAGCTCCGCCGTCTCGCGGTCCGCGCCCAGCAGCGCGACCGCACGCTCGCGATGAGCCGGGAGGAAGCGAGCGCGCTCGTCGCGATCGCCGAGGAGGCGATGAGCGTGCATGCCGATTTCGATCCGCACGGAAGCGGCGGGAGGAAGTAAGGTGCCGGGATCGTGACGAGCTCGATGGATGTCGCCTCCTACGGCGAGCTGGTCTGGGATCTGTACGAGCAGCCGGGCGAGGGCAGCACCAAGGCCGACAAGGAGGCCGGGCGCATGTACCGGCGCGAGCTCGGCGGTGCCGCCGCGAACGTCGGCTCCACGCTGGCGCGGCTCGGCATCGCGACCGCGGTGATCGGGGCGGTCGGTGACGACAAGCTCGGCGACGCGCTGCGGGCCGACCTGGCGGCGACCGGGGCCGACGTCGCCGGGGTCGCGCGGCTCACCGGGCTTCGCACCGGTCTCGTGCTGGTGGCACGCGACGCGGGCGGTGAGCCGTCCTTCACGCCGTACCGGCAGGGCACGGCCGACCTCGCGCTCGACGAGGCCCATGTCGGCGCGGGCGCCGCGAAGGTTCGCTTCGCGGTGCTCGGTACGACGAGCTTCCTCCCGTCGCTCCGGCCGGCAACGACGAAGTTCCTCGCCGCTCTCGACAAGGCCAAGGGCGCGCTCGTCCTCGATCTGAACGTGAGGCCGCAGCTGTGGAGCACGCTCGGCGAGACCGGCACCGAGCAGCTCCGGGCCGCCGCCGCCGAGCTCGCGTCACGGGCCGCGGTCGTGAAGGCCTCGGAGCGCGACCTCGCGGCGCTCGCCGGAAAGCGCGGCATGACGTGGCTCGAGGAGCATGCGAAGGGCGCCACGTGGGTGCTCACGCGCGGCGAGAACGGCGCCGCCTCGGTGGGCGTCCATGGCCAGGCCATGTCGCCGACCAAGCGCGTGCGGTGCCTCGACGCGAGCGGGGCGGGGGACGCGTTCGTCGCCGGGCTCCTCGCGGTGCTGGTGCGCGCCGGCGCCAAGCCGGGCTCGGCCGAATGGAAGGATCCGAAGCTGTGGCAGCGCGCCCTCGAGCTGGGGCACCTCCTCGGCGCGAAGGCGTGCTCCGCGGTCGGCGCGACCGCCGGGCTCACGTCGCTCGCCGACGTGCGCGCGCGCCTCGACGCGCCCCGCAAGTGAGCGGTAGGAGAGACCTCGCATGGCCATCGACCCCCGCTTCCGCTGCAAGGCCGTTCGCTCGCCCCGAGGCGCCACCACGTCGGAGATCGACTGGGGCGACGGGCACAAGGGCGTGCTCCCGCACGACATCCTCCGCGGGTACTGCCCGTGCGCGACCTGCCAGGGTCACGAGGGGATGATCCGGTTCATCAAGCCGACGTCCGCCATCCAGACCGAGCTCGATGCCATCGAGCCGGTCGGCAACTACGCCCTCCAGCTCACCTGGTTCGACGGGCACTCGAGCGGCATCTACAGCTACAAATACTTGCGCGGTCTCTGCCAGTGCGATGAATGTCGTCCGGGCGACGCGAAGGACGACCGGAGCGAGCGCTCCCGTTCCTGACCGTCAGCGCCCAGCCATGCCGAGCGACGACGCGCGCGACCCCGACGAGCCCCCGAAGGACGATCGCGCGCGGAGCGCCGCCGAGGGGCGGGCCGAACGCGCGAGCCTCGTCGCCCGGGCCGGCATCATCGGGGCGGGGACGCTGCTCTCGCGCGTCCTCGGCTTCGGGCGGGACATGGTCATCGCCGCGCTCTTCACGCGCGGGCAGACCGACGCCTTTGCCGTCGCGCTGACCATCCCCAACACGCTCCGGCAGCTCCTCGCCGAGGGGGCGGTCTCGAGCGCGGTCGTCCCGGTGCTCAGCGGGCGGCTCGCCGCGGGCGGCGACGAAGCGGGCAAGCAGTTCTTCGCACGGGCGCGCGGCATCTCGCTGATCGTCCTGTTCTTCGTCTCGCTCGCCGGGATGGTGCTCGCGGGCCCGCTGACCGAGCTCTTCGCGCCCGGCTTCCACCAGGTCCCGGGGCAGTTCGAGCGCACCGCGACGATGACGCGCGTGATGTTCCCGTACATCTTCTTCATGGGCACCGCCGCCCTCGGGATGGCGGCGCTCAACGCGAAGAAGAAGTTCGGGGTCGCCGCGTTCGCGCCTGGCCTCTTCAACGTGGCGCTCATCGGCTCGGCGATCGGGCTCGCGGGTCCGCTGCAGGCGCGCGGCATCGATCCGTCCCTCGCGCTCGCGGGCGGCGTGCTCCTCGGCGGCGTGCTGCAGGTGCTCGCGCAGCTGCCGGCGCTCCGCGCGATCGGGTACGCCGGTCGTCCGGTGCTCGACCTGCGCGATCCGCACGTGCGCGAGATGTTGCGGCGCATCGTGCCGATGACGCTCGGCCTCGGCATCTACTACGTCGACATGACGCTCTCGCGCCGCTTCCTCTCCGAGCTCGGCGAGGGCGCGCAGAGCTATTTCTTCTGGGCCTCGCGGCTCTGCGATTTCCCGCAGGGCATCTTCGTGATGGCGCTGTCGACCGCGGCCCTGCCGTCGCTCGCCACCTTCGCGGCGCGCGGCGACAAGGAGGAGCTCTCGAGGACGTGGGCGCACGGGATGCGCCTGTCGCTCTTCGTCGCCGTGCCGTGCAGCGTCGCGCTCGTGGCCCTGAGCGAGCCGCTCGTCGTGCTGCTCTTCCAGCGCGGCCACTTCGATGCGCTCGCCGCGCACGAGACGGCGCGCGCGCTGGCCTGGCAGGGCGGCGCCATCTTCACGGTCTCGGCGGTCCGGCAGCTGGTCGCCGCCTTTCATTCGCTCGGCGACACGCGCACCCCGGTGCTCGTCAGCGGGCTCGACCTGCTCGTGTTCATCGCGCTCGCGCTCGGCCTGCGCGGGCCGTACGGGCACGTGGGTGTGAGCATCGCCGTCGCCGGCTCGTCCGCGGTGCAGATGGTCCTCCTGTTCGTCGGCCTCAAGCTCCGGCTCGGCACGATCCGTCTGCCCGAGCTCGCCCGATCGGGCGCGCGCGTGGCGGCGGCGTCGGCGGTCGCGGGGCTCGCCGCCTGGTCGGTGGCGAGGCTCCTGTCGGGGCTGGGCGCGGGGGCGATCGCGCGGGCGCTTCCCGGGCTCGGCGGGATCGCGACCTTCGGCGCGCTCTACCTCGCCGTCGCGTGGGGGGTCTCCGCCGAGGAGCTCGTCGAGCTCGCCGCCCCGGTCCGCCGGCGTCTGCTGCGCCGGCGCTAAACATGGTGGCAATTTCCCGCGCGTGACTATGCTGCGCGGGCCATGACGACTCCGACGCCCTCGAAGCACGAGATCCGCATCTCCACCGCCGAGTTCACGGCCGGTGCGCAGAAGCGTGAGCACATCCCCGCGCCCGCGCTCCCCGAGATCGCGTTCGCCGGCCGGTCCAACGTCGGCAAGTCCTCGCTCCTCAACATGATGCTCGCGCGGAAGGGCCTCGCCCGGACCAGCCGCACCCCGGGCTGCACGCGGCAGATCAACTTCTTCGACGTGACGATCGCGGGCGGGCAGGAGCTCGTCTTCGTCGACCTCCCCGGCTACGGCTACGCGAAGGTCTCGAAGGCCGAGTCACGCGATTGGCAGAAGCTCCTCGAGGACTACCTGCAGGAGCGCCCGACGCTCGAGGCGGTCGTCATCCTCGTCGATGCGCGGCGCGGCGTGGAGTCGGAGGAGCAGGAGCTCGTCGACTTCCTCCGCCAGCGCCAGGGGCTGCCGGTGTTCATCGCGGTCACGAAGCTCGACAAGCTCTCGAAGTCCGAGCAGAAGCCGCGCCTCGCCGCCCTCGCCAAGCACGCCGGCGTGAGCGTCGTCGGCACGAGCGCCGAGACCGGCGCCGGACGGGAGGAGCTGTGGGCGCGCCTCCTGCGCGTCGTCACCCACCGGCTCCCCGGCATGACCGCGGAAGCTGAGCCGGACGTCGAATCGGTGTAGTATCCGCCTCGGTAGATGACGACTCCGAGGACCAAGCTCACGGGCCTGGGGGTGAGCGCGCTCGCCGCCGTTTGCGCCGCCGCCTGCTCGCCGTCGAAGGCGCCGAACCCCCATCTCAGCGCCTCCGAGTCGTGGTGCCCGGAGGGCTTCGAGGTCGGTCCGCAGGACACGTGCTTCGCCGTCCCCGAGACGACGACGCGCGACACGCCCGTGCTCGTGTACCTCCACGGCATGTACGTGGGGCACGGCTCGGCGGACGAGTGGAAGCTCGTTCACTCCGCCATCGACAAGGGCTTCGCGGTCGTCGTTCCGCGCGGCAAGCGCGGGCTCTGCGCCTGGAAAGAGGAGCTCAAGGATCACTTCTGCTGGCCGCAGGAGTCCGAGGACCCGCAGGCCTTCAAGAACGTCGTCGCGGAGTGGGACCGCGTGCTCTGGCAGGTCGACGCGATCCTCGAGGGCGGGTCGCACAAGCGGTACGTGCTCGGCTACTCGAACGGCGGTTTCTTCGCGGAGTACCTTGCGGCGCACGACCTCTTCCCGGCGCAGGCCTACGCGATCGTCAACGGCGGCTCGCTCCCCGGCGCGATGAGCAAGCCCGCCAAGGCGGCGCCGATGATGCTGGTCGCGGCGGAGGGTGACAGCGACCAGGCGCCGAAGATGAAGGAGCTCCACGATGGGCTCGCGAAGGCCGGCTGGCTGCATGCATACTGCACGCGGCCCGGCGCGCATCCGCTCGCCTCGCAGGACCTCGACGCGTCACTCCGCTTCTTCAAGCACGACGCCGAGGGCGGCCTGAAGGCGTCGAGCGCGGGCTACTACGGGTGCGACGGCGCGACCAACGCATCCCCCGACGCGGCGCAGGGCGCGGCCCCGTCGAAGAAGAAGTGAAGGGGCTTGTCATGGTCGAGGCTCTGGAGTAATTCTCAGCCGAGACACGGGCGCATAACTCAGCGGTAGAGTGCGACCTTCACACGGTTGAAGTCGGGGGTTCAAATCCCTCTGCGCCCACCAGATAGATCGGAAGGTGGTGGGGAGGTTCCCACCACCTTCCTCTCCAGTCGGCCCCCGCAGGGCGCTCGGTCACGCCAGTGCCAAACGAGTCCGCGGTTCGCTTCCTCAACGTGGACGTGGATCTCTTCGGAGACTTCGATCACGCTGCGCTGGTGAAGGGCTTCGGCGACGCGATCGTCGTCTTGCATCGCGGCGCGTCGGGGCCGGTGGCGCCGGTCTTGTCGTTCGAGAGCGGCGCCGCGCATGCGGCCTTCCCGGCGGTCGTCTTCGAGCTGATCGCGCTCGTTCACGCGTTGCCGGCGGAAGCGCGCGCGGCGTGGGACAAGGCCGGTCGCCGTGTCTTCAGCATCGGCGTCCAGGCAGCGCTGAGCCCCGACACCAGTGAATGGGTGCTCACGCGAGAGATGATGAGCGCCCTGGTCGGCATCGATGCCGACGCGACCCTCACCGTCTACGGCGCGGAGCGAGCATCGGTCGCGCCGTGATGGCGGGGCGCCCGCCGACGCGCACGTCGAGGCCCCGCATCGTGAGGGATCCGAACGAGTTTCGAGGCCCCCGACCTCGCGGGGAACGCGGTAGCCGTGAGGGATCCGAACGAATCGTCGCCGCGTAGCTCGACCGTCGACGTCGAGACGCCCCTCGAGAACAGCCTCACGGGACGTTTCCCACGCCAGCGCTGTCATTCCCGATCGGCGAGGCTCCCGTGCCGCCGGGGAGACCTGCCGTCCCGGATCGCGATGGTAGGGTGCGCGCCACCTCGATGAAGAATGTCGCGCTCGCTCCGGTCGTCCTCTCGCTCCTCGCCGCCGTCGCCGTCGCCTGCGGGTCGACCGAGACCGTGATCGTCCCGGCGCCCGCCGCCGCGCCGACCGACGAGCCGCCCGTCGCGACGGCCGACGCGTCGACGCCCCCGCCGGTCGTCGACCACGGCGAGGTCAGCACGACCTATCCGGCCTTCAAGCCGGCGATGGGCCAGCTCGTGAACAACGGCGGCTCCGTCCTCGTGAACCCCGTCATCGTCACCGTGACCTGGCCCGGCGACGAGCAGGCCGACACGCTCGAGGGCCTCGGCGACACCATCGGCGCCGGCGCGTACTGGAGCGCCGTGACCGCCGAATACGGCAGCAAGGCCGCGGTCAGCGGCGCCGACAACCACGTCCGGCTCACGACCGCAGCGCCCACGTCGATCAGCGACAGCGAGCTGCAGGACCTCGTGAAGGCGAACGTCGAGAGCGGCGCGTTCCCAACGCCCGCCACCGGCAACCCCGTCTACATCCTGTACCTGCCGACCTCGATGCAGCTGATCCTGCAGGGGCAGAGCGCGTGCTCGCAGGGCGTCGGCGGCTACCACGACAGCGTCACCGCCAGTGGCAAGGACGTCGCCTACGCGATCGTCCCGCGGTGCAGCAACGATTTCGAGAGCGTCACCGTCGCCGCGAGCCACGAGCTCGCCGAGGCCGCCACCGACCCGTACCCGCAGACGCAGCCTGCCTGGTACGGGTTCCGCAACCAGGACCTCGCGTGGGAGTTCTTCCAGCAGTTCCAGAGCGAGAACGGCGACGCCTGCGAGTTCTATCGCGACTCCGAGCTCCTCCCCGGCGCCGAGAGCGGCCTCACGTATCACGTGCAGCGTCAGTGGTCGAACAAGAGCGCCGCGGCCGGCCATGACCCCTGCGTGCCCGCCTACGCGAACCGCGTCTTCTACAACACGACGCCGCTCGGCCTCGAGGACGTCGACGTCGACCTCTCGCAGCTCGGCGGCGGCAAGGTGACGACGAAGGGCTACAACATCGCGGTCGGCGAGACGCGCACCATCGCGCTCGGCCTGTACAGCGACGGGCCGCTCAAGGCGTGGGACATCAAGGCAATCGCGGGCGGCATCGCCAGCCGCCAGACCGCCACCGTCGACCTGAGCCTCGACGTCACGTCGGGTCAGAACGGCGAGAAGGCCTACCTCACGATCACCGTCAACTCCGCGGGCCGCACGGGCTCGGAGCTCGTGTCGATCGTGTCGACCTACCAGGGCACGCCGCACTACATGCCGATCCTCATCGGCAGCAGCGGCGCCACGAAGAAGTGACCCGCTACATTCCGCGAAGGCTGCGGACGAACGCGTAGATCAGGATCGCGACGCCCAGGAGGCCCGACGTCATCACGACGAGGCCATGATAGAGGCCGACCTGGGCCACCGCGTAGACCGCGCTCGTCCCGGTGACGACCGACAGCGCCAGCACGAACGACTGCGTGACCGTCACGCCGCGGTCGGCGGTGCGGCGCGCGTGGTCGACGGAGGTGAGGAACATCCCGACGAGGAAGAAGAGCACGGCCATCGCGAGGTAGGACCCGCCGTACTCCTCGTGCGACAGGAGAAAGTCGTACGCGCCGTGCAGGCCGACGACCATCATCGCGATGCGCGAGAAGTCCGCGGCGTTCTTCTCGCGATCCCGCATGAGGTCGTCGAGGGCGGCCGCGAGGATCGCGGTCATCGCCATGTGCATGAAGTTCGCGGTGAGGAAGCGCCCGATGCCCGTCGAGAGATCGCCGCTTGCCAGGTACCCGAGGTTCTCCTCCGACGCGAAGCCGAGGCCCACGAGCGCGCCGCACACGAGCACGTCGAGGCGGTCGCCCCAGCGCCGCAGGACCGGCAGCAGTGGCAGAAAGAGCAGAAGCTTCGAGGCCTCCTCGCGCAGGCCGACGCCGAAGACGAAGAAGAGGGCGTCGCGCAGCGGCTCGCCCGTCTCGACCAGGCGGAGCTTCGCCTCCTCGACGGCGATGAGGCCGACCGTCGGCACGACGCTGAGCACGCCGAGCACGAACGCCGCGACGTAGAGGGGGACGCGGCGCCGCGCATGCTCGCCGAGCTTGCCGAGCCGCGCGCAGAAGAAGGCCCACGCGAGCGCCGAGACGCCGGCCATGACGAGGCTCGGCAGGGTCGCGCGGGGGCGCACCGCGCGCAGCAGGAAGCGAACCGCGTCGCGCCACTGCCGCTCGTGAACGGCGATGCGGTAGCGCGTGCCCGCGCCCGCGGCGGCCGCGACCCGCGGGTCGAGGAGGCGCTCGCTCGCGTGATCCCAGGCGCCGAGCGCGATCCAGATGGAGAGCGCGTGGTCGACGTCCTCGGACCGTTCGGGGAAGGCGAGGCCCTCCCGCTCGTAGCGCTGCGCTGCCTCGGGCAGGTCCTGGTGGCGGACCGCATCGACGGCGAGCGCGCGGTTGTGCCAGGGCCGCGGCGGGTCCTGCTCCGCGCCGATGACGACCGCCTCGCGCAGGCCCGACGGCACGCGCTCCTGCGAAGAACCGCGCCAGAAGCGGCTGACCAGGGAGACGTCGGGAGGCAGGCGGTTCTCGAGGAGGTCGTCGAGCGCCTCCTCCGACATGACCGCCTCGTCACGCACGCCCGCGTCGTTCAGCCCCGCGCCGCCGACGCTGCGAAGTGTCTTGCTCATGCGCGCGTGGTGGTGGTTCTCGAGCAGCGCGACCACGAGCGAGACGTCCGGCTTCTGCGCGAGGAGCTGCACGTAGAGCGCCTCGGCGTCGGCATAGCGGCCGGCGTGCGAGAGCGCGGCGGCACGCTCGTCGTCCGGCAGGGTGCGCTGGACGCCCCGCAGCGCCGCCCAGCCCAGCGCGAACGTGAGGAGCAACGTCACGAGCGCAGGCGCGAGGAGCCGCGGGGCTCCGTGCGACGTGAAGAACAGCTCGCGAAGGCGCATGGTCGGCCACCACTATACCCGCTTGCCGCCGGCGGCCGGGGAGGCGAGGCTCGGCCCATGAACAGCGACGTGGCGCGGCTCGAGAGGGAGCTCGCGTGACCGCCACCCTGGTGCCGATCGCGAGCGCGAGCGACCCTGCGCTCGATCCGTACCTGCGGCTGCGAGACCGCGACCTCGCCCGGAACGACGGCCTCTTCGTGGCCGAAGGCGAGGTGGTGGTGCGCGTCCTCGGCGAGCCGCGGCAGACGCAGTTCCGCGTGCGGTCGCTGCTGCTCGAGCGCCGCCGCGTCGAGGCGCTCGGGGACGTGCTGTCGGGGCTGCCCGAGGACGTGCTTGTCTACGTGGTGCCGCAAGAGGTGATGGACGCAGTCGTTGGCTTTCCGATCCACCGCGGCGTCCTCGCCCTCGCCGAGCGGGGGACGCCGCGCGAGGCGGCCTCGCTCCTCGAGGATCCGCATCCGCACCGGCGCCCGCTGGTCGTCGGGCTCGTCGGCCTGACGAACCACGACAACGTGGGCAGCATCTTTCGCAACGCCGCGGCGTTCGGCGCGCGCGGCGTGCTGCTCGATCCGGCGACGTGCGATCCGCTCTACCGGAAGGCGATCCGCGTCTCGGTGGGCGGCGCGCTGGTCGTGCCGTTCGCGCGGTGCTCGTCGGCGCATGCCATGCTCGATGCGATCGAGGCCGCGGGGTGGGAGGCCCTCGCGCTCTCGGCGCGCGGCGACGAGCGGCTCGACGAGGTGGTGAGCGTGTCGCGAGCGCCGGCCGGCCGCGTCCTCCTCATGGGCACCGAGGGCGATGGCCTGCCGGAGGACGTGATGGCCCGCGCGCGACGGGTGCGCATCGACATGACGCCGGCGCTCGACTCGCTCAACGTGTCGGTGGCGAGCGGGATCGCGCTGTACGAGGCGACACGTCCGCGCACGCACCTGGAAGAGATCGCCCCCCCGCAGAGTGGGCGCTAGAGTCGCGGCCCCTTGTCCGAACCCACCTCTTCCTCGTCTCGCCGCTCGAGCGCGGTCCGCATCGCCAACCTCGCGGGCGTCGTGGCGGTGGTCGGCCTCGTCGGCTGGCTGGTCCTCGCGCGCGGCGCCGGGAGCGAGCACGCCGCGAGCACTTCCTCGCTCGCCGACGGGCCGGTCCTCCCGCCCTACGAGGTCGCGGGCGGGGCGCTCCACGTGCGCGGACCGACGGGGCGCTTCGAGCTGCTGCTCCGGCCGACGGCGCCGTCATCCGTGAAGATCGTCGCCTACGCGTTCACGATGGACGCCGAGGACGCCGACCCGAACCCGCTCGATGCGCAGGTCGAGGTGCTGCCTGGCGCCGGTTCGGTGCGGTTCCGCGGTGACGGAAGGGCGCTCCGCGGCGCCCGCGAGGTGCGCGTCGTCGTCGGGATCGCGAACGCGTCGATCACGAAGTTCGAGGATGCGCTCACCGCGGCCCGGACGCCGGGCGGCGGCTCGCGGCTCGTCACGCTGCGCGTCCCCATCGTCCGCGAGTGAGGGGCGCCGGGCGCCCGGGTCTCACTTGCCGGTGGCGGAGCAGCGGATGATGCAGTCGAAGTTGCCCTTGCAGCCGCACTTGTCGGAGGCCTTCGGGGCCTTGGGCATGGTGGTCTGCGAGGCCTTCGAGGGCGTGAACGAGGCCTTCGCGGCGCCCGCTCCGGCCTTCGAGCGCTTGCCCTTCTTGGCGGCCTTCACGTCCGACTTGCTGTCCTCGTCGCTGGTCGACGCGGTGACCGCCGGTGCTTGCTCGGCAGCCGGCGCGGGCGCGGGCGCGGTGACGGCAACCGGCGCCGCGACCGGCGCGATCATCGTGTTGGCAGCGGCGCGGACGACCGGCTCCTCGCCTTTGAAGGCGGCGCGGATGCCCACGCCGAAGAGGACGAGGGCGACCAGCGCGGCGGCGACCCCGGCGAGCGCGCGCTTCGAGAGCCGGAGCCCGCCGGGCATCGCGACCGAGCCCTGACCGAAGCCGTCCGCGGAGGGAACGTCGGCAGCGAAGGCGGCGGGCGGCGGCTCGCTGAAGAGCGGCGCGATCGACCGGCTCCCCACCTTGGGCGGCACGGAGGCGAGGGCGTTGAGGTCGATGATCCCCTCGTCGTCCTCGACGATGACGCCGGACATGGGGGCGGGGGTGTTCACGCGGGTCGTTCCACGGAGCGCATCGACGGTGAACAAAACGGAGGTCTCGTTTCGAGCGGCCATGCCACTCAGTGGAGCATCGTCGTGACCCGCATTGCCTGCGAAGGGTCCCGGCCGAAGCGTCTGTTTCACGGAACCGAGATCGAGAGGACGGCTGGCGAAGAGATCGCGGTGCTCGCGGTCGGCGCCGCGGCGCACGACGGCGGCGCGGCCGCGCTCACCGGTGCGCGCGAGCTCGGGGGCGCGCTCGTCGAGGGACATCGGCGGCTCGTCGGTCGCGACGGCGCCGGCGTTCGAGCCGGACACGAGCCACACCGTGTTGCAGGCGCGGCACCGCATGCGCGCCGTCTTGCCACGGAGCTTGTCCTCGTTGGCGGTGTACCGGGCGGCGCAGGCGGGACAGGTGACTTCCATGGAGGGGCTCGCTTCCCCTCAAGCAAGACCGTGACCAGCGCTCCGGCGCCGGAGGGACCGCGAAATCCCCGGATAAATGCGGTGCGCGATGGACGCTCGGCCCACGTCCTGGTGCTCCTTTAATCCATGGTTCTGAGGTCTGCGAGCCTCGCCCTCGAGCCTTGGCGCAGACACGCCGCGGCTTCTTGACCTACATTCGAGGGGCGATGAGCGAACCGATCCGTGGGGGCACGGAAGCCATTCCGATCCCCGTCACCCGCACCGAGGCGGCGCCGAAGCTGGCGGCGATCTCCGGCCCTTCGGCGGGACGCGGCTTCGCGATCACGCGGGCGACGAGCACGGTCGGACGCCATCCGACGAACGACTTCGTCGTCGAGGATCCGCGGGTGAGCGGGGCGCATCTCGAGCTCACGCGGGACGGCGATCGCGTCCGCGTCCGTGACCTCCAGAGCCTGAACGGCACGTGGCTGGGGACGAGCCGCGTCATCGAGGTCGAGCTCGCGCCGGGCGCCGAGCTGACCATCGGCGACAGCGTGCTACGGCTCGAGACCGACGATGCCGTGGCGCCTCCCGCGCCCGCGGTCAGCGAGCGGTTCGGGGCGCTCGTCGGCCGTTCCGCGGTGATGCGCGAGCTGTTCGCGACCCTCGAACGGGTCGCGCCGAAGGAGCTCTCCGTCCTCGTGCAGGGCGAGAGCGGCACCGGCAAGGAAGAGACGGCCCGCGCCATCCACGCCGCGTCGCCGCGCGCTGGCGGACCGTTCGTCGTCGTCGACGTGACCTCTCTCCCGCCGGCGCTCGCCGAGACGATGCTCTTCGGTCACGAGGCGGGCGGCGAGGTCGAGGCGGCCGGTTTCTTCGAGGCGGCGCGCGGCGGAACGCTGTTCTTCGACGAGCTCGGCGAGCTGCCGGCGGCGCTGCAGGCCAAGCTGCTCAGGGTGCTCGAGCGCCGCGAGATCGTGCGCGTCGGCGGTCACGCGCCGGTCGTCGTCGATGCGCGCATCGTCGCGGGCACGACGCGCGACCTCCGCAACGTCATCGACAAGGGCCGCTTCCGCGAGGACCTCTACTACCGCCTCGCGCAGGTGCGGGTCTTCCTGGCGCCGCTCCGGCAGCGCACCGACGACCTGCCGCTGCTCTGCGCGACCTTGCTCGACCGGGCCGGCGCCGAGCTGATGATCGAGGTCGAGGCGCTCGAGCACCTCTCGTCGATGCCGTGGCCCGGGAACGTCCGCGAGCTGAACAACGTGCTCCTGCGCGCCTCGGCGACGGCGGCGGGCGGCGTGATCCGGCGTCCGGACGTCGCCGGCGAGGGCGAGGGCTTTCGCGGCACGGCCGGCGAGCGTACCCCGCTCGATCTCTCCGGCACCTTCGGGGATGCGAAGGATCGTGCGATCGACCGCTTCGAGAAGGCGTACCTCGCCCTGCTGATGAAGCGCTGCCAGGGCAACCTCTCGGCGGCGGCTCGCCAGGCCGACGTCGCGCGTCACCACCTGAGGGACCTGCTGAAGAAGCGCGGTCTCTACGGAGTGTCGCTGGACGAGGAATGAGCGCGCGGCGTCGGCTCGTCCGCGTGCTCGCGACGATCGCCGCGACGGCCGCCATGGTCGGCGGGCGCGCGCCGGACGTGCAGGCCCAGGTCGCTGCCCTGAAGCAAGGCGTCACGCCGACCGAGCCCGAGCTCGCCGCCGCCCGGGCGCTCTTCCAGGAGGCGTACCGCGACGAGCAGGAGCGCCGGTACGCGGCGGCGCTCGAGAAGTTCCAGCGCGTCGCCGCCGTGAAGGAGACGCCCGCGGTGCGCTACCGTATCGCCGCCGTGCTCGCCGCGGTCGGGCGCCTGCGGGAGTCCCGTGACGCATTCCGCGCCCTCGCTCTCGCGCGCGAGACGCTTCCGCCGACCGAGCTCGACATTGCCGACAGCGCGGCCGATCGCGCGCAGGCGCTCGACCGGCGCATCCCGCGGCTCGTTCTCCGCCTCGACCGGGCGCCGCCGGAGGGAGCGCGCGTCGCCATCGACGGGGCGGCGGTCTCGGCCTCGATCGCGCCGGCACGGTTCGAGGTCGATCCCGGCGAGCACGTGGTCACTGCTGGCGCGACAACGGTCGCGCCGTTCCGCGCGAGAGTCGTGATCGGCGAGGGCGGCGAGGCCCCGCTCGTCGTGGTCCTCGCGCCGCGCGGTCAGCCCGCCGCGACGTCGTCCTCGTCTCGCGGTCGCGGGGGCGCCGCGCTGCCGGCGGCGGCGATCGCGGGCGGTGGCGGCCTCCTCGCGGCGGGCATCGTGCTGCTCGTCCTCCGCGAGAACGACGTCGCGAGCCTCGAGGACGCGTGCCGCGACGTGTGCCCGGAGGCGCGGCGCGCCTCCCTCGAGGCGAAGCGTGACCAGGCCGAGCTCTTCGGTCCGCTGGGAGTCGGCCTCGGCGTGGTGGGGCTCGCGCTGAGCGGCGTCGGCGTCTACCTCCTCGTGCGGCCGCGTTCGGCGGTGGACGCGCGGGCGCCGCTGCGCAGCGAAGGATGGCGCGCGCTCCGGTGGGCCGCTGGGCCGGTCGGCGCCGGCGCGATGACGAGCCTGGGAGCCTCGTTTTGATAGAGTGACCGGCGATGGCGTCATCGCCCGCGTCCTCGCGAACGCCTGCGCGCCTGCTCGGCGGCAAGCTGCAGCTCGTCCACCGCATCGGGCGCGGCGGCATGGGCGACGTGTGGGTGGCGCGAAATCTCGCGACCGAGGCCGACGTCGCGGTGAAGACGCTCGCCCGCGCCGAACGCACCGAGGAGCACGACGCGCGCTTCCGCCGCGAGGCGAAGCTCGCCGCGACCATCTCGCACCGCAACGTCGTGCGCGTGTTCGATCTCGTCGACGAGGCGGACGGAACGCTCGGCCTCGTCATGGAGCTGCTGCGCGGTGACACGCTCGAGGACGTCCTCGCCGAGCGCGGCACCCTCACGATGGTGCAGGCGGTGGCGGTCGGCGTCAGCGTGCTCACCGCGCTGCATCACGTGCACGAGAAGGGCATCGTTCACCGCGACGTGAAGCCCGGGAACGTGTTCCTCGCGGTGGAGCCGGACGGCCACGTGGTCCCGAAGATCCTCGACTTCGGCATCGCGACGCTCCCCGCCGCCACCTCCAGCCTCACCGCCGACGGCAGCGTGCTCGGCACGCCGCACTACATGGCGCCGGAGCAGATCCGCGGCGGCGCTCCGCTCGACGGCCGCTCCGACATGTTCTCGATGGCCACGGTGCTGTACGAGGCGCTCACCGGGCGGCGCGTGTTCGAGCGCGCCGCGCCCGCCGCGTCGCTCGCGGCGGTGCTCGAGGAGGAGATCGACCCGGACCCCGCGATCGCGCCGCGCCTCTGGCCGGTGCTCGCGCGCGCCCTCGCGAAGCGGCCGTACGAGCGCTACGCATCGTGCGCGGACTTCGCCGACGCGCTGCGGGGCGGCGCCGGAGATCTGGACGACGCCGCGCTGCGGGCCGCCCTCCAGGAGCTCCGTCCCGACGAGGAGACGCTGTCGCGTAGCGAGGCTCGCCGGATCGCCGCCCTGGCGAGCATCCCCGCTGCGGGCGTGGCCGCGGACGAGCCGGTCGCTGGTCCGGCGGCGCGCCCGGGTCGTGAGCCGATGCCGCGCGGGCGCGTGGCGCTGCTCGCGGCGATGGTCGTCGCGCTGGTCGCGGGGGTCTTCGTGCTGCTCGTCGTAGCGGGCGGCCGCCCCGCACCTTCCTTCGCCGCGGAGGCGCTCGTCGATGCTGCCGCGGCGGCGGGCGAGGGTGGCCTCGGCACGCGTACGGCGCCGTCCGAGGCGCCGCTGCTCGCAGGCTCGACGTTCCCCGAGGGGGGCAGCTCCGCGGTGAGCGACGCCGGCTCGTCACGACCGGGGCGGCCCGCGCCGCGTTCGTCGGCGCGTCCGGTCGCGACCTCGCCCGGCTTCTGAACGCGGGCCGCTCAGCGCGTGAGCGCGTAGGCGAGCGCCGCGATCACCGCGGCCACGAGGCCGAGCTGCGCATAGAGGCGGGTGCGGTCGCTATCGTCGCCGGCCTCGCGGCTCGCCGGAGGCGCGGCAGCGGCGGTGGAGCTCCGCTCACCGGTCGCGAGCTTCCCGCTGCTCTTCGCGCCCTTCTTTTTCTTCTTCTTTTTCTTGGGCGCGGCGCCGGCGCTGGCGCGCGCCGGCAGCGGGGGCGGCGCCTTCGTCGGCTTGTCGCGCGGGGCGTCCACGACGACCACGCCCGCCGCCTCGACGCCGGGCTCCGAGTCCTTGCCGCCGAGTCCGCCCGGCTCCGACGGATCGACGAGGCTCGAGCTCGCCATCGGCACCGGCGCCGGCGGAGGCATCGTGAACATCGGCGCCCGCACCGAGGTCGCCGCCATTTCCCACTTCGCCTGCCGCGCCTCCTGCCCGGGGAAGAGCCGGGTCAGCAGCGCCGCGAGCTCGTCGTTCATCTGCGGAGCGCGCGCGCCGACGTACGTGTCGATGGCGGCGCGCATCGCGTCGGCGGTCGCGAAGCGCTTCTCGGGATCGTCGCTGAGCGAGGTCGCGATGATGCCCCAGAGCTCCTCGGGGAACCCTTCGATCATCGTCCGGACGTCGGGGATCTTGCCGTCGCGAATCGCGCGCAGGGTCTCGATGTCGGTGTCGCGCTTGAAGAGGCGCTTCATCGTCACCGACTCCCAGAGCGTCGCGCCGAGCGCGTAGACGTCGGTGCGCCGGTCGATGGGGAGCCCGCGCGCCTGCTCCGGAGCGAGGTAGGGGATCTTGCCCTTCACGATGCCGTCGGCGCTCTTCGACAGCCGCACCCGGGCCTTCGCGAGCCCGAAGTCGATGAGCTTCACCTCGCCCGAGTGGGTGAGGAAGATGTTGCTCGGGTTCACGTCGCGATGGATGACGTGGAGCGGCTGCCCGGTGTCGTCGCACAGCTCGTGGGCCGAATGGAGCCCCTCCGCGACGCGCGCGCAGATCCACGCGGCCAGGGGAGCCGGAAGGCTCTCGCCCCGCACCACCATGAGATCCCAGACGTCGGAATAGGTGCGTCCGGACAGCAGCTCCATGGCGATGAAGCGGTGGTCACCGGTCACGCCGTACTCGAGGGTGCGGATGACGTTCGGGTGAGCGAGCCTCGCGAGGATCTTCGCCTCGTCGATGAACATGCTCTTGAACTGCTCGTCGTGCGCGAGCTCGTCGCGGATCACCTTGAGCGCGACGCGCTCCTCGGTCCCGTCGGGCCGCGGGCAGCGGCCGATGTAGACGGTGGCCATGCCGCCACCACCGATCTTGGCCCCGACCTCGTATTTTCCGAGCTCCTTGGGGGGCGCGAGCGCAGGCACTGACCGCACGATGGCCTACATCCTATCAGGGGCGAACCGGGATGGTGGAATCCTCGGCCATCGGAAGAGGGGGCCCCGGCTGCGATCGCATGGTAGCTTCGAGGCCATGCGTAACGGTTCTTTCCTCGCTTGTCTCGGGTTCCTTGCGGCGGCGGCGGTCAGCGCCCCGTCGGTCGCGATGGCCCATACCGTGATGACGATGCCGGCGCCGCGGGACAACAGCGACTCTCACAAGAGCGGCCCTTGCGGCGGCGTCGCCCGGACCACCGCCTGCACCGCTTACGCAGCGGGCGCGACGATCCCGGTGAAGTGGAAGGAGACCGTCGACCACACGGGGTGCTTCCAGATCGGGCTCAGCACGGCGAACGACCAGAACTTCACGGTCCTGAAGCAGATCAACGATCCGTCCGGGACGCCGACGGGCATGGTCTACAGCGACAGCGTCACGATTCCGTCCGGCGTCACGTGCAAGGACTGCACGCTCGTCGTTCGTCAGCTGATGAAGGGCTCGGCCTGCGTCGGCAACTCGACGACCACCGGACCCTTCGAGGACGTGACCGGAGTCTCGACCTACTACTCCTGCGCGGACATCCGCATCGGCGACTCGACGCCCTGCGCCTCCGCCGATGCCGGCACCGACGCGGGGACCGACGCCGGTGAGGACGAGGACGACGCGGGCACCACGACCGGCCCCGACGGCGGCGTCACCACCACCCCCACGGACGGCGGCGGCAAGCTCGTCGACAGCGGCACCGGCCCCACGGGCACCCGCCCCGATCTCTCGGGCGACGACGGCTGCAACGTCGGCCCCGGCGGCTCCTCGGGCCTCCCGCTCGCCGCCCTCGCCGGCATCATCGGCGCCGCCCTCGTCAACCGCCGCCGCCGCCGCGCCGGCTGATCCTTCACTTCACCGGGAACAGGTTCCGCTGCTTCCACGCCGGGAGCTCGCGGAGCTCCGCCCAGACCTCGCGGGCGCTCGCGTAGCGGAAGGCCTCGCGGCGCCGCAGCATCTTGGCGACGAGGTCGCCGAACGGCGTGCCGATCTGCTCGGCGCGAACGCGCGGCGCGCCCTCGGCGACCTGCTTGACGAGCTCCTGGTACGGCACGTCCATCTGAATGGCCGGCTCGCCGACGAGCATCCAGTAGAGCAGGAGCCCCACCTGGTAGAGATCGCTCTGCCGGCTCGTGTACCCGGTCGCCAGGATCTCGGGCGCCATGATCGCGTGGTGCACCACGTTCGGACGCACCGCCGTCATCCCGCGCAGCTCGTGGCTGATGCCGAAGTCCGAGATCTTCACGGTCGGCCGGTCGGTGTGCGTGATGAGCACGTTGCCGCCGTGGAGATCGTCGTGGACGACCTCGTTGTCGTGGAGGAACTGCACCGCCGCGAGCAGCTGGCGCGTCATCTCGAGGACGAGGCCCTCCTGCATCGGCGTGCCGAGCATGTCCTTCAGCGCATGGTCGCAGCGCTCGAGGGCGAGGTAGAAGAGGTGGTCCTGCTCGAACGAATCGTAGATGTAGACGACGTTCGGATGGCGGAGCGAGAAGAGCCGCGACTGCTCGCGCGCCCACTCCGCCTGCACCTGCGAGTACGGCCGGTTCGAGGGACGCACCATCTTGAGCGCGTAGATCTGGTCGAACGGACCGATGCACTCGTAGACGGCGCCGAACTCGCCGGAACCGATCGTGCTGATCACCGTGTAGCTGCCGCGCGCGCCCTTCAGCACGCCGCCGACCTGCGGGTACTGCACGGTGATGCGCGCCGGCGCGCCGGCCTGGGCGCGCGTGTACTGCTGGGCGTTTGCGGCGGGCATCGCCGGGATGGTCCCGGTGCCGCCACCGCCCATCCGCGGTGAGCTGCCGGGCGCGACCGGTACGCCGGGGGGCTTCATGGGGTGCCCCGGCGTCATCGTCATCACCTGGTGCGGGCCGGTCGGGCCGCGGCCCTGCGGACCGAGCGTCATCGCCGGCGGCTGCGTGCGCGTCTGCGGCGGACCGTAGGGCGGCGACTGGGCGGCGCCGAGCGCGCCTTGCGGCTGCTGCTGCTGCGACGGAACCGGCTGCACCGACGGCTGCACGGCGACGGGCTGCGGGTAGACGGGCTGACTCTGGTACGGCTTCGGCACGGCGTGCCCGAGCGGCGGCGTCGGGTGCGACTTCATCGCGGGGCCGGTCGGCGGCGGCGGCGGCACCGATGGCGCGGGCCCGACCGGCGGCATCGGCCCGGTCCCGGTGAGCGGGCGCTCGAGGCGCGGCAACGGCTTGGTCTCGCCGTACCCCGCAGACGCCGTGCGCTCGCCCGCGGGCGCCGGAAGGATCGGCCGCTGCGGCTCGTCGCTCGTGAGCGAAGACGCGTGTCCGAGCTCCTGGGTCTCGCGCGGACGTGCGCTCTCCGGGGCGCGCTCGGCGGGGTCGAACCTGCGCGAGCTGGCCGGAGGGTGCCCTGATTCACTCACGCCGACGACTCTACCCCCGGTACCATCGCCGCACCATGTCGATCGACGGTGCGGCCGAGCACACGAGGCTCGAGGAAGCGCGCGCGGGCGTGAAGTGGCGGCGGTGGGGGACGTACCTCGCCGAGCGCCAGTGGGGGACGGTCCGCGAGGACTACTCGGCGAACGGCGACGCGTGGGGCTACTTCCCGCACGAGCACGCGCGATTTCGCGCCTATCGCTGGGGCGAGGACGGCCTGCTCGGCCTCTCGGACAGTCGCGGCATCATGAGCTTCGCGGTGACGCTCTGGAACGAGAAGGACCCGTTCCTCAAGGAGCGCCTCTTCGGCCTGAGCGGGCCCGAGGGCAACCACGGCGAGACGGTGGGCGAGGTCTATCACTACGTCGACGCGACCCCGACGTGCTCGCATGCTCGTGCGCTCTACAAGTATCCCCAGGCCGAGTTCCCGTACGAGAAGCTCCGTCAGCTCGCCCGTGATGCCGGCAAGAAGCGCCCGTCGCCGCGCCTCCAGGACACCGGCGTCTTCGACGAGGACCGGTACTTCGACGTCGAGCTCGAATATGCCAAGGCGAGCCACGACGACGTGCTCGTCCGCATCGTCGTCACGAACCGAGGTCCGGACGCGGCGCCGCTGCACGTGCTGCCGACGTTCTTCTACCGCAACACGTGGAGCTGGGACGGGCCGGCCGGGCGCGAGAAGCGGCCCGAGCTGCGCGCCGCGTACAGCCCCGAGGACGGCGCGTCGTACGTCGAGGGCACCGATCCGTACCACCAGCGGCTCAGGATCTGGTTCGAGGACGCCAAGGAGCTGATCTTCACCGACAACGAGACGAACACGCTGGCCCTGTACGGCGCGCCAGCCCGCTCCGCGTACGTGAAGGACGCGTTCCATCGCTATCTCGTGAACGGCGAGCGCGCGGCGGTGAACCCGGCGCGGGTCGGCACGAAGGCGGCCGGTCGCTACCAGGTCACCATCGCGCCCGGCGAGTCACGCACCTTCCGGCTTCGCTTCGCGACCACCCACGTCGACGGGCCGTTCACGCCCTTCGCCGACTTCGACGTCGTGATGGCGCTCCGGAAGCGCGAGGCCGACGCCTTCTACGCCGCCGTCGCGCCGCCCACGCTCTCCGCCGAGGCCGCCAACGTGCACCGCCAGGCGCTCGCCGGCCTCCTCTGGTCGAAGCAGTACTACGCGTACGACGTGAACCGCTGGCTCACCGGTGACCCGGGCGGGCCCGCGCCGCCCGCCGAGCGGCTTCGCGGACGCAACAGCCAGTGGCGCCACCTCTTCAACAGCGAAGTCGTGAGCATGCCCGACAAGTGGGAGTACCCCTGGTACGCCGCGTGGGATCTCGCGTTCCACTGCATCCCGCTGGCGATGGTCGACCCCGACTTCGCGAAGGACCAGCTCGTCCTGCTGACGCGTGAATGGTACATGCATCCCAACGGGCAGCTGCCCGCATACGAGTGGGCGTTCGGGGACGTGAACCCGCCGGTGCACGCGTGGGCGGCGCTGCGCGTCTACCAGATCGACCGGCGGCGTACCGGCAAGGCCGACAAGAACTTCCTCGAGACGGTGTTCCTGAAGCTGATGCTGAACTTCACCTGGTGGGTGAATCGCAAGGACACGTCGGGCAACAACGTCTTCCAGGGCGGCTTCCTCGGCCTCGACAACATCGGCGTCTTCGATCGCTCGAACGC
>JAQBQL010000166.1 GCA_028287035.1 Labilithrix sp. | reverse complement strand
CTCGCCGCCGCGGAGGTGGCGGCGGTGGCGACGTCCGTCGACTACGTCACGCTCGCCGACGCCGACACGCTCGTCCCGCTGGACGAGGCCGCAACGGTCGGCGAGCGCGCGGTGCTCGCCATCGCCTGCCGCATCGGGGCGACGCGCCTCATCGACAACCTCGTGCTCGGCGAGGACCCGCGCATCGTTCCCGCGGCCAAACCGTCCGGCGAGTAGTGACAGGCCGCGTCCGCTCGGTTATCCACGCGGCATGGCACGTCCGGGTCGATTCGTGGTGCTCGAGGGAATCGACGGCGCAGGAACGACGACGCAGGTCGCCCGCCTCGCCGACCGGCTACGCCGCGAGGGCGTCGCGCTCGTGCGCAGCACGCGCGAGCCGAGCGACGGGCCCATCGGCTCGCTCGTCCGTCAGGTGCTCACCGGACGCATCGTCGCGCCCGAGGGGCGAGCGCCGGGCTGGGCGACGATGGCCCTTCTCTTCGCGGCCGACCGCATGGACCACGTGGAGTCGGACATCGAGCCGTTCCTCGCCCAGGGCGGGGTCATCCTCTCGGACCGCTACGATGCGTCGAGCCTCGCCTACCAGAGCGTGAGCAGCGGCAACGGGGGCGAGGCCGCCGTCGAGTGGATCCGTTCGCTGAACCAGCACGCGATGCGGCCAGATCTCACGGTCGTGGTCGACGTGACGCCGGAGCTCGCCGCGGAGCGCCGCTCGCAGCGTGGCGAGGCCGCGCAGCTGTACGAGCAGAACGAGGTGCAGCGCGCGCTCGCGGTGTTCTATCGCGACCTCGCGAAGCACATCCCGGACGACCGCATCGCAGTGGTCGACGGCAAGGGCTCGGTCGACGACGTGCACCAGCGCGTCTACGACGCCTATCTCGCCGCGTTCCGCTGATCCGCGTTCAGTCGTCGGTGATCGGCAGCTCGAGGACGCGCGGCTTGCCGTCGCGCTCGTAGTCGACGCGCAGCGCCTTCGCCTTCTCGAGCGACCGGAGGGCCGCGTCGGCGTCCTCGGGGTGCTCGATCGACATGCCGTTCACGCGCATGACGACGTCGCCGGGACGAAGATCGACGCCCCACTCGCCGGTGATCTCCTTGATCTTGAAGCCCCGGAATTTCCCGTTGCTCATCACGGGGTAGTCCTCGACGGAGACCTCCTGGAGGAAGTAGCCGAGGCCGCGCGCGATGGTGCGCTTCACGCCCGAACGATGGAGGGAGGTCGTGGTGACCGGCGCGACGGCCGCGGTGAGCGCCGGCGCAGCATCGCTCGGCGGCGCTTCCGGGTTCTTCGCCGCAGGCGCGGCGTCCCCGCAGGCAAGGGCAGTGGCGGAGAGGAGCGCGAGCAAGGGCAGAGAGCGCATCACCTCCCCATGAAGCACGGCCCGCCGAGCTGCGGCAAGTTCCGGGACGAAAGGCCGCGCGCTCCTCAGCTCGCGGCGAGGCGCGCCAGCGCGAGGCGGTCGAGGTCGGCAGTGGCGGTGGGCCCCGGTGCGCCGCTGAACGCGAGGACGACGCCCCCCTCGTCATCGACCACCACGTGCTCGGCATCGACGGCGCCGTGTACCGCGCCGAGCTCGTGGAGCCGCGCGAGGCCCTCGCGCAGCGCGCCCGCCTGCTCCGCGGTGAGAGGACGCGCGAGCGGTACGCCGCGGGGCAGCGCGAGCCAGATGGCCTCGAGCTCGCGGTCGACGCGAAGCACTGCCTGCAGGGCAGGGTGGTCGGCGCGGGCGAACACCGAGGCGCGCGCGAGGGTCGGCGCGTCGAGGACGAGCGCGACGACGCGGCGGTCGAGCAGGCGGTCGACCGCAGTCCCATCGAGCTGCTGCTCGAAGCGGAGCGCTGTCGGGTGGTTGCTCTTCGGGCGCTCCACGCGAGGCGCCGCGGCCCGCTCGATGGTGTCCGGCCAGCGCACCGCCCCGAGGGCTCGGCGCGCCGCGAAGGCGTCGTCGGGCCGGTCCTTCGGCTCGCTGGCGAGAAACGAGAGCACGAGCGAGTCGTGGCGCGAGTCGAGGTCGCGGTGGATGCCGCTCGGCCGCGTGCGGAGCGTCGCGCCCGACGCGAGGGCATCGGGGCGCTCGCCGGTGAGCATCTCCCACAGCATGGCGCCGACCGCGAAGACGTCGCTCCGCACGCTGGCCGGGCGACCCTCGCGCTGCTCGGGGCTCATGTAGCCGAGGGTGCCGATGATGCCCGCGGTGGCGGTCGCGGACAGATCGGAGAGGTGCGCCACGCCGAAGTCGCCGAGGCGCGTGACGCCAGCCTCGTCGAAGAGGACGTTCGCGGGCTTCACGTCGCGATGGATGACGCCGAGGCGATGCGCCTCGCCGAGCGCGGACAGCACCGCCTGCGCGATCTCGACCGCGCGCGACGGCGTCAGGGGCTCGCGCGCCAGCATCTGCTCGAGCGTGCCGTGGGCCATCCACGACAGGACGAGCGCCGGTCCTTCCGGGAGGTAGTCGCGCAGCGGCACGATGTTCGGATGGTTCAGCGTCCCGAGCACCCGGACCTCGCGCTCGAAGCGGGCCAGCGCGTCGCGACCGGCGCCCCGGGCGTCGTAGCCGGCGAAGATCTTCACCGCGACCCGCTCGCTGCGCACGCCGTCGAGACACTCGAGGACGCGGGCGCTCGGCGAGGATGCCACCTCGCGCACGATCTCGTAGCGCCCGAAGAGGCGCGCCCGGACCGAAGAGAGCGGAGCGATCTCGGGCGAGGACTCGAGCGCGCCGCCGAGCGTGGCGAGCTCCTGCTCGGCCTCGACCCTGGCCTGCGTGAGGCCGATACGCTCGAGGGCGCCGAGGAGCAGCGTCAGCGCGGCGCGCCGCTCGGTTGCCTCCGGCCGGACCTTCTGGAGCGAGCGAATCGCCGCGTCCACCTTGCCGTAACGAAGGAGGATCCCGCCTAGCGCGACGTGGAGCGCGTCCCGCTGGGGCTCGCGCCGGAGCTGCGCCTCGAGCACCTTGGCCGCGCCGATCACCTCGCCTTCGGCCTCCAGCAACGTGGCAGCCTTGATCGCCTCGCCGCCCTTCTCGTAGGCGCGCGCGGCGAGCCTTCGCTTTCCGATCGCCTCGAGGATGCGTCCGCACCACACGTGATCGCCGCGCCGTTCGAGGTGGAACGAGACTCGCTCGGCGTTCACCGGATCGCGGAGCAGCTCGGGCAGCGCGCGTTCGGCGGCCTCGTCGTGCTTGCCCTCGAGCGCGAGCGGGAGCGCCCGGCCGAAATCGCCGGCGCGGAAGGCCTCCTCGGCGGCGCGGCCGAAGTCACACGCGCGCTCGAAGAGCTCGCTCGCGGACCGCGCATCGCCGCGCTCGCTCGCGAGCTCCGCGGCATCGACGAGGCGCTGGTCGCGGACGAGACGAGCGACGTCGGGATCCATCGCGTCGCTCAGGGCGCCATCGGGAGGTCGCCGTCGTCCTCCTCGTCGACCGTCACCGTCACCGGCGACGGCGCCGGCCGGCACGCCGCGTCGACGTCGGTCCCGACGAGGAACGGGCTCACCGGATGAAGGCCCCGCGCCAGGGCGGTGGCGTCGGCGCGCGCCGCCAGATCGGAGAGGATGCCCCGGATGCGGCTTCGCTTGCCGGGGCCGCTCGAGTCGACCCAGAAGTAGGAGCGCTCGCGCACGTCGACGTGCACGAACCCGCTCACCGGATACACGCCGACGCCCGCGAAGCCCGACTCGCGCGCGAGCTTCGCCACCTCCTCGTCGGAGGCGCCGGGGACGACGAGGTCCATCGCGCGCCCCTTGCCGTGGTTCGACACGTTGCCGGGGCGCGTCGGGGTGCGGTAGCCCGATACGATGCGGATCTCGGGCGCCTTGAAGTGGGTTTGCAGGCGGTAGACCGCATCCAGCAGACGCGGCTCCACGGGGTGCTCGTTACCGGCGTGGTCGCGCATCACGTGCGCCGCGCGATCGAGGTCCTCCGCGGAGAACCCGCCCTGGTCGCCGCGTGGCGCGAGCTCGACGTGGTCCGGGATGTTGAGGCCCTGGAGGACGAGGAGGGGGCGGCCGTCCTTGTCGAGCGGCGCCGCCTTGCCCGGCGCCACGCCATGCCACGCGCGCGCCCCGGGCGTCGCGGTGAGCGCGGGGCCCTTCCGCGTTGCGGCGTTCGCCGTGGTGCGAGCCGGCGACCCCGCGCGGGGCGGCGTTCGTGCCGCGCCCTCACCGGCAGCCACGCCCGGCGTGACGAGCCCGCAGAGCCCGATCGCCGCGGCGAGCGCCAGCCGATCAGCGACGGAAGGAGACCACACGCGCGACATCGAAACGGATCTCGCCGGGGTCGACGCCCTTGGTCCGGAAGCTCTCGCGATGGACGCGATGAACCGCGACCTGGCCTTCGTCGACGTTGTTCAGGCTCGCGCCGGCGTTGCCCGCCGCGATGACGAGGTGCCCGGTATCGGTCGTCGTGCAGCGGGCGAGGAGGCGCGCGGACGAGGAGAGCACGTCGACGTAGACGAGGTCCTTCGCGTCGTCTCCTTCGCCGCCTTCCCACGCGACGTCCAGACGCGGATCGGAGAGCCACGCCACGCGCACGTCGCTCACGTCGCGCGGGGTGTCGACGGCGATCACGAAGCCCTCCGGCAGGTCGGGACCGCCCGTCGTACGGAGCTGCAGGCGCGACGACGGCGTGAAGGAGGACGTGAACGCGTCCGACGCGCGCCCCGAGTAGAAGACCCCGGAGACCCCGCCCGTGGGGTCGAACATCGTGCGCGGGAGCATCACGGTGGTGCGTGCCGGGGCGGCGAGCGCCGGTCGCCCCGCATGCGCCGGGTCGGCGGGATCGTCGCCCACGGTGAGGGCTCCGACATCGAGCAGCTCGACGCTGCGGGGAAGGGTCGGCGCGTCGTCCGCGGCGTGCGTGCTGCAGGTGCCGACCGCCGGCAGGTCCTCGAGGAGCGAGGCGCCGGCGATGCGGAGCGCCTGCTCGTCGACCGCTCCCTGGCGGACGCGCACGAAGCGCGCGATGACGGAGTCCGCCCGCGCGGCCTCGCCCGGCCCGGTGGTCCGCTCGATGACGACCACCGCGGTCGCCGCCTGGGACGTCGCCTCGGCCGCGTCGGCGCCGTCGACCCCGTTGCCGCTGCTGCCGCCGCTGGACGACGCCACGGAGCAGCCCGTGCCGAGCAGCCCGAGGACCAGCGCGCCGTGCAGGCGAGGGGAGAGCATGAGCACGAGTAGAGTAGACGGGCGCGACCGCCGCGGCAACCCGCGACTACACTGCCCGGGCATGACCGCCAAGCCGCTGAAATTGCTGATCGTCGCCGCCTGGGAGCCGGAGCTCACGCGGCTCCGCGAGCACCTCGCCGCGTCGGCGGTGCCGGCAGCCGCGCTCGAGGTGTCGCTCGCGACGATCGGCGTCGGGGTGGTGGAGGCCGCGCTCGGGACGGCGCAGGCCCTGGCGGCGCACCGGCCGCACGTGGCCCTCCTGCTCGGGACCGCCGGCGCGCTGCCGAAGCCCGACGCGGTGATGGTGGGCGACGTGGTGACCGCGCGCCGCGTGCGCCTCGTCGAGGGGTCGCTCCTCGAGGGGGCGGCCGAGCTGCCGCCGCCGATGCCCGCCCACGCGGCGTTCGACGAGCGCGTGCACGCGCAGGTCCTCGCCGCCGGCGCGAAGAGCGTGCAGATTGCAAATACCGTGGGCATCACCGTCTCGGACGCGCTCGCGGCGCGGATTGTCCAGGCGGCGGCCGGGGACGTGGAGCACCTCGAGGCGTTCGCGTTCGCACGGGCGTGTGCCGCGGGGGGCGTGCCGTGCGGCGTGGCGCTCGGCATCGCGAATGGCGTCGGTTCGGCCGGGCGAGGCGAGTGGCTCGCCAACCACGTGGCGGCCTCCGCGCGCGCCGCGGACGTCGCATGGGCCGCGGTGCCGGGCCTGCTCGGGCGATGAGCGCCCCGAGGCGATGATCAGAACGTGAACCAGAGCGCGGTCGCCGGCGCGAGGGTGAAGCCCTGCACGGTCACCCGGTTCTCGTTGTAGTTGCCGATCACCGACTGGTAGGCGGCCGACAGCTCGATCGCGACGTGCACGTGGCGGAAGCCGGTGCCGAGCCCCACCACCGCTCCGCCCCAGAAGCGGTTCGCGTCGAGGTGGAGCGGCTCGCCCCCGAGGCTCACGCTGGACGGCTCGCTCGTCAGCTTCTCGACGACCACGTGCTCGAAGCCGCCCCGGGCGCCGCCCCACAGCTTGTAGATCCCGCCGGCGCTCTCCCAGCCGACGAGGAGCGGGATGTCGGCGCCGTACCCGTGGAGGGAGCCGAGGTCGACGTTCGGGAGCTCGCTGCCCTGCTGGCGACCGTAGAGCGCGACCGAGAGCCCGAGGCCGGCCGAGTAGCTGACGCTGCCCACGTCCCAACCGTGTCGCATGTCGACGCGCGCCCCGCGGCCCGTGTAGGCGAGGCCGCCTTCGAACTTGCTACCGATGCCCACGCGGGCGGCGACGAACGGCGCGAGGCCCGGCGCGACCGCGGCCGCGACGAGCGCGCCCTTCGCGTAGGCCGGGTTCGTTCCGGGGGCGCCGGGGACCTGCGGATCCCGCGCGGCCGCGTCGCGCGCGACGTCGACGGCGTTGCCGAGCGAGCCCGGGGTGATGTTCGCGCTCACGCCGGCCGCGGCGCGGACGTCGCCCGACGGAAGCGTGCGCGCCGGGTGGAGAAGGGGCGAGCCGCCCCCGCAGCCGGTCAGCAGCAGAACCCCGGCCGCGACGCTCGCGAGGGTGGCCCGCGCGCTCGCGACCCGGTTCACTTGCGGAAGCGCGAGGGGAACTCGTTCTTCTCGGCGCGACCCTGGAGCTCGGAGTCGTCCGGGTGGAGGTCGATGGCGCGGGCCAGCAGGCTCTTCTCGTCCTCGGGGTGGTTCGGGTCGGGAAGGCAGCACTCGACCGGACACACGGCCTGGCAAGCCTCGTGATCGTAGAAGCCGACGCACTCTGTGCAGAGCTCGGGGTCGATGACGTAGATCTCGTCGCCCTCGCTGATCGCCTCGTTCGGACACTCGGGCTCGCAGGCGCCGCAGTTGATGCAGTCTGCGGTGATGTGGGTCGCCATGAACGTCCTCTTTAGGAGGCGAACCGCTTGAAGTCAAACCGGGAATGGGGCTAGATGCGCGCGCTCGATGCACGATACTTCACCTCGATTCCCAGGCGCTCAGGCCGCCCGCAGCGCCGCCCGCAGCGACCTCCTTCGGGCGGCCGCCGTGGCCCTCGCGCTCGCCGGTCTCGCGGGTCTTGCGGGGTGCACGCCGGAGATCGGTGACAAGTGCGTGCTCTCGACGGACTGCTCGTCGCGTGGGGACCGCCTCTGCGACACGTCCCAGCCCGACGGGTACTGCACGCAGTTCAACTGCACGAAGAACTCCTGCCCCGACGAGGCCACGTGCGTGCTCTTCGACCAGGCGCTCCCCGGCTGCGCGTACGACGACCGGAGCGGTGAGTACGGCTCGCGCGTCGCCCGCGCCTTCTGCGTCGCCTCCTGCACGAAGAACAGCGACTGTCGCCCCGGCTACCAGTGCACCGATCCGAAGGTGGCGCCCTACAGCGGCCTCGTCCTCGACGACGACCGCACGAAGCGCACCTGCCTCGTGATCCCGGCGAGCTTCGATCCGGATGCCGGCACCGACGCGGGCGGCACCGCGGTGTGCAGCGCGGTCGGGCCGGCGGTCGACCCGATCGACGCGAGCCCGCCCTCGATCGGCGGCGACGCATCCACCCCCGGCCCCCGCGATGCGGGACCGACGGATGGCGGCACCGACGGCGGCGACGCGGGTGACGGCGGCTGAATCGGCGGCGCGCGCGGCGGCATCTCCGCTCCGCGCCGTGACGCTCCGGGTCGCCGGGCGTGTCCTCGAAGCGGCGCTCGTGGTCCTCGCGCTCGCGACCCTCGTGTTCCTCGCGCTCCGGATCCTGCCCGGGGATCCGGCGGCGCTCGTGCTCGGCGACCAAGCGACCGCCGCTGAGCGCGCGGCGCTCTCCGCGAGGCTCCACCTCGACGAGCCGCTCTGGCTGCAATATGCACGCTTCGTCCGCGGGCTGGCGACGCTCGATCTGGGGGAATCGGTGCGACGTCCCGGCACCTCGGCCGTGGCCCGGGTGCTCGGCGCCGTGGCTCCCACCGCCTCGCTCGCCGGGCTCGCCGTGCTGCTCGGCGCGGTCCTCGGCGTATCGCTCGCGGTGCTGGGCGCCGGGCCGTGGCTGGGCGCCCGGCGCACGTGGATCGATCGCGGCGCGACCGCCCTCGCTGCGACGCCGCTCCTCGCCTTCGCGCCCGTGCTGACGTTCGCCCTCGCCGCCCGTCTGCGGGTCGTGCCGCTGCCCGGTGACCCCGATGCCGGCGCCGCCGGTCTCCTGTTCGCGAGCAGCCTCCTCGCCTTGCCGCTCGCCGCGCACGTGTCGCGCGTCTCGCGCGCCGCCCTCGAGGATGTCGGCCGCGCGCAGTTCCTCGGCGTCGCGCGCGCGAAGGGCGGGGGACATGCGCGCGTGCTCTGGCTGCACGCGCTGCCCGCCGCGATCGGCCCCATCGTCACGGTCGTCGGCACGCAGCTCGGCGCGCTGCTCGGCGGCGCGGTGGTGCTCGAGCGGCTCTTCGAGCGGCGAGGCCTCGGCACGTTGATCCTCGAGGCGTACGCATCGCGCGATCTGCCGGTGCTCGAGGGCGCGGTGGTGTTCTCGGGCGCGCTCTTCATCGGCGCCCAGCAGATCGCGGCCGCCGTGCACGCCGCCGTCGACCCGCGGGTGCGCTCGTGACGGGCGCGCCGGCCCCTCGGTCGCGCGTCGTGACGACGGTCCTGCGGGTCCTCCCGCTTGCGGCCGTGGTCGCCGTCACCTCGGCGGTCGCGCTCGGGACGCGATCGCCGACGCACCTCGACCCCGAGCTCTCGTGGGCGGCGCCGTCTCGCGCCTGGCCGCTCGGCTGCGGCGAGGCGGGCGTCGACCTCCTCGCGCTGGTCGCCCATGCGACGCAGCGTGGCGTCGTGCTGGCCGCCGTGGTGGCGCTGTGCGGCTTCCTCGTGGGCGCGCCGCTCGGCGCGGCGGCCGGCCTGGCGCGCGGCGGCTTCGAGCGCGCGGTGTCGCGGGCATGCGATCTCGTGCAGGCGTTCCCGACGTTCCTGCTCGCCCTCGTCGTGCTCTCCGCGGTCCGGTCGCCGACGCGCGGGCACCTGGGCGCGGTGTTCCTCCTCACGGCATGGGCGCCGTTCACGCGCCTGGCGCTCGCGCAGACGAAGGTGCTGCGGGACGCGGCCTTCATCGAGGCGGCACGCGCCCTCGGGGGCGGCCGCACGCGCGTCGTGCTGCGGCACCTCCTGCCGAATCTCCTCGGGGTGGTCGCCGTGCAGCTCGGCTCGACGGGCGCGGCGGTGGTCGTCAGCGAGGCGGCGCTCGCGTTCGTCGGGTTCGGCACGCGCGACGGCGTGTCCCTTGGATCGATCCTCGACCAGGGCGTCTCGGCGATGCTCCGCGCCCCCCACGTGCTCTTCGTGGGCGCCGGCAGCGTGTTCGTCACGAGCGTCGCCCTCATGATCGCCGGGCGCGCATTCGATCCGTCGTTTGCCCGCGGCGGCTCCGGGCACTAAGAAGGGGCCGCCCCCCATGCTCGCCCCGCCGCCGCTCCCCCGCACGCTCGAGGCGAGCTTCCGCGATCTCGACAGCACGAAGGGCGAGGTGCGCGCCTCCGCCATCCACGATCTCCTCCGGCACGCGCGCGCGGACGCATCGGTGCGGGAACGCGCCATCCCGCGCCTCGAGGAGCGGCTGTCGGACCAGGTCGCGAAGGTCCGTGCCGCCGCCGCGGTCGGCCTCGCGGATCTCGTGGCGACGAGCGCGGTGCCCGCCCTCCTGCGCGGCGTCGACGACGACGACGCGTACGTCCGCCAGATGGCGCTGACCGCGCTCGGCGAGCTGGCCGACGCCCGTGCGCTCCCCCGTCTCTGCCGGGCGCTCACCGACAAGCGGCCCGAGATGCGTTACCAGGCGATCATCGCGTTCTGCCGCGTCACGAAGGACGACCGCGAGATCGCCGACCAGCTCGTCCGCGCGACGAAGGACGACGACGACGCGGTCGTGCACATCGCGCTCCGCATCGCCGAGGAGCGGATCGATGCAGGCACGGCGGCCGACACGCGCGTGCTCGAGCGCGCGCACGCGCTTCTCGAGACGAAGAGCCCGCACCTTCGCCTCGCCGCCGCCATCGTGCTCGCCAAGTCGGGAGACCACGCCGGCCATGGGCTGCTCCTCCGCGTCGTCCGCGGCGACAAGATCGGCGCCGACGCGCTCGAGAAGGAAGACGAGCGCGCCGCCGTCGAGCTCGTCGGAGAGCTCGGCCTCGCCGAGGCGCGCCCTCATCTCGAGCGCCGCGCGTGGGGTCTCGCCCGCCTCGTGAAGGACACGTGCGTCTTCCACGCGAAGATCGCGCTGGCCCGGCTCGGTCACCCGCGGGCGGTCCGCGAGATCCTGGACGACCTGCGCGCCACGCGCCCCGACGTGCTGGGCGGCGCGGTGGTCGCCGCCGGGCGGGCGCGCCTGCGCGAGGCGCGGGCCGCGATCGAGGCGCTGCCCGAGGGCATGGTCGATCCCGAGCTCGTCGCGGAAGCGCTCGCACGGCTCGACGGACCGGCAGCAGGCGGGAAGGGGAGCGCGTGAACCTCCCGGCCGACCTCCTCGATCTCCGGTACCGCGCCGGCAAGGACGCAGGGCACGTCGAGAGCTGGTTCTTCGTCGCGCACGAGCCGGGCGGTCGCCGCGCGTTCACGACGAAGATCGCGCTCCTCGTGCCGACCGATCCCGCGGTGCCACCCGTCGCGGAGGCATGGTCGATCGCGTTCGACCGTGACCACGGCCACGTCGCGACCAAGGTCGTCGTTCCGCTTGCCGGGGCCCGGTTCGCGCGCGGCACGCTCGACGTCGAGGTCGACGCGTGCCGCCTCACGCTGCGTCACGCGGTGGGCGCGCTGACGAGCGGTCCTCGCAAGCTCGCGTGGGACCTCGAGACGTCGGGCCCGCGCGCCGCGCCGATCCGCCACCTGCCGCACGCGTGGCTCTACCGCACGTCCTTGCCGCCCTCGAAGCTCGTGTCGCCGCTCTCCGACACGCGAGCGAGCGGCACCGTCGACGTGACGCGTGGGGACGGCGCGCCGCCCGAGCGGTGGTCGCTCGACGGCTGGCCGGCCATGGTCGGCCATCACTGGGGCTCCGCGATGCCCCGCTTCTACGCGTGGGCGCACTGCAACACGTGGGACGGCGCGGACGACCTCGTGTTCGAGGCCGCGACGTCGCGCGTGCGCATGGGGCCGGTGCTGCTCTCGCCGATGCTCACCGCGGTCTTCGTCCGTTGGCAGGGCCAGACGTTCGATCTCAACGCCGGCGAGCTGTTCGGAAAGAACCGCGGCTCGGTCTCGCTGCGCCGCTTCGAGGTCCATGCCGCCAGCCGGGCGATCGAGGTGCAGGCCGAGCTCAGCGCCGAGACCGACGACTTCGTCGGCCTCCATCTCGCCAACCCCTCCGGCGCGCTCACCTACCTGCTCGACACGAAGCTGGCGCGGGTCCGCCTCGAGCTGGCGCTGCCTGGCAAGCCAAAGGCCGTCGTGACCTCACGCGCCGGCGCGCTCGAGATCGGCACGCGCGACCGCGACCATGGTGTACGGATGGTCCTATGAAGAGCCGCCCCCCTTCAGGCATGACGGTCACCGTGGTCGCGTCCCTGCAGCTCGCCGCGATCGGCATGTGGGCGAGTGGCCTCGTGGTGCTCGGCGCGATCGTGGCGCCCATCGTGTTCAGCGTGGTACCGGCGCCGGGCAGCGCCGACGCGATGACCCAGGTGTTCCGCCGCTTCGACCTCGTAGCCATCGCGTGCGCGGTGATCGCGCTCGCCGCCGAGGCGTTCCTCGCGCGCGGCAGCGGGCGGATCAGCAAGCCCGCCCTGGCCCGCGTGATGTACCTCACGACGGCGGCGGGCCTCGCCATCGCGGTCGCCACCTGGCTCTCGCCCCGGATCGCCGCGCTCCACCAGGGCGGCGCGATCCGCGGCGTCGGCGCCGACGGGCTCGCCCTCGAGCGCCTCCATCGCATGGCCGAGAACTTCGGAAAGCTGGAGGCGGCCGTCCTGGCCGCGGCCCTCTTCTACTGCGTGCAGCGCCTGGCCGCGCCGCCCCCGCCTCCGCCGTGATGCGGCACGGCTCGTGCAGTCTCGTCGCATGTCTCCCGTCGATCCCGGCGGAAGACGGCCTCGGCGGCCGTGCTGGCTGGATGTTTCAGCCCACGCTGTCCGTGGTGACCGTTAGAAATCTAACGGCTCGGAACGGTATGTCATACCCCCAGAACCTCGCACCCAATCACATACCGGATCGCCAGGGAACTCCTTGACGATGAGGTTACAGGTCGGTAGCGTGCGCGCGCCTTGAGGGCTCTGCGCACGTCGCGGTACGTCACGGCAGTTTCGGGAAATAGCTTGCGGCGAACGGCGTCGCGGGAAGCAGTAGGAGGCTATCAGATGGTCAAGAAGGTTTTCGCGCTCGCTAGTGTCACCGCCCTTTCGGGCCTCATGATCTCGATGGCGGCCGCTGGCTGCTCCTCGACCACCAACGTCGAGGTCGGCGGCGACGCCTCCGACGCGGCCGTGAAGGACGCGAACCGCGCCGACACGAACGAGCCGACCGAGGAAGCGGGCGCCGCGACGTGCCCGATCACGGACACGGTCGACACGAGCGACCTCCCGTACAAGTCGCCGAACCCGGCCGTCACCGGCGCGTGCGCCGACGCCGACCTCATCGCGATGGAGCAGGCGGTCAAGGCCGGCACGGTCACCACGCTCGACCAGCTCAGCACCGTCGCCGGCGTCAGCGCGAACTGCAAGTCGTGTGCGTTCGGCTCCGGCAGCGCGGCCATGTGGGCGGCGATCGTCTCCGACGTGACGATCGGCACCGAGACCACGACCGTCCTCAACACGGGCGCCTGCATGACGCTCGTCTCCGGCAGCGACGCGTGCGGCAAGGCCTACTCCGAGTGGGACACCTGCCTCAGCTTCGCGTGTCAGGACTGCGCGGGCGGCCCGACCCAGGCGTGCAACACGGCGGCCCAGAGCGGCGCGTGCAAGGCGCAGACGGAGACCCTCGGCACGGCGTGCACCACGGCCAAGGTCAACAACTACCTCAAGGCCTGCAACGACCTCGGCGACGTCTGCAAGACCTGCGGCGGCACGGGCGGCGGCGTCCAGTACAGCTTCGAGCTCCCGATCGTCGCCCTGTGCGTCGCGAGCCCCGCGGCTGACGGCGGCTGAGCAACGACGTGGCGCGTAAGCGCGATGCGAACGAGCGGCGGGGAGCATTCCCCGCCGCCGTTCTCGTTTTCTCACTGGCAAGTGCCCTCGGCGGCTGTTCGTCCTGCGTGAAGGACGAGCCGACAGCGAAGCCGACAGGGACGCCGGTATCGGCGCCTCACAGCTCGATCCAGCGACCACGCAATGCGTCGCCGCTGCTGGTCCTGGACGCCGCCAACGCGGAGTGACTCGCTACTACTGAACGCGACCGCGACCTGCGCAGGGGAGGCACGTATGGGCAAGAGCAGCGGACCGGATGGAGCCTCACGGCGCACGCGGCGCCCGCTCTTCCTCGTACTGATTCCCCTCGTCGCCCTGCACGCTGCAGCGGCGATCGTCGCGTGTAGCTCGTCGTCGATGCCCGAGGACGTGCCGCCCGACGCGGCAGCCGACACGTCCGTGCACGACGGCGGGGTGGACGCGCGTCCCCAGGATGCTGACGCGGGACCGATCCAGGGCGGCCACTGCGCGCCGGACGGCTCACCGGTCACCGGGGTCTGCGACGTCGTCCTCCAGGACTGCCCCGATGACGCGAAAGGCAGCAAGCAGGAGTGCGTGATCGACGGCACGAAGGCGCGGTGCGTTCCCGTCCAGGGCAGCCAGCAGCTCGGCATCGGCCGCGCGTGCTGCGCGAACAACGCCACCGGTAATCCGTGCTTGCCCGGCCTCACGTGCGTCGGCAACCTGTGCGAGGACGGCGGCCCGCAGACCGGGCGCTGCTCGCCGGCGTGTTGCGACGACAAGGCATGCGGCAAGAGCGATCCCGAAGGGATTACCGGCGCGTGCGATCTCACGCTGGTCGACGACAAGAACCAGCCGCTCTACGAAGTGTGTAGCTACCGGCAGCGCTGCCAGCCGTTCCAGGTCGAGCCCTGCAAGGCGGGCGACACCTGCCTGGTCGAGGACCCGTCGGGCTCGGCGAGCTGCATCGCCTCCTTCGGGAAGGGCAACCGCGAGCCGTGCAGCTTCGCAAACGAGTGCGCCGACGGCTTCGTCTGCGCCGGCGCGACGACGAGCATCTGCCGCACCGTGTGCCTGCTTCCGAACACGGTGAGCCCGTACGACGCGGGGCTCGTCGATGCCGGCGCGGGGAAGGGCGGATGCCCCACCGGCGAGTCGTGCCGTATCAGCTTCACCGGTCTTCCTGCGTGGTATGGAGCGTGTGCGTACACGGCCGACGGCGGCTGAGAGGCTCCCGATGATCACCGAACCGAATGCGTCGCTGAAGGACTCCGACCCGGACGTCGGCCTCTTCACCGTTCTCCGTGACGACGGCTCCGCGGACCCCGCGGTCGACCCGGGCATCGCGCCCGAGGTGCTGATGGCGGCGTACCGCCATCTCCGGCGCCTCCGTCTGCTCGACGCGCGAATGATCCTCCTGCAGCGTCAGGGGCGCGTCGGCTTCTACGGCGCATGCACCGGCCAGGAGGCCGTGCCGATCGCGACCGGTCTCGTCGCGAAGGAGAACGACTGGGTGTTCCCGGCGCTCCGCGAGCAGAGCGTCATGCTGGTGCGCGGCTTCCCGCTGAAGACGTTCATCGCCCAGGTGTTCGGCAACGGCGCCGACGTGCAGAAGGGCCGGCAGATGCCGAGCCACCAGGCGGGCAAGCGCGTCCACCAGGTGAGCTGGTCGTCGTGCATCGGCCCGCAGGTCCCGCAGGCGGTCGGAACCGCGCACGCCATGAAGCTGAAGAAGGAGCCGAACGTCGCCTTCGGCTTCTGCGGCGACGGCGCGACGAGCCAGCCGGACTTCCACATTGCCATGCACTTCGCAGCGACGTTCCAGGTCCCGGCGGTGCTCATCTGCCAGAACAACCACTGGTCGATCAGCGTGCCGACGGCGCGCCAGACCGCGGCGCGGACCATCGCGGTGAAGGGCCGCTCGTACGGCATCCCGAGCGTGCGCGTCGACGGCAACGATCTGCTCGCGATGATGAAGGTGCTGTCCGACGCGACGGCGCGCGCGCGCTCCGGCGGCGGTCCCACCTTCATCGAGGCGCTCACGTACCGCATCGGAGCGCACTCCACGAGCGACGACCCGACGCGCTACCGCTCGGACGCCGAGGTCGAGTCGTGGAAGAAGAAGGATCCCGTCGACCGCCTGCAGAAGCACCTCCGGAAGCTCGGGCTCATCGACGACGCCCACGAGAAGCAGCTCGAACAGGAGCTCACGCAGGAGATCGCGGCCGCCGTGAACGAGGTCGAGGCCGCCGGCCCGCCGGTTCGCGAGAGCCTGTTCGACGACGTCTACGCGCGCGTCCCGCTTCATCTCGAGGCGCAGAAGGCGGAGCTCATGAGCCTTCCGCCGGCGCCCTCGCACGGCTGACGAGCGGCACAAGTTCACGCTCGCCTCGCTCTTCTCCTTCGGGTACACCGGCCCTAAGGCAAGGAAGAACCATGGCGAATCGAACCTGCGATGTGGTGGTGATCGGCGGCGGACCTGGCGGCTACCCGTGCGCGATCCGTCTCGGTCAGTTGAAGCAGAAGGTCATCTGCATCGAGAAGGAGGAGGTCGGCGGCGTCTGCCTGAACTGGGGCTGCGTCCCGTCGAAGGCGCTCATCGCAGCGAGCCACACCTACGAGAAGGTGAAGGACCATGGCGCCACCATGGGCATCCTGTCGAAGGGCCTCGAGGTCGACTCGAACAAGATGCAGGACTGGAAGGACGGCATCGTCAAGAAGCTCACCGGCGGCGTGCGCGGCCTCTTCCGCGGCAACGGCGTCGAGCTCGTGATGGGCGAAGCCCGCGTCACCGGCCCGCGCACCGTGCAGGTCAAGACGAAGGAGGGCGGCACCGAGACCATCGAGGCCACCAAGGCGATCGTCATCGCCACCGGCTCGTCGACCATCGAGATCCCGAGCTTCAAGTTCGACGGCAAGCAGATCATCGGCGCGAAGGAGGCGGTCAGCCTCCGCGAGGTCCCGAAGCGCCTGCTCGTCATCGGCGGCGGCGTCATCGGCCTCGAGCTCGGCATGGTCTACCAGAAGCTCGGCGCCGAGCTCACCGTGGTCGAGGCGACCGGCTCGCTGCTGCCGGGCGTCGATCCCGAGTGCACTGCCGTCGTCGAGAAGAAGCTCGTCAAGACGGGCGCCAAGATCTTCAAGAACGCGATGGCGAAGGGCTACGAGAAGAACAAGGACGGATCCGTCGCGGTGCGCATCGACATGGGCGGCGGCAAGACCGAGACGCTCGTGACCGACGTGGTGCTCGTCGCGGTCGGCATGCGCCCGAACGGCGGCAACCTCGGTCTCGAGGAGATCGGCGTGAAGGTCGAGCGCGGCTTCGTCCCCACCGACATCTCGGGCAAGACGAACATCGACGGCATCTACGCGATCGGCGACGTGAGCGGCATGCCGATGCTCGCGCACAAGGCGACGAAGGAGGGCGAGGTCGTCGCCGAGGTCATCGCCGGCCTGAAGGCTGCGAAGGACTGGGTCGCGATGCCGGCCGCGATCTTCACCGACCCCGAGATCGCCGTCGCCGGCCTCAGCGAGGCGCAGGCGAAGGAGAAGGGCATCGACGTGCGGATCGGCAAGTTCCCGTTTGCGGCGCTCGGCCGGGCGATGGCGGTGAACGAGACGGAAGGCTTCTTCAAGGTCGTCGCCGACAAGAAGACGAACGAGCTCCTGGGCGTCCACATCGTGGGCCCGGAGGCGAGCGACCTCATCAGCGAGGGCGCGCTCGCCCTGGAGATGCACGCCTTCCTCGAGGACCTCGGCCTGACCATCCACCCGCACCCGACGCTGGGCGAGGGCATGATGGAAGCGGCGCAGAACGGGCTGGGACACGCCATCCACATCCTGAATCGCAACGTCGGCTAACGAGAAAGCGCCAAGACGCCAAGGCGCCAAGCCTCCACGATCTGGTCTGCGTCGTCGCGAGCCCGAAAGCTCGCGTCGACCGGCCAGGTTCGCGAGGACCCATCCAAAAATCCTGGCGTCTTGGCGCCTTGGCGTCTTGGCGAGCTCTCGGTCGAAGGCGCCGCTACCGGCGGCCCTTGAAGCCCATCATGTTCTGCACCACGGACTCGCTCGCCTCCGCGATCTCGGCGGTCTCACGGGCGCGGTCGGCGCAGTCCTCGCACAGCTTCTTCGTCTTTCCTTCGACCTTCACCGAGACGAGCGCGTCGACCTCGTTCTCGCATTCCTTGCACGTGGGCATGTTTTTTCCCGGGCGGAGGGTAGGACCGAACCCTATCATAGCCCCGATGGGCATCTTCGACCGCATGGGCAAGGTGATCTCGAGCAACGTCAACTCGATGCTCGACAAGGCCGAGGACGACAAGAAGCTCCTCGAGCTCAATCTCGAAGAGATGGCCGAGCAGCTGAAGGCGGGCCGTCAGGACGTCGTCACCGCGCTGGCCAACGAAAAGCAGCTGCGCAAGAAATCCGCCGACCTCCGGAGCGAGGTCGAAAAGTGGGAGAAGCGCGCGGAGCTCGCGCTGAAGAGCGAGGACGAGGCGCTCGCGCGTGAGGCGCTCAAGCAGAAGAAGCGCGTCGAGAACGAGGCGGTCCAGGCCGAGAAGGCGCGCGCCGATCAGTACGACGTCGTTCACAAGATGAAGGACGAGCTCGAGCGCATGGAGCAGAAGCTCGAGGAGCTGAAGCTGCGCAAGGGCACCATCGCCGCCCGCGCGCAGCAGGCCCGCTCCGGCGGCGGCGCCGAGTCGCTCGGGGCGCGTGGCAGCTCCAGTGCCTTCGACAACTTCCGCCGCATGGAAGAGAAGATCGAGGGCCGCGAACAGGAAGGCCTCGCGATGGCAGAGGTCGAGGACGCGCTCGGCAGCGGCCCCGCCGAGAAGGACCTCGAGGCGAAGTTCCGCGATCTCGAGCGCGGTGGCGGCGGGGGCGGCGTCGGCGGCTCCAAGAAGGACGCCGAGATCGACGACGAGCTCGCCGCGCTGAAGAAGCGCATCCGCATCTGACGGTCGGCCGCCCGGTTGGACTCGCGCATCGTCATCAGCTTCCGTGCGGTGGGCGGTCCAGGGCGCACGTTCCTCGAGCGCGCGCGGGCCCTCGCGGCGCGTAGCAAGGTGCACGGGGCAGAGATCGTGGCGTGGGACGCGGGCCGGGTGTCGTTCGCGTTCCCGCCCGACCGCCTCGCCGGCGCGCTGAGCCTCCTCGAGACGCGCGGCGCGGACCACGAGGACGGAGAGCCCGCGTGGAGCGTCGGCATCGCCGAGGGTGACCTGCGCCGGGTCGCCGATGACGGATCGCTCGGCACGCTCGCGTGGGGCGCTCCGCTCGTCGCCGCCTCGGCGCTCGCCTCCGCCGCCGAGCCGGGGGAGGTCCTGTGCGCCCAGACGATGCGCGCGCTGCGGTCGGGCGAGCTCCTCGCGGCGGGCAGCCGGATCGCGCGGGACGGCGCGCTCAAGGTGCGCGGCGTACGCCTCGACCGGCACCGCCCGTGGCGTCGCCAGGCGGTCGAGGAGCTCTGGCGGATGCGCGTGGCGCCGCTCGCCGGCACCGCGCCCCCCGAGGGAACGCTGCCGTCCGGATCGCTCTTCGTCCTGCGGGCCGAGCCCGGGATGGGCGGCACCCGCTGGCTGACCGAGCTCGCCGCCCGCTCGGCGCACGCGCTCCACGTGACGCCTTCGGGCTCCGGTCTGGAGCCGCTCGGTGCGCTCCGCCGGGCGTTCGCACGGTCGGCCACGCGCGAGCGGAGCGAGATGCTCCGCGAGCTCGCGCCCTCGCTCGAGCGGCTCGTCGGCGGGGACGGCGTCTCGATCGAGGTCGCCGCCCAGCTCGTTCGCGCCTTCCTCTCGACGGGCGACGATCGCGCGGCCGATGCCTCGTCCGCGAGGGGGCTCCTCCTCCTCGACGACGCGGCGCAGCTCGACCCCGCGACCCTCGAGGCGTGCGCCGCGGCGGCACGGGCCGAGGGGAGCGCCACGGCCATCGTGGTGCGCTCCAACGCGGCGGGGAAGGTGCCTCACGCCCTCGCGAGCCTGCCGCGTGCCGGACAGCTGCTGCTCGGACCCCTCGCGGCGCCGGACGCCGAGAGCCTCGCCGGCGGCTGCACGAACGACGCCCTCGACCTCGTCGCGCGGCGGCGCTGGGCGAAGCTCGGCGGCAACGTCCCGCTCGGCGTCGTCGAGGCGGTGGCCTTCGGGATCGTGACCGGGGACCTCCGGTGGGACGGCGACCATGCGACCCCGCGGGGCCGCGCGTCCGGCCGCGGCAAGAGGCGCGACGCCGCCGAATGGATCACCCTCCGCGCGCGCGACGAGAACGCGGCGTGCCGCACTCTCCTCTGCCTCATCGCGCTCCTTGGCGGCGAGGCAAAGGTGACGCGTCTCGCGCGCGTGCTCGACCAAGCAGGACAGGCGGGCCTCGTGGGGCAGGTCGCCAAGGCGGGCCTCGCGCTGGACGTCGAGCTCGTGCTCGAGGAGCTGATCCGCGGCCGCTGGCTCGTCGACACCCAGGAGGACTGGGTGGCGCTCCCGTCACGCACGCATCGCGAGGCGCTCGCCTCGCTGCTCGAGGCGGACGTGCGCGGCGCGCTCCACTCGGCGGCCGCCGACGTCCTCGAGGACGAGGAGGGCGCGCTCGGACGCGCCGAGGCGGCGTGGCACGCGACGGAGGCGGGCGACGTGACGCGCGCCTCCCGCATCCTGCTCGCCGCCGCGCGCGCGACCACCCACGCGCGTCTCGCGGGCAGCACGACCCAGCTCGTCGCGTTCGCGCGCAACGTCGATGCCTCGTGCGAGGCGGCGGCGCTCGAGGTGCTCGCGCACACCGCCGAGCTCTCCGCCGATCGCCCCGCGGCGGCGCTGACGATGAGCATCGCGCCCCCGACGATCGCGTACACGCGGGAGCCCGATGAGGACGACGTGCCGCCCTCGTCGCTCCAGCCCTTCGACGTGTCGGGCAACACGCATGACTCCGAGCCGCCGCGGCTCACCCGCGACGACCTGGCGCCGATGAGCGCCATCGCCGGCACGCCCATCGCGAGCCCCGCGCTGGCGGCGCTCGACGACGCGGAGGTCCCGGCGAGCGGCGCAGCAGGCGGGACGAACGTCGCGGCGCGCCTCGGCGAGCTCGCACGCGACGCGCTCCTCAGCGCCGACAACGCGCTGCTCGAACGCTGGGTCGACGGCCTCAGGGCGACCGGCGAGAGCCCCCGCTTCGCCGAGCGCATGGGCGCGATGGCGCGGCTCGGGCGCGGTGACATCGCCGACGCCCTCCGTGTGCTCCGCCGCACCCGCACCTCGCTCGACCCGGAGGATCATGCGCTGCGCTGCCAGACGTCGCTCGCGCTGGGCGTTGCGCTGTCGGTGGCGGGGCGTCCGCAGGAGGCGTTGCTCGAGGGCATGGACGCGCTCTCGCGCGCTCGGCGCGCCAACGACGAGCGCGGGGCGCAGGCCTGTCTCGCCTTCCTTGCGAAGCTCTATGCCTCCGTCGGGCGCCCCGAGCAGATCCGCCGCTAGGCGTCGGCCGACTCATCCCACGCTTCGCGCAGGATCTCGGCGACCGCCTCGTAGAGGGCCTCCGGGATCGCGCTGCCCACCTCGAGCTCCACGAGGGCCCGGGCGAGGGGGATGTCCTGGAGGACCGGGATGCCGTAGGCGCGGGCCGCCGCCACGATCTGCCTGGCGAGGTCACCGTGCCCGGAGGCGACGAGCACCGGGGCCTCGTCGCCCGCCGTGCCGTCATCGGGCGACTCCTCGTAGCGGAGGGCACATGCAATATGCACGGGATTCACGACGACGACCGTTGCTTTCTGGACGTTCGCGACGGTGGCCGACGCGAGCATCTCGTGATGGGCGCGCTCTCGCGCCGACTTGAGCTGGGGGTCACCCTCGCTCTCCTTGTGCTCACGCTTCACGTCCGACTTGCTCATCATGAGCTTCTTCCGCCAGGTCTGACGGGTGACGACGACGTCGAGCACCGCCAGGAAGACGCCGAGGATGGCCGAGCGCTCGACGACGTCGATCGCCACGACGCCGGCGAGCGCGGCGGCCTCGGGCAGCCGCCCGGCGGTGCGCGCCAGATCTCCGGCGTGCGAGCGGAGCGCGTCGTACGCGAAGTACGAAACCGCCGCCCCGAAGAGCGCCGAGCGCGCGATGGTGACGAGGCGCGAGAGCTGGAAGAGCTGTCCGAAACCGGCGAACACGTTCAGGCGCTCGAGCTTCGGCTGGAGACGCTTCGTGGCGATGATGCCGCCCGACTGCACCACGGCGGTCACCGCCGCCGCCGCCCCGGCCGCGACGAGGATGGGCGTCGCGAGGGTGGCCACGGAGACCGCGATCGGCAACGGGTCGAACGCGATCGTGACCTCGGCGTCCGCGGCGCGGCCGATCGCGGCGCGAAGATCGCCTGACGCCGTCGTGGCGAGCGCCCGCACCGCCGCGGGGGCCACCGCGACGGCGGCGAGGAACGCGATCGCCTGGCTCGCAAACGAGGAGATCGGGCTGTTGCCCTCCTCCTGCGCCTGGCGGAGCTTCTTTGCGGTCGGTTCCTCGGTCTTGTCGCTCAACGACGGCCCTTCGGCTTCTTCCGGGCGACGGTTGCCTTCTTCCGCGCGGGCGCCGCCTTCTTCTTGGCGGGCCCCTTGCTCTTCTTCTTCGCCGGCGCCGCCTTCTTCCTGGCGGGCGCCGCCTTCTTCCTGGTGGGCGCCGCCTTCTTCTTGGCGGGCGCCGCCTTCTTCCTGGCGGGCGCCGCCTTCTTCGTGGCGGGCGTCTTGCTCTTCTTCGTCGCCGGCGCTGCCTTCTTCTTGGGCCTGGCCGCCGCGCGGGCGGGCTTCTCGTCCTCGACGACCTCCTCGGCCTCGGCGACGCGCGGGGCGCGGGGGAGCTCCCAGTCCTCGATCTCCTTGCCCATCACGAGGCGGTACAGGTCGGCGCTCAGCTCCTTGATGCCCTCGCCGGTGGCCGCCGACACGAGACGGAGCTTCACCTTGCGCTTGGCGAACTGCGCCTTCAGCGCCGGGTACGCCTCGCGGACCTCGGTGATGTCGGCCTTGGACATGGCGACGATCTCGGGGCGCTTCGACAGCTCCGGATCGAACACCGCGAGCTCGTTCCGGAGCGCGTCGTAGTCGGCGAGCGGATCCCGCCCCTCGGTCGGGTCGAGCGTGATCAGGTGGAGCAGCGCGCGGCAGCGCTCGACGTGCTTCAGGAACCGGTGGCCGAGCCCCGCGCCCTCGGCCGCCCCCGGGATGAGCCCGGGAATGTCGGCGAGCACGAACGTGGCCTCGTCGCCGACGCGCACCACGCCGAGATGAGGCGTGAGCGTCGTGAACGGATAATCGGCGACCTTCGGCTGCGCGCGCGAGACGGCGCGGATGAAGGTCGACTTGCCGACGTTGGGGAAGCCCAACAGGCCTACGTCGGCCATCACCTTGAGCTCGAGCCGGAGCTTCTTCTCCTCGCCGAGCTCGCCCGGCTCCGACCGCCGAGGCGCGCGGTCGAACGGCGTCGCGAAGTGGATGTTGCCGCGGCCGCCCTTGCCGCCGCGCGCCACGACCACCCGCTTGCCGGGCTCGTCGATGTCGTAGAGCAGCTTGTCGGTGTCCCGGTCGAAGACCTGCGTGCCGACCGGCACCCGCACCGTCAGCTCCTTCGCGGCCCGCCCGTAGCAGTCGGCTCCCTGTCCGTGCTCGCCGTGCTCGCCGCGGAGCGTGCGGCCGTAGGTGAGGTCGAGGAGGGTCGCGAGGCCCGGATCGGCGACGAACACGATGTCGGCGCCGCGCCCGCCGTCGCCGCCCGAAGGGCCGCCGAACGGGACGAACTTCTCGCGCCGGAACGCGACCGAACCGTTACCGCCACGACCGGCGAGCACATCCACCCGACACGAATCAACGAACTTCACGAGGCCTGGAATAGTCGAGGCACCCGCAGGAGGCCAGCGGAACGCTTTTTCCCGGGCGATCGATGTCTCGCGGCTAGAGTGCGGGCGTGGTGAAGCGGGACAGCCTGGTGCGGTTCGGGGTGGCGATGGAGGCCTCGCTCTTGCGCTCCTTCGATGCCGTCGTGAAGCGTCGCGACAGCACCCGTTCCGAGGTGCTGCGCGATCTCGCGCGGGCGGAGGTGACCCGCGACGAGGTCGCGAGCGGCTCCGATGCCGTCGCCACCGTCACGCTCGTGTACGACCACCGCGTCCGCGATCTCACCGAACGGCTCGTGACCTTGCAGCACGGTCTCGGCGACAAGGTCCGCTCGTCGATGCACGTGCACCTCGACGCGGCCCACCGGCTCGAGGTGATGATCCTGCAAGGCCCCGCCGACGAGCTGCGCCGCTTCGCCGATCGCCTCTTCGCGACGCGTGGCGTGAAGCATGGCGCCATCGAGCTCGTGGCGGCGGCGCGCACCGCGAAGGCCGGCCTCCACGTGCACCTGCACTCGCACGATCACGACGACCATCCGCACTCACACGACGAGCATGCGCCGCACGAGCACCCGCACGGCCATGTCCACCCGCAGCTGCGCGTGCGCTTGCCGCTCCCGAAGGCGCGGAAGCGCACGCCCCCCGTCGTCTAGCTGCCAGCGCCGCTAGTTGGCGCGGGTACGCTCGTTCGTCTGCGTCTCGTCCGGAACGTCCGGCGTGAACGGCTGCGGCGAGGTCTGGTTCGGGAGCACCGCCGGCTCGGGCGGCACGAGGACCGGGAACCCCGGATCACCAGGGTTCTCGATCTCCCGCGGGCTCGAGGGATCGTTCGGATGGGACGGCAGCTCCGGCTTGTTCGGGTCGCTCATGACTTCCCTCGTTGCATCCCGGGTGCCTGCGGGGCTATCGCGCTCCCGGCCGGGGAGCGCTCGTCGACGTGGCGCGCCGCCGCGTCCGCAAACGCCTCGGTGGCGGCAGGCTCGCCATTGGCCTCCCGCTCGTCCGCCCGCCCCTCTCGACGCTCGCCATCGCGGTCCGCCGTCTCGGGCGCGTCGGTGCTCAAGGCCTCTTCGGCGGCGGAGCCCTCGCTCCGGTTCAGTTTCTTCTCTTCGGTCATTGCGTCCTTTCCGCCCCGCTCGGGACCGCCCCGTAGGTCGAAAAGCACTCCGCGTGCCGGCCGCGGCCGCTCGCCCTCAGAGCTCGAACTTGATGCTGTACGTGCCCTTCTGGCCCAGCACGCCGTCCGCAGCGACGTAGACGGTCTGGCCGCTCGTCACGGGAAAGCTCATCGTCTCGACCGCGCCGTTGCTGCCCGCGTTGGCGCACATGTCCGTGCCCTGCGTCGCGGCATCGGCGCACGTCCGCCGCGCGACGAGCATCGCGTTGAACGCCGACTCCGGCGTCAGCGTCACCTTGAGCGTGCCCGCGCCGTGCGCCGTCACCGCATAGACGTGGTCGAAGGAGGTGTTGAGATCGCTCGCGCTCACCGTGCACGAGCTGCCGGTCTTCGTGAACGTATTGACGTAGCCCACCGTGGAGCCCGTACCGCTGACGCTGCGGCCCGGCCAGACGTGCACGGCCTGCCCGGGACAGCTGCCCCCGGACGCCGGATCGCCGTTGACCGCGTTGCAGCCCGGCGAGCATCCGTCGCCGTCCACCTTGTTGCCGTCGTCGCACGCCTCGCCGGTGTCGATCTTCATGTCCCCGCACACCGGACCGGGCGTTAGCTTGAGGTCGACGGCATACTTGCCGGCGCTCCCCGACGCGCCGTCGACGAACAGGTAGTAGTCGCGGCCGGTGACGACCTCGTAGCGCAGCTGCTCGGCCCCGCCCGGGCCCGTGGTCTCGGCGCACGAGAGCTGCGAGGCCTCGTCCTCGCACGAAGAGCGCAGGTAGACCGTCGGGTTCAACGTGCCGAGCCCCTGCACCTTGATGGCGAGCGCGCCGGTCGCGGTCGGCTGCAGGTGATAGATGTGGTCGGGCCCCCCGCCGCCGGCCGTGCACGCTCCGGGCTTGCCCTTCGCCTTGTCCGCGGCGCCCGTCGTGTCGCCCTCGGTGACGAGCGCGGTGCTGCTCACCGCGGTAGGTTGGCCGGGGCACGCGTCGACCTTGGCGGTGGGCGTCACGGTCCCGCTGTCCTTGTCGTCGGGCGGGTCGACCGGCTCGCCGGTCTGCGGATCGGTGATGTCCTCACCGCCGACGCACTCGCCGGCCGCGCCGGTGGCGCACGCCTCGAAGCTGACGCCGTCGGGGCGGCACAGCTTCGTGCCCTCGCCCTTGTCGGCGCAGCGGCAGAAGACGTACGCGCCCGGCGTGCAGTGGACGCCCGTGTCCGAGGCAGAGGTGGTCGACGAGCAGCCCTGCGTGCCGACGCCGGCGAAGAGGGCCGCGCCGGTGAGCGCGAGCCCGAGAAGGGAACGAAAGGTCATGATTTTCTCCGAGAAGAGCGGACGCGCCGCGCCACCGCCAGTGCCCCGAGCCCCATCACCGCGAACGATGCCGTACCCGCGCCGCCCGCATCCTTCGCGAGGGGCGCCGCGCTGCAGACGCCTGATCTCGTCTCCACCGGCGAGGCGCACGACTCGCTGAAGCCGCCGCGCGGCTCGGGGTCGCAAACGACGCCGCTGTTCGGCGGATAGATCGCGCAGACCGCCTCGATGTCGTCGGGAGTCAGCGTGCGCTGCGCGATCGAGCCGGGCGAGTACGTCGGCGCCATGACCGACGAGTCGTCGCCGGAGTGCGCGATGCCGATGAAGTGACCGACCTCGTGAGTGATGATCGCCTGGAGGTCGTACGCGACCTTCTTCGGCGGATCCGAGATCGTCATGTTGTTGTTGGCGGTGTTGATCTCGATGTCCGCATCGTAGATCTCGCCGGTCTGGTCGTTGTACGTCACGCTCGTCTTCGCGAGCGTCGCGTCGATACCGCGGTACTTCCAGTCGTTGTCCTGGAAGAGCACGACGTTCAGGTTGTGCCCTTCCTTGTTGTACTCGCTCTTGTGGCAGCTCACCGGGCCGCGCTCCTCGAACGTGATCGACGCGCGGCCGCCGCCCGGGCAGTCCACCTCGGTCCACGCCTGGAAGGTCTTGCGGAGCGTCGCGAACGTCTCGTCCGGATCGAGCGCCTCGGTGCCCTGCTGGTTCAGCGAGAAGCCGACGCAGCTCGTGGGCCAGTAAAGCTTCGCGCCGTCGGTCGGGCAGGTGTTCTCGTCCGTAGCGCAGTCGTGCGAGGCGGTCGTCCGGCACGTGGTCGAGCGGCAGAAGGCGAGGGCGCTGCTCGCCGTCGCCGTCGCCCCTGCGAAGGCTCCCAGCGCGAGAACGGCAGCGACGAAAGACTTCATGACCGACGGAACCGGCTGCACGAGCCGTGCCGTGTGGGACAAGGTGTGTCGCTCACGAAAGGCCCTGAAATGCAGGGCGCGCAGCCACTGCGGGCGCCGCCAGCAGGCGCTCGAGGATCGCGACCGATCCACCGGGACACCGACGTCACGGTACGCACTTCGCGCATCGGCGGGAGCGGCATGAGGCCATGCTAGCCCCTGCCGCCACGCCGCGCGCGAGCGAAGCGCTCACTCCACGGTGACGGTCTTCGCGAGGTTCCGGGGCTGGTCCACGTCGAGCCCGCGCTGGACCGACACGTAATAGCTGAGGAGCTGGAGCGGGATCACGCTGAGCAGCGGCAGCACCGCCTCGTGCGTCTCGGGCAGCGTGAAGCTCGACTCCGCGAGCGCCGTCGCGTCGCCATCGCCCTGCGTCGCCACCACGATGACGCGGCCTTCGCGGGCGCGGACCTCCTGGAGGTTCGAGAGCGTCTTCTCGTGATTACGGTCCTTCGGGCAGAGCACCACGACGGGCAGGTTCGCGTCGATGAGCGCGATGGGCCCGTGCTTCATCTCGCCGGCGGCGTAGCCCTCGGCATGGATGTACGAGATCTCCTTCAGCTTGAGCGCTCCCTCGAGCGCGATGGGGAACTGCGTGCCCCGACCGAGGAAGAGCACGTCGGTAGCGTCCTTGATCGACCTCGCGACCTCGCTCGCGTGCGGAGCGCCGGCGACGAGCTCGCGCATCTGCCCGGGCGTGCGCCGGAGGGCGCCGAGGACCTTCTCCGCCTCGGCCGCGGGGAGGGTGCCGCGCTTGCGGCCGAGCCACACCGCGAACATGAGCATCGCGGCGAGCTGCGTGGTGAAGCACTTCGTGGAAGCAACGCCGATCTCGGGACCGGCATGCGTGTAGAGTGCACCGTCGGACGCGCGCGGGATCGCGCTGTCGAGGACGTTGGCGATGGCGAGCACCCGGGCGCCCTGCGCCCGCGCCGCCTTGACGGCCGCGAGCGTGTCGGCGGTCTCGCCGCTCTGGCTCACGGCAATCACGAGATCCTCGGGCATGAACACCGGATCGCGATACCGAACTTCGCTGGCAATCTCGACGGTCGCCGGAACGCGCGCGAGCTGCTCGATCCAGTAACGACCGACCATCGCCGAGTGCGAGCTCGTCCCGCAGGCCACGAAGTAGACGCGGCCGACCTTCTTCGCCTGCTCGTCGGAGATGCCGAGGCCCTCGAGCGTCACCTCGCTGCCGTCCTTCTCGATCCGCCCGCGCAGCGTGGCCTCGACGGCCTTCGGCTGCTCGTGGATCTCCTTCATCATGAAGTGGTCGAAGCCGCCCTTCTCGGCCTCCTCGATGCTCCACTCGACGCGCTTCGGCTCGCGGACGATCTCGGTGCCATCGAGCTTCGTGATGAACACCTGGTCGGCGGTGAGCGTCGCCATCTCGCCGTCCTGCAGGAGGACGATGTCACGGGCGTGCATGAGGATGGCCGGGATGTCACTCGCCGCCAGCCACGACCCGTCGCCGCGTCCCAGGACGAGCGGCGAGTCGTTCTTCGCGACGACGACCTTGTCGGGATCATGGCTCGAGACCACCGCGACCGCGTAGGCGCCGTGCACGAGGGACAGGGCGTAGCGCACCGCATCCTCGAGCGCCCCGGCCGTTCCCGGCGGGGTGCCACGCAGCCCCTCGGCGACCAGGTGCGCGACGATCTCCGTGTCCGTGTCGCTCGAGAAGCGAACCCCACGCCCCTCGAGCTCGCGGCGCAGCGTCGCGTGATTCTCGATGATGCCATTGTGCACCACCGCGACCGGCCCCGACGTGTGCGGGTGCGCGTTCCGTTCGCTGGGCCGACCGTGGGTCGCCCAGCGCGTATGCCCGATACCGGTCGTGCCCGGCAGCGGATTCTTCTTCAGGGCGTCGGCGAGATGAACCAGCTTGCCGACCGCCCGCACGACCTCGATCCCGCGGCCGCTGTGGATCGCCAGCCCCGCGGAGTCGTATCCCCGATATTCGAGCCGGCGGAGACCGTCGACGAGAATGGGCGCGCAATCCTTCTTACCGACGTGAGCAACGATCCCGCACATTCTAGGTATCTTCCCAAGCCAAGAGTGGATATCAGAGCGACCAGTAACGGAGACCGCGCTCGCCCATCTGCTTGGGGTCGAGCATGCTCTTCGCGTCGATGACCACGCCGCCGTGGCGAACGAGCGAGAGGAGCTTCTCCTGGCCCATGTCCTTGTAGGCCTTGTGACCGACCGCGACGATGACGCCGTCCATGTTCCGGATGTCCTCCCACTTCGCGAGCTTGATGCCGTACTCGTGCATCGCCTCGGCGTGGTCGGCGTGCGGGTCGTGGATGACCGCGTCGATACCGAAGGACGCGAGCTCCTTCAGGATGTCCGGGACCTTGCTGTTGCGGAGGTCGTTGACGTCTTCCTTGAAGGTGAGGCCGAGGATGGCGACGCGGGCGCGCTTCACCGGGATGTCGTTCTCGATGAGCATCTTCGTCATCTTCGTCGCGAGGAACGGCGCGACGTTGTTGTTGATGCGGCGACCGGCGAGGATGACCTCGGGCTGGTAACCGACCTGCTGCGCCTTCGCCGTGAGGTAGTACGGGTCGACGCCGATGCAGTGACCGCCGACGAGACCCGGGCGGAAGGGCAGGAAGTTCCACTTCGTGCCGGCGGCCTTGAGGACGTCGATGGTGCGGATGCCGAGGCGGTCGAAGATGACCGCGAGCTCGTTCATGAGGGCGATGTTGATGTCGCGCTGCGTGTTCTCGATGACCTTGGCGGCCTCCGCGACCTTGATCGACGTTGCCTTGTGGACGCCCGCGGGGACGATGCCGCTGTACATCGCGGCGACGCGCTCGAGGGTCTCGTCGTCCTGGCCGGAGACGACCTTCACGACCGTCTCGAGCGTGTTGACGGTGTCACCCGGGTTGATGCGCTCCGGCGAATAGGCAAGCTTGAAGTCGACGCCGCACTTGAGGCCGGAGACCTTCTCGAGGATCGGGCCGCAGACCTCCTCGGTCGCGCCGGGATAGACGGTCGACTCGTAGCAGACGATCGCGCCGGGCTTGATGTGCTTGCCGACGAACTCGGACGCCTTCACGAGCGGCGTGAGGTCGGGGACGTTGTTCGCGTCGACCGGGGTGGGGACGGCGACGACGAACATGCTGGTCGTCGCGAGGTCCTCCGGGTTGCACGAGAACTCGAGCGCGGTGTCCTGCAGAATGCTCGTGGACGTCTCGTTGTTGCGGTCGTGGCCCTTCTTCAGCTCGTCGATGCGAGTGCAGTTGATGTCGAAGCCCACCGTGTGGGGGAACTTGCGCGCGAACGCGATGGCGACCGGGAGACCGACGTAGCCGAGACCGATGACCGCAATCTTTTCCTTCATGGCGACTCCTTGGGGGTTCGAGGAGTCGTGTTGCGAGAGCGATGCCAGCCGAGACCGTCACCTCGCTGGCGCCGTGCGCCCGATCCGTGACGGTCTTCGCGTGTTCGATTCCGGGATCAATCCTCGTAGAAGAGCGGCTCGCGCACGGTGGCGACGAACTTCTTGATCTTCTTCAGCGTGGGCGGGTCGACGTCGACGAACCGGAGCCCGAGGCCGGGCGGCACGTCGGCCTGTCCGCTGTAGGGGCGGCTCCAGCGCACCTCGGCCTCGACGACCAGCGGGGCCTTCTCGAAGGGAAGGAGGAGATGGAGCAGGAGGCGCGTCCCGGAAGGCACCGTCGTGTGGGTGGCGACGAAGAGCCCGCCCTCCGACATGTTCATGGTCAGCCCCGACCAGAAGTTGTGCTCCGAGAACAGGTCGACCGCGGCGTAGATGTTCTCGCGCCGGCTGTCGCGCTCCTCGATGGCGGCGAACTGATCCGCGAGCCCGAACGCCAGTGCAGTGTCACCCATGATCTCGACTTCCTTTGTCCTTGGTCCAGCGCCACGATGCGCGTGCCTTCGAGGTATCAACGGCGCTCGCCCGCGCCGGTTCACCGCGGCGTCATGCGAATGGCGCCACCCGCGTGACGAATGTTTCAGAGCCGGAAGCGGACGCGGTACTTGGCCTCGTCGTGGATCGCCCAGCCGCCGTAGCGGCTGTCGTTGCCGTGCTTCTGGTCCAGTGTGCTCATCATGGTCTCGAGGGTGCCGGGGTAGTCCTCGATGCGCAGGCTGATGACGAGACGCCCGCGCTGCTCGCCGGCGAGGCCCCGGAAGGTGTGGTCGAGGACCTCGCCGCTGGCGGCGGTGAGCCAGTCGGGAGAGCTGTCCTTCAGCTGGTAGAGCATGACGAAGAGGCGCGGTACCGCCTGCGCGAACGCCGGGCCCTGCTCGTCGAGCGCGAAGCGCGGCAGGTCGGCGCTCGTGCTCATGCACAGGCTCGCGGCGTGGGCGGTGGCTTCGGCCAGGGTCTGCGCGAGCTCCGGGAGGAAGGCGTGGTTGTTCTTGTTCTCCTCCAGCTGGTGGGGCTCGACGTCGAGATGCACCGCGGCGAAGCCCGCTGCGTGCTCCTTGTTGAACGCCGCGACCTCGTCGATGCGCGCGAGCATCTCCGGCCGATGCTCGGCCTGGTACCAGTTGGCCTCGCCCATCAGCGCCTCGACGCGGAGGCCCGAGGCTCCGAGCGCGTCCATGAGCGCGGGCAGCCGCTTGTCCCTGAGGACGCCGTTGTTCACCGACAGGTACACCTCGCTGAGGCCGGCCTCGTGCGAGCTCTCGATGATGCGTTCGGCGCCCCGTGGATCGGCGAGGCGGTTGGCCGTGCTCCACACCCACATGCCGTGCGCTCCCTCGAGCTCCTCGGGGGTGGCCGCGCCGGGGCCCTGGCACTGCGCGGGCATGACCGACACGGGCTGCGAGCTCCGCGCGATGGGGGAGGGTGGCGGCTCGGTGGGCGCGGCGCAGCCCACCATCGTCGCGACGGCGGCGGCCATGAACGCAGGTGGCATGCTCGAGTTCCGGCTCATGGCCATCAGCTCTTCGCAATAGGACGGTCTCGGCAAGGCGGCTCCTGACGCGTGCTCGAGGCGACGCGCTGTGTGCAACGGCAGTGGTGAACGAAGCGGCGGCGCGCCCGTTCCACCCTCCGGAGCGGCGCGAACGTGAGCACCTTTAGACCGGCAGCCGGGAGAGACGTGGAGGAGGCGCGGCGAGCACCCGGAAATCACGGGTTTGTCCGGGGCGCCACGCCCATGACGCTCTCCGCGTTTGCAGCGTCATGGGACCACCTGTCGTGACCGGAATCGTCGTCGCGCTGGCGACCAGGTCATCGAAGGTGCGCGACGTGCTCGTGCGGTGGAGCGCCGGCGCCGGGGTGCGGGCCATCGCGCGCGAGACACTGCTCGACCGCAAGACCGTGCGCCGGTACCTCGCGGTCCTGGCGGCCATGCGACGCGAGCGGTGGATGCCGGTCGACGACGACGTGGTCGCGGCGGTGGAGGCGGTCGTCCGGCGCGCTCCGGCGCGCTCGCGCCTCGCCCTCCGCGTCCTCGAGGCGCAGCGGGCGCGGATCCGGCGCTATCTCGGGGCGGGGCTCACGCTGGCGGCCGTGCACGACGCGCTCGAGCAGCGCGGGGTTCGCGTCAGCTACGCGACGCTGCGCCGGTACGCGATCGACGAGCTCGGCTGGGCGTCGCGGCCCGCGCTCACGGGCTGATCGGCGTTCCGCGGGCTGCCTTGCGCGCCCGGTACTTGGCCTCGTCGTGGATGGCCCAGCCGCCGTAACGGCCGCTCTCGCCTCCGCCCTTCGCGGCGTCGAGCGCCTGGACCATTCCCTCGAGATCCTCCGGGTAGTCCTCCACGCGCACACCGACCACCAGCCGGCCGCCGACGTCCGGGGGCAGGCCGGCGAAGGTGTTCTTCATGACCTTTCCGCTCTGCAGGGTGAGCCATTGCGGAGTCTTCTCGCGCAGCTGGTAGAGCATGACGAAGCTGCGGCCCACCGACCTCGCGACCGCCGGGCCGTTCTCGTCGAACGCGAAGCGCGGCAGATCGGCGGCGCTGGTCAGGCCGTGCCTCGTCGCGAGCGCCGTTGCCTCGGTCAGGGTCGCGATCAGCTCGGGCATGAAGACATCGTGCTTTCCCCGGTTCGCGGGCAGCTGGTGGGGCTCGATGTCGAGGTGGATGCCCGCGAAGGCGGCCTCCGGGTGCGCGCGGCCGTAGCCGGCGACCGCCTCGATCATCGCGACCATCGGGGCCCGTTCCGCGGGCCGGTACCACGTGGCGTCCCCGAAGAGCGCCTCGACGCGGATGCCCGCGGCCTCCAGGCCTCCGACGAAGCGCGGGAGCCGCGGGTCGTCGAGCACGCCGTTGTTCGTCGACAGGTACACCTCGTCGACGCCCACGGTCCGGCAGGAGGCGAGCAACGCCTCGAGGCCGTGCGCGTCCTCGAGGCGAGTCTTCGTGCTCCACACCCACATGCCGTGCACCTGGGCGCGCGCGGCGGCCGGCGTCGCGGAGGGCGCGCCGCTCACGCTCTGCGGGGTCGCGGCGGGCTGCGCTCCGGCGGGA
>JAQBQL010000163.1 GCA_028287035.1 Labilithrix sp. | reverse complement strand
TCGAAGCCCCGCGGCGCCGCGGCGCCCGCGGACATGGACTTCGCGCCTTCCGCGCCCGCGCCGCCCCCGCCGCGGCCGGCCGCCAAGACGGCGATGGCGCCGGGCGCCCCGCGCGCGCTCGCGGGCGACGACGCGGTCCTCGGCGGAGCAGCGGCCGAGACGAGCACCGCGTCGAAGGGCAGCGCCGGCGATTCGTCGTTCGCGACGGCGAAGGCGCTCTACGACGACGGCCGCTATGCCGACGCGCTGACCACGTTCGATGCGCTGAAGGGGTCGAGCCCCGACGCGGCCCTCTATGCAGCACTCTGCGTGAAGAACATGAGCGGCTGCAACGCTGCGCTCGGCCGGCTCGCCGCCGTCTCGAGCCGCTATCCCGGCACGAGCGCCGCGGCGCGGGCGCGGAACGAGACGGGCGCGTGCTACCAGGCGTCGCGCCAGGCTGCGCCGGCCGCCGCGGCCACGACCACCGCGACCGCGACCGCGGGCCCGGGCGTCCCCTCGAACGCGAAGGCCAGCCCGAAGAAGGCGGCGCCGCAGTAGCGGACGGTCAGTTCGCGGTCCAGATGCCCATCGCCTCGCCGTGGCCGTCGAACTCGCAGTGGCCGGCGCCCGGCACGATCTTCTCGGTCACCGAGAACCCCTTGCCCTTGAACGCGGCGACCGCCGCTTGCTCGTCGGTGAGCAGGAAATCCATGTCGCCGTACGTGAACCAGAGCGGGTTCTTCGCGCGCGCCGCGGCGTTCGTCGGGTCCCACGCGTAGGCGCGGGGCGACGCTTCCCCGCCGCACATCAGCGCGAACACGCCCGGGTGATCGCCGCCGTGGAGCGGGATCCACTCGTCGGTCAGGAAGATCGAGCCTCCCGAGGCGCCGTAGTACCGGTAGGCGTCGGTCTCGATGTCGTAGGCCCCTTCGAGCGCCACCACGGCCGCCGCGAGCGCCGTCGCGTTCTCGGCAGCCGCGTCCCGGTCGACCTGCGCCGAGGCGCAGTCGTGGGCGGGCGTCTGCCACCACGCGCAGCCGTTCGGGGCGAGGAAGCTCACGCCGATGCCGTGCTGGGCGTCCGCCCACGCGATCATCGGCTTGAAGACGCTTCCGCTCTTGTGGGCCGCGGCACCGTCGCCGTGCAGGTAGAGCCCGAGCCGCAGCGCGCCCGCGCCGCCGAGCGGCAGGAGGATCTTCATCTCGACGCTGCCCACCCGGGTGACGCAGACCGTGCGGCCCGACACCGTCTGCGTGGACGTGCAAGGCAGGCCGCCCTTGCCGCCGCTGCTCGGCACCGGGCCCGCGTCGGCGGTGACCGCAGCGTCCGCGTCGGGCGCGCTCGCATCGGCAGCGGCCGGCTCGCCGTCAGCGGCATCGGCGGTCGCGTCGACCGTGGCGACCGCCGGGGCGCCCGACGGGTCGGAGGAGCACGCCGCCCCGAGCACGAGCGAGAGCGCGAAGACGGCAGAAGAGAAGATCGAAAGACGGCGCATGGCGACGCGCAACCTAGCCCGGTTCGGCGCGCGCGCCAGTGGTAGGTTCCGCGCCGATGCCGCGGCCCTCCGGAAAGCTCGCCCTCGTCCGTCTCACGCTCGATCAGCTGCGCGTCGAGGACGAACGCTCGTTCCGTCACCTCGCGCTGTACGCCGAGCTGAAGGAGGTGCTCGTCCGCGCGAAGTACCCGTTCCGCGTGCTGCCCGGCACCTTCGAGGGACGGGCCGACCGTGCGCTCCTCCTGAACCTCACCTTCTGGACGGCGGATGCGGGCGGCGACGTGCTCGACCGCGCGACCCTCCCGGCGGACGTCGTGACGCATGCCGCGTTCCACCATCTCGCCGCGACGGCGTTCCCGGCCCGCGGCAAACGCGCGTCGGCCTCGTCGATGTTCCTCGGCGAGGCCATCGCGAGCTCGTTCGACGTCTACCTCGTCGGGCGCCTGCTCGGCCGGCCGGGACGCTCGACCTTCCTCGAGACGCAGGTGCCGGCCATGGCCGAGACGGCAGCCGCGGCGGGGCTGAGCGCGCGGGCCTTCGAGCGGCTGCTCGAGGGCATCGCCGCCGATCCCGAGCGCGCCTTCGAGGACCTGCGGCAGCTCCTCTTCGACGCCACCACCGCGCTCCACGACGCCGGCTCGCCGGACGAGGGGCTGCGCGCGCTCGCCGCCTTCGACGGCCATCGCTTCGCGGCGCTCCTTCACCGCTACGAGCTCTCGAACTGGGCGCTCTACGCACGCGCCTACGGCAGCCCGCGGGCCGACGCGCGCGTCGCCCGGGTCGATCGGACGCTGCGCGAGGAGCGATTTCCGCTGGCGTGGCTCGTCAGCCATTGGGTAAAGCCGGCCCTCGCGGAGTAAGATTCTCCTGCGGCCATGACGCGGCCTCGAATGCACCCCAGCGACAGCGGCGTCCCCGAGCGCATGGGGGACGATCACTCCGGCGTGACCTCGCTCGGAGCAAGGCCGGCGACTGCCCTCACCGTCGGGGAGGTCATCGGCGAAGGCGGCATGGGGGTGGTGCGCGCGGCGACGCAGAACTCGCTCGGCCGCTCGGTGGCCATCAAGACCGCGCACCCGGGCGCCGCCGAGCACGTCGCCGCCCGCGTGCTCGCCGAGGCGTGGGTCACGGGCTACCTCGAGCACCCCGGCGTCGTCCCGGTCTACGACATCGTCGAGGGCGACGGCGGCGTGCCGATGGTCGTCATGCGGCGCATCCACGGCAAGACGTGGCACGAGCGCATCGACGACGCGTCGTGGGCGGCGGCGGCCGGCGCGCGCGACCTGCTCGAGCAGAACCTCCGCATCGTCGTGCGTCTCTGCGAGATCGTCGAGTTCGCACATGCGAAGGGCGTCGTGCATCGCGACATCAAGCCCGAGAACGTGATGCTCGGATCGTTCGGCGAGGTGTACCTGCTCGACTGGGGTCTCGCCGTCGCGACCACCGATGCCGCGGCCGGTCAGCTGCCGCGCGCCGCGTCCGTCAAGGACATGGGCGGCACTCTCCACTACGCGGCGCCCGAGATGATCGGCCTCGTGGACGCGCACGTCTCGGAGGCGACCGACATCTACCTGCTCGGCGCCGTCCTCCACGAGATCGCGACGGGCCGCGCGCCGCACGATCAGGCGACGGCGCCGCTCATCTTCGAGTCCATCGCCCGGTCGCCGCCGACCGACTGGGGGAAGATCGCGCCGCGCCTCGCCGCGATCGGGCAGCGCGCGATGCAGAAGCTCCCCACGAACCGGTACTCGACGGTCTCGGCGCTGCGCCGGGACGTGCTCGACTATCTCAAGTCACGGGACTCCGAGCACCTCGCGGCCTTCGCCGACCGCGCGCTCGTCGCCCTCACGGAGGCGGTGCGCAAGAACAGCTCACGCCGGAAGATCTACGACCTCTACGGCGAGTGCCGCTTCGCCTTCCGCGAGGCGCTCCGCACGTGGCCGGCGAACGAGGCGGCGCGCGCCGGGCTCGCTCGTGCCTCGACGCTCGTCATCGAGCACGAGCTCGGACGCGATCCCCGCATCGCGGTGGCGCTCCTCGACGAGGCCGCGGGCATCGAGCCGGAGCTCGTGGCGCGGGTCCGCGAGGCCTCCGTCAACGAGGCGCACGAGCGCGCGACGCACTCCCGGGTCCATCCCGAGCACGAGCCGGGCGCGGGGCGGCGCCTCCGCGCGGTGCTCTTCGGGTTCCTCGGTCTCGCGTGGACCGTGTCGCAGCTGCTGGGCGATCGCGTCGGCCCCCAGACGTTCGACCGCGACGCGCTCGGCAGCATCGTCCAGGTGCCCTTCCTCGCGATCGCGTGGCTCGTCGCCCGCGGCCGTACGCGGAACCTCTTCAACCGGCGGATCTTCGGGTCGGTGGCCCTGCTCATCGTGGCGCAGTGCCTGCTCTTCGAGAGCGCCGGACCGCTCGGCCTCACGCTCGTCGCCGCACGCACGCTCCAGATCGGCCTGTGGGCGGTGGTCGCCGCCTCGATGACCCTCGTGCTCGAGCGGAAGCTCTGGCCGATGACCCTGGGCCTCTCGCTCGCGTTCCTCGTCGCGATCGCCTGGCCCGAGCTCCGACCGCTGGTCTCGGGGCTCGCCACGCTCGGGGTGACCGCCAACGTCGCCGTCGTCTGGGCACGCCGCGGAAGCTGACGCGCCTGCGCTAGCGGCGGCGAGGCAGGCGCCCGCGTGACACGCCGACCACCATGACCACGAAGCCGAGCCACGCCAGCGCGTGCTGGAGCGCGCCGCGCGGCCCGGGCAGCGGCGTCGTCGTGGATCGCGGTACGTAGCGCGCGCCCTGCAGCGCGGCGACCGTCGCCTCGTCGCCGGCGAGCCGTCCGTCGTCGCTCGCCGCGGCGGCGCGTCCGGCCCGGAGCGCGTCCATCACGCCGGCCGCGGTGGGCGCGTCGGCGAGGACGATGGTGCGCAGCACGCCGAGCCCGCGCCCGCCGTGGTAGTCCGAGCTGCCGAGACGGAGCAGCGCGCGCCCGCTCCGACGCGCCGCCTCGTCGGCGAACGCGGCGTGCTCGGCGGCGACGTCGGGGCGCCCGCGCATCGTCGGGTGGAAGATCTCGGACCCATCGAGCGCGTGCTGGTCGGCGAGCCCGAGGAGAAGCGGCCACGTGTCACGCGTCGGATGCGCGGCGACCACGATGCCGCCCTGCCGGTGAACCTCGCGCGCGATCGCGGAGAGCGGCAGCTGCGGGTCGACCCGCGCCTCCAGGCCGATCGCGAGGAGGTGGTAGTCGCGGTTCGTGACCTCCTCGGACGGGAGCACCACGAGGTCAGGGGCGAGCGTGCGCGCGAAGGTCCGGGCCATCGCGCCGCCGAACCAGGCGTTGTGCTCGGTCACCGCGATGAAGTCGAGCTGCCGCTCGCGCGCGAGCACCGGCAGATCGAGCGGGGTCGAGAGCGCGCCCTCGAACGACGAGTGAACGTGCACGTCGCCCTCGAGCACGTAACGCTCGCCGATGCGCGACGGTGACCACGAGGGAGGCGTGCGCACGGCGCTACCCGCAAGCGCGACGAGCAGCAGCGCAGCCGGGACGAGCAGGCCCTTCACAGCACCCCTCGCGGATACGGAAAGAGGTCCTGGACGTGCGCGTACGTCCCGACGAGCACGAAGATGACGGCGTAGTGCGCGAGCAGCGCAAGGGCGGCGCGCGCCGCGCTGCGGGCCGGGGCGAGCGCCTGGAAGAAGCGGAACGTCAACGCCGCCTGCCACACGAGACAGCCGAGCACGAGGAGCCCACCGGGCTCGCGTGCGCCGACGCCGCACAGTGAAAGGCCGACGAGGCCGACGAACATGATCTCCTGGGGCCACAGCGTACGAACGAAGGGCGCGAGGGCCGCGCGCGGCGGCGTCCCCAGGCACGCGCGCGCCGCGACGAGCGCCGCGAAGGCCTGGATCACGAACGATGCGCCCACGTAGAGCATCCCGGCAGCGACGTGCGTGAGCGTCAGGAGCCCCGCGTACGAGAAGCCGAGCCCCGCCCCCGCGATGCTCGTCGCCACCGCGAGCGCGACGAGCCCGTCACGCCAGCGTGGCGCGCGCTCCTCCGCAGCGGCGACGGTCATCCTCCCTTTCTACGCCCGAAACTTGTACGGGCCGAGCGCGACCTTGTACCCGCCATGGACGTACCCGCGTCAGAACCCAAGGAGGTCCTCATGGTCCGCTCTCTCGCTCCGCTCTTTGCCGCCGCAGCTCTCGCCACCCTCGCCGGCTGCGCCCACAAGCCCGCTCTCCGCGAGACCTCGCAGGTGTCGACCACGTCGGGCAAGCTCGGGAGCGTGCGCCTCGACGACGAGCTCACGCGCCTCTGCAACGTGACGTTCGACAACGCCGATCGCGCGCCCAAGTTCGACTACGACGAGGCGGCCCTCATGCCGGCCGATCGCGACGTCCTCGAGCAGGTCGCCAAGTGCGTCACCACGGGTCCGCTCAAGGGGCGCAAGCTCGCCCTCGTCGGCCGCGCCGACCCGCGCGGCGAGACCGAGTACAACATGGTCCTCGGCGATCACCGCGCCGACGCCGTGCACGTCTACCTCTCGCGCCTCGGGGTCGAGGCCCGCGCCATGTCGAAGACCTCGCGCGGCGAGCTCGACGCCGAGGGCAAGGACGACGACAGCTGGCAGCGCGACCGCCGCGTCGACATCCGCCTCGACTGAGGCGCCTCGCGAGGTAGGCAAAAGTGCGCGAGAAGCGCGCGCCATGACGCCTCGGGGGGTGCTCGCGGCCCCGAGCTGCCCCATCATCGTGCTGTCCACGTGCGCTTCCTCCCGTTCCTCGTCGCCGTCCTCGGCGCCTTCGTCGCCGTCGCGGCGTGCGGCTCGGGCAATCTCGAGCGGCTGAGCCCGGACTCGGAGCTCGACGCCGGCGCGGTCATCCTCCCCGCGGCCGATGGCGGGCCGAGCGGCGCCGCGGGCACGGGCCTCGTCACCGGTCTGCCGTGTGACGTGCAGGCGCTCCTCGAGAATCGCTGCATCGGGTGTCACGACGGGACCACCGCGGGCACGCCGCGCCTGCTCGACTGGGCGGATCTCGTGGCCGCCTCGAAGGCCGACCCCAACGTGACGATCGCGCAGGTCGCGCTCGCCCGCATGAAGAGCGCGCCCCGCCCCATGCCGCCGCCCCCGGCCGCGCCGCCCGAGGCCGATGAGATCGCGACGATGCAGGAATGGGTGAGCGCCGGCACGCCGCGCGCCGCCGCCTGCACCGACGCGCCGCCGCCTGAGGCCGGTCTCGACGCGTCGCTGGATGCCGAGGCCGGCGTCGATGCGGCGCCTCCCTGCACGAGCGGCGTGAAGTGGACGCGCGGCGACCAGGGCTCGGACCTCATGCATCCCGGCCTCGCCTGCAACGCGTGCCACCAGAAGAGCGGCGGCCCGAACCTCCGGATCGCGGGGACCGTCTACCGCGGCGCTCACGACATCGGCGACTGCAACGGCGCGGCGCCGCCGCCGACCCTCACCGTGACCATCACCGACAAGGACGGCCGCGTCGTGAAGGCGACCGTGAACGCCGCCGGCAACTTCGACGTGCGCAGCGGAGGAAGCGCCCGGCTCCGCGCGCCGTACCGCGCCACCGTGACGGACGGCACCACCGTGCGGGCGATGCTCGGCAGCGTCACCTCCGGCGACTGCAACTCGTGTCACAGCGCGGCGGGCGCGAGCGGCGCCCCGGGACGCATCCTCTCGCCCTGAGCACGCGGCTTGCCTCGCGAAGAGGCAGCCCATGACGTCAAGGTCCGGTGACGAGAACAAAAAAGGCGGCGATCGCGCGCTCGGCGTGACGCTCATCGCGATCGGGAAGCTGATCAAGGTGACGCTCCTCGTCGTCGCCGGTGTGGCAGCGTTGGTGATGGCGCACCGGGATGCCCCGCAGACGCTGGGGCACTGGGCGATCCTGGCCCACGTCAGCCCGGGGAACCATCACCTCCACCAGCTCATCGCGAAGGTCGCGGGCATCAGCACGCATCATCTCGAAGCGCTCGGGGTGGGGAGCTTCGTCTACGCGGCGGTGTTCGCGACCGAGGGTCTCGGCCTGTGGCTCCAGAAGAAGTGGGCGGAGTACCTCACCGTCGTCGTGACGCTCTCGTTCATCCCGATCGAGATCTACGAGATCGCGCACCACGTCAGCGCGCTCCGCGTGACGACCCTGCTGCTCAACATCGCCGCGCTCGTCTACCTCGTCGTGCGTCTCGTGCGCCAACGCGGCAAGTCTCACGGCAAGACGAGCGACCGCGCGGCCCGGCAGCGCTTGCCGCTGAGCTCGACACCGATCGCGTCCATCCCGAGCTCGTTGGCGGCCGCGAGGGCCGTGCCGCGCCCGCAGAACGGGTCGACGATGGTCGAGGCGCCGACCTCGTCACGAAGGTAGCGGCACGCGGCACGGCACGCGTCGGCTCCCATCGCGCGCGACCAGCTCATGGCGCCGGCATCCATCACGTCGGGACCCGGCGAGCGCGCCGGCGGGCGCCGCGTGTGCGACACGCAGAGCATGTGCGACCAGCTCGGCCGCCCGAACGAGATGGTCCCGGCGGGCCTCCGGCAGACGATCTTGTGCCAGAGGAGCGAGGCGCCCTCCGCATCGGCCGCATTCATCACGAGATGCCCCTTGTCGACGATGCGGTCCTCGACGCGGACGTCGCTCTGGAAGAACACCGCCGCGCTGGTCGCGGGCGTCCACGCGATGACCTGGCGCGCGGCGGCGACGAACCACGCCTCCCAGGCCGCGAGCGACAGCCCCACCTCGGAGACGTCGGGCAGCGAGGTGACGACGCCGGCGGCGGGCCCCGCGGGATTGTCGGCGAGCCACACCAGGGCATCGGCCTGGAACACCGTGCGGGAGGGCACGCTCAGAGCCGCTCCGGACGGAGGCGAGCGCGCTCGCCCCACGGGCAACGGAACGCCTGCGGCTTCGTGAGCACCCAGAGCACCGGCACCTGCGGCGGCTCGGGGTCGAACGGCCCGTCGCCGTCGGTGAAGTAGATGACGCCGTCGACGTCGTGCGTACCGAGCAGGCCCGGCGCGAACACCGGGCGGAGGTCGGTGCCCCCGCGGCCGACCACGTTCTCGATGCGCCCGTCGAAGGGATACACGCGCGCCACCGAGACGTCGCACTCGGCCACGATGATCACCGCGTGCTCGCCGAGCACGTTGAGCTGACGGGCGATCTCCTCGAGCTCGTACTTCGTCATGCTGAGCGACGTGTCGATCGCGACGAGCACGCGCGGATTCTCGGTACGCCGCGGCGCCCAGCTGCGACCGGGGACCTCGAAGATCCGCGTCGGGAAGCGCCGGCTCGGCCGCGACCACGTGTGCACCGGCGTGCGCGCGCGCGCCACGAACATCGAGAGTGCCGCCGGCCAGTCCAGGTAGTGCTCGGGCGGCCGCACCGTCTCGAAGAGCTCCTCGACGAGGCTGCCGGCGGTCCGGCCGGCGACGAGGTAGCGGCGCGGCACGCGGGGCGCGTTCTCGTCGTCCTCCTCGTCGTCCGCCGGGTGCGACGGGTCGTTCTCGCGCTCGCGGCGCTCCTGGCGCGACTGCTCGACCGCGCGACTGACGAGCAGCGCCGCCTGCGCGACGCCGCCCGGCAGCGCCGCGCCCTTGCCGAGGAAGCGGTGGTCGTCGACGATCCCCGTCCCCTGCTCGCCCGCGCCGGCCTTCGGTCGCGAGCCGGTGCCCTGCAGGTGGCGGACGAGGATCTCGTAGCGCTCGCGCGTGCTCTGTCCGGCGCGGACCCCGATCGACGAATACGCGCGCCAGGTGACGGCGGGCGGCAGCGGCTCCGCGATGTACTCGTTCGCCGACATCTCGACGGCGAGGTCCATGAGCTCGGGCTCCTCGACCTCCGTGAACTTGGGATGCGTGAGGTGCCCGAGCACCACGTGATGGACCTCGTGCAGCAGGATCCCGCGGAGATACTGCGGCTCGCGCAGGAACGCGTCGACGTTCACGTGCAGGTAGAACTGGCCGCCATGCAGCGAGACCGCCATCCGCGATACCGAAGGATCGGCGACCGGAACGAGCTTGGCGAGGATCGCCGCGTAATAGGGATAGGCCTCGAGGAACTCCGGATTACGGACGAACCCGTCGAGCCACGCCTCGAGCTCGCTCTTCGAACGCGCCGCGGTCATGTCCCCGGCCGGATCGGCGTGATGCCGAGGCGCTTCATCGTGTCCACGAGCGGGAGCGCCTCCTTCTGCGGGAGCTGCACGAGGAGGTGGCCGAGGCACCCGCGCGCCACGTTGCTGCGCTTCAGCTCGGCGAGACGTGCGGGCTGCTCGAGGAAGGCGCGGAGCGCGGTGACCGCGAGCGCGATCCGGTGCTGCTTCAGAGGATCGGCGCGCCATCCGGCGATCTTCTTCTCGGCCGCCCCTCCCGAGAAGCCGGCGAGCAGATCGGTGGGATCGAGGTCGACCAGCGCCGCGGCGGTCGGGTTGTGGCCGAGCGCCTCCTGGAGCCGCTCGCGCTGGTCCCCCGGCAGGTCGGCGATGAGGGCCTCGAAGGCGCCGAGCTTCAGCTGTCCGGAGGCCGCCAGCACGCCGGCCTCCGGCCCCGCGAGCAGCGGCACGAGGCGCTGCACGATCTCGTCGAGCCGGTCGGTCTGTCCCTTCTCGCGATAGCCCGTGATCTCCTTGGCGCGCGCCGAGCCGGGCGCGTAGCCGGCGAGCAGATCGCGCACGTCGAACGTGACCCGCGACGTCCACGAGGTCTTCGAGGCGAGCAGCGACTCGACCCACGCCGCAGGCAGGTAGCCGCCGAGCGCATCACGCAGGAGCGCCCCGTCCTCGAGCTCGGCGGGCGTGAAGGACTGCAGCAGATCGGACACGTACGTCCACGTTCGCGGCGGCACGTCCTCGAGGAGGCGCTCGTGCGCATGTGCCAGCGCGAGCACCCCGGGATGCAGGTTGCGCGTCTGCGCCCACGCGAGCCACGCTCCGCGGTCGGCACGCACCGTCACCTGGAGGAACCGCGCGCGGAGCGCCTTGTCGAGCGCGGTCACGTGGTACTCGGCGGTCTGCGGGTTGACGGTCGCGACGCAGATCCAGCCGTCGGGCAGGCGGTACTCGTGCAGGCGCCGCGCCGAGAGCAGCTGGAGCGCGGGCTGCTGGATGTAACGCTCGGCGCGATTGAGCTCCTCGAGCATCAGGATTCCCGACCCGCCCTCGGGGAGGACGTGGGGCAGCGCGTACTCGGTGCGTCCGTCCTTCACGACCGGCAGGCCGACGAGGTCGGGCGGCTCGAGCAGGCTGAGGTCGAGGATGGTCGTCTGGATGCCGAGGTCGTCGGCGACGCGGCGGACGATCTCGCTCTTGCCGACGCCGGTCGGCCCCTCGAGGAGGACAGCCCGGCGCGCGCGGTAGGCGACCGAGAGCACGCGCTCGAGCCGCGGCCCGACGGGGACCGGGAGCGGGCGCAGCGTGCCGTCGGAGCTGGACTTGCCTGATGCAGACGCGGTCGCCACGATCCCGAAATAGCACGTCGCGCGGAGGGCCGCGTCCGGGCGCTCGGCGCTCCAACGGCGCAGCTTCGCGGGTCGACGTGGCCGGCGATTCCGGCGAAGATGCGGCGGCGAGCCGAAGGGGCCCACAGGGAGACGTTTCGATGGCGCACGTGATCGAGGTGGCGAAGTCGGGGCGCGCAGGATGCCGGACCTGCCGCAATCCCATCCCGAAGGGTGAGCTGCGTTTCGGCGAGGAGTCGCCCAACGCATTCGGCGAGCCGGGCGACGTGTCGTTCCGCTGGCATCACCTGAAGTGCGCGGCGCAGAAGCTGCCCGACGAGCTCAAGTCGGCGCTCGCCACGTACGAGGGCGACGTGCCCGACCGCGAGGAGCTCGACAAGCTGATGGCGGAGGCCGAGGCCAGCAAGCCGCCGCCCTTCCCCTACGCCGATCGCGCGCCGACCGGTCGCGCCCGGTGCCAGGCGTGCGGCGAGGCCATTGCCAAGGGTGGCCTCCGCGTCGCCATCGAGCGCGATCTGGAGCGCGGGATGGGCGTCACGAAGGGCGCCGGCTACCTGCACCCGGCGTGCGCAGCCGCGTACGTCGAGGAGCACGGCGGCAACCACGACACGCTCACGAGCGAGCTCCGCACGAACACCCGCCTTCCCGACGCCGACCTCGACGAGCTCTTCGCGCAGGTCTGACCCGCGCTCAGGCGAGCTTCGCCAGCACCTCGTGCGCCTCGGCGAGTGACCGCTCGTCGGCGGCGGCCGAGGCGAGCTGGACGGCGCGCTCGAGGACCGTCCGTGCCTCGGCCGCGCGGCGGAGCTGACGGAGCGTGCGTCCGAAGGCGACGTGGGCGGACGCATCCTCGGGGTCGAGCTGCAGGAGGCGCTGGTAGAGGCTGACCGCCTCCACGTGGCGCATCACGCCGACGAGGCAGTCGGCCTTCGTCCGCAGGGCCGCGGGGTCGTCCGGGAAGGCTGCGAAGAGCCGCTCCGCGACCTCGAGGGCGCGCACGTCCTTGTTCGTCGCGCGGAGGGCGGCGACGACGATCACGAGCGCCTCGCGATCGCGCGGGTCGACCTTCAGGATGCGCTCCGCGGACGACACGGCCGCGTCGTGCTGCTTCAGCCCGAGCAGGATGCGCGCGCGGACGATCCACGGCTCGCGGGCCGCCGGCAAGCGCTGCGCAAGTGGCTCGAGCTTCCGGAGCGCCTCGACGAGCCGGCCCTCGGCGACGAGCTCGCGCACCCCGTCCATGGTCGCGGCGTCCGCCTCGGCCTGCGTGACCGGCCTGGACGAGGCGCTGCTCGAGCGGCGCAGCGAGGGTCGCTTGGACGTCGCGGGTCCGGCGCGACCGTCGGACGTCGACGTCGCGCCGAGCGCGATGGCCGGGTCGCTCTTGTGGGCGAGGAGCGGGTCGGCGCCCTGGGTCGCCTCGAGGGTGGCGCTCGCGAGGCTCTTGCGGATGCTCTTCTTCTCGGCGCGCGGGTCGGGCCTCGCGCTCACCGGGGGACGCCCGAGCGCCTTCAGCAGCTCGTCGCGACCGGCGCGTGCCTCGGCCCCGCCGCCCGCCGCGAGCGCCGCCTCGAAGCTGGTGAGGGCCTCCTCCAGGAGCTGCCGCCCCTTCAGGAGCCGCGCGTGCTGGAGGAGCGCCACCGGGTTCTTCGGATCGGCGTCGACCGCGCGGCTGATGCACCCGAGCGCCTCGCGGTCACGGCCACGCGCGCTCAGCACGAGCGAGCGGCCCGTCCACGCCGCCGCGCAGGCGTCGTCGTGGCGGAGCGCGCGGTCGAAGCAGAGGAGCGCGCCATCGAGCTCGCCCTCCTCGCGCAGCTCCTCGCCTCGCTTGACCAGCGCGGGCGCCTCGCGGCCGGCCGGCGCGACGGCCAGCACTGCGGCTACGACTTTCTCCGGATCCACCGCCACCGGCCCTCCCCACGGAGCGAGCGCCACGCGCGCGCTACTCCTACGTTTCAACTACCACGGCCAGCGTCGGGCTCATCCCTTTTCCGGGCCACGCGCCTCGAGCTGACTCCGCACGAGGACCACGAGGCCGGCATGGGCGAGCGGGTCCAGGTGCGGCCGCAGGAGATGAAGGACGAGGAGCGCGCCGCGCTCGATCGCCGCGTGCAGCCGCGCCGCGCGCGCGCTGATCGTAGGGGCGCGCGTGTCCTCCAGGGTCTCGGAGTACGGCAGGCAGAACAGCGCGATCATCCATGCGGTCTCAAGGAGCGCGCGCAGGTCCTCGTCGTCCTCGAGGTCCCGCAGGATCCCCGCGGCCACGAACCGACGGAGCAGGCCCTCCAGCTCGGCGATCCGGGACTTCGCGATCTCCGCGTACCTTGCATGCAGCAGCGGGTCCGCCCTGAGCAGCGCCGGCAGCTCGCGGGCCAGGAAGGCGTAGCGGGTGAAGAGCTCGAGGTTACCGGCGATCATGCCGTGGACCGCCGCGGCGTCGGCGGGGGCCCCGGCAGTCCAGATGCGCGAGGCCGCGTCGTTCACGCGCTCGAAGGCGTCGCGGACGATCTCCTCCTTGTTGGCGAAGTGGTAATACAGATTACCGGGGCTGATGCCCGCGTGCTCGGCGACGTGGTTCGTCGTCACCGACGCGGCACCGTGTTCGTTGAACAGCTCGATCGCGGAATCGACGATGCGCTCGCGCGTGGAGCGACGCTTCGTCATCCGCGGGGCGCCTCGATGCGATCTCCCTTGAGGAACGTGTAGTCCTTCGCGTTCGACGTCTTGCCATCGCGGGTCAGGCGGAGCTCCGGGAAGACCGGCTCGATGCCCCAGCTCGCCTCGACGGTCGGACCGTCCTGCAGCTGGAAGTGGAGATGGGGCTGGCTCGCGTTGCCGGAGCTGCCGCACAGGCCGAGCACCGCGCCCTTCTTGACCTTCGCGCCCTCCTTCACCTTCGGCGAATGATTCTTGAGGTGGCCGTAGACCGAATGGGCGCCGCCCTCGTGCTGGACGATGACCATGTTACCGAAGGCAGCATAGGGATTCATGACGCCCGGCTCGTTGTCGTGGACCCCGTCGACGACCGCGACCACCGTGCCATCGGCGACCGCCAGGATCTCGGCACCGAACGCCAGGTAATCGGTATTCTTCTTGCCAGTACCGGTATGGTCCTTACCTTCGTTGTCGACCTTCACGAGGTCGGCAGCGCGGCGCTGGCTCGGATTGCCGACGTGGTGGTTCTGTCCGGGCGTCGGGCCACCCCAGAACACGAGCCACTCTCCCTTGAAGGGCAGCCCCGCGGCGAGCGTGCTCTTCGCGACGGGCGGCTCCACCTTGAGCTCCTTCACGCCGAGCCCCGCGATCTTTCCGGCGGCATCGACGGTGAGCACCGCGCGGAAGAGGCCGTGCTCCGCCTTCAGCTCGAAGATGCCCTGCTGGGGCGACTCTCCGCCGATTCGCTTGAACGCGAGAAGCGGCCCCTGCGACAGCATCGTGTCGATCCAGGCGGCCTCCTTGTCGAAGGGGAAGGCCGCCTGCATCTCGACGTTCATGAGGCTGAACGACCGCTTCGGGTCGCGCGCGTTGTAGGCGTCGACGAGCTCCTTCATGCGCTCCTCGGCGGTGACCCCCGCCGCGGGCGCGCCTGCGTCCGCGGCCTTCGCCGACGCCGATGCCGCGGCGGTCGCGGCCGGCGTGGCGCACGGCGG
>JAQBQL010000165.1 GCA_028287035.1 Labilithrix sp. | reverse complement strand
GCAGCTCGGCGGTCGCGTGGGACGACTGGACGGGCGGGCTCGCGACCGCCGATCCCGCCGCGGAGCCGGCGCCCTTCGGCATCGGTACGGTCGGCGCCCGACCGCCCGGTGACAAGGGCAAGCCCCGCGAGTCCCTCGTCATCGAGCGGCTCGACGTGCGCGTCACCGTCGATCACGACTTCGCGGTCACCGAGGTCGACGAGACGTTCGTGAACCCGAGCGGCGCCACCGTCGAGGGCATCTTCAGCTTCCGCACGCCGGAGGGAGCGGTGCTCCACCGCTTCGGCGTGGACCGCGACGGCGAGATCGTGTGGGGCCGCGTGAAGGAGAGCGCCGCCGCCCAGGCCCAGTACGAGAGCAACGTGTACCAGGGCTCCACCGAGGACCCCGCGCTCCTCTCGTGGGTCGCGCCCGGCGTGTACAACGCGCGCCTCTACCCGATCGCTCCGGGAGCGCGCCGCCGCGTCGTCACCCGCTATGCCGAGTGGCTCTCGCGTCAGGGCGAGAAGGCCGACCGGCGTCTCTACGTCTACCCGATGGCCGCGGAGGGCGCCCGCGGGTCGCTCCCGCGGATCGAGGAGCTCCGCGTGTCCCTCGACCTGGGCAAGGCGGGCGCGAAGACGATCCGCGCCGGCATGAACGGCGTCCGCGAGGGCACGAACGTGGTCATCCAGGCGTTCGACTTCACGCCTCGCGCCGACCTCGCGGTGGAGCTCTTCGACGACGGCGAGGCCGACCCGGTGGGCTACCGCGCGCGCCACGCGCTGACCGCCGCCGACCTGCCGATGAACGCCGACGCGAAGTTCGCGGCACGCGTGTCGGCCGAGGAGCCGGACTACCTGCTCGTTCCGCTGCGCCGCCCGGCGCCTCCGGCGAACGCACCGAAGGGCATCGACCTCGCGATCGTCGTCGACACCTCGGCGGCGACCGAGGCGGGCGCGCTGTCGATCGCCCGCAACCTCACCTCGGCCCTGCTCGCGCATCTCGGTCCCGACGACCGCGTGGCGCTCTGGTCGGGCGATGCGACGCTCCGGCCGACCTCGCCCGGCAGCGGCGAGCTCGCGCCCGTCGACGCCGCGGTCCGCCGTGACTACCTCGCCGGTCTCGCCACCGTGGACCGCGGCGGCGCCACCGATCTCGGCGCGCTCCTCACCGAGGCGGCCGGGCATCTCGACGCGCGCCGCCAGGGCGCCGTGCTCTACATCGGCGACGGCATGCCGTCGGTCGGCGAGGTCTCGCAGAAGGCGCTGCACGAGCGCCTGCAGCGCCTTCCGCCGGGGACGCGGATCCTCGCGGCAGGGGTCGGGAGCCGCGCGAACGTGGCCATCCTCGATGCGGTGGCGCGCGGCGCTCCGGCCGAGGTCGTGGGCGACGCGTACGGCGCGGCCCGCACCGCGCTGCGCTTCCTCGAGGCGGTGCACAAGGCCTCGTGGGTGTCGGCCACGGTGGATCTCGGCAATGGCGCGTCGCGCGTCCTCCCGCGCGATCTGCCGCCGGTCTCGGCCGAGGAGAGCGTGCTCGTCGTGGGACGCCTCACCGGCAAGCCGCCCACCACGGTCACGCTGAAGAGCGGCGAGACCACCGCGTCGCGTCCGCTCCGCATCGTGGACATCGAGGACGGCGGCGACCTGCGGCGCCGCTGGGGTCAGGGGCGCGTGCAGGAGCTGCTCGCGGAGGGCGCCGGCCGCGCCGCGCTCGTCGACATCGCGCGTCGCTACGCGCTCGTGTCGCCGTACACCTCGCTGTACGTACCGACCTCGCGCGAGATCGCGCAGGGCAGCGAGGGCGCAGAGCAGGATCGCCAGGACGCGCGCGCCGCGGCGCTCGAGCGCCGCCGCTGGTGGCGTCCCTGGTCCGGGAGCTCGCGACGGAGCGCGCCCGCAGCGGCGAGCGAGCCCATGACCGAGACCGCCGACAAGGAAGGAGGTGGGTCGCGGGCCCGCGGCGAGGAGGGATCGCTCGGCGGCTCGCCTCGCGCTCGTTCCGCCGCGCCCCCGCCGCCCGCCGCCTCGGCCATGTCGGCGCCGTCCTACGACGACGCCCCCGCCGAGGAACGCAAGCGCACGAAGGCGGCGCCCGCCGAGCCCGGGATGATCGGCCTCATCCCGCAGCCCGCGGCCACCGCAACCGCGAACCGCGCCGCGCCCCCCGCCCCGGCGCAGCGGGCGCCGCGCGACGAGGACAACGATGGGGCCACCGCTCCGAAGAGCTGGACCAGCGCGATCGCCGACGCCAAGGGCGGCCCGTCCGGAGCCCTGAGCGGCATCGGCGAGGGCGGCGGGGGCCGCGGCATCGGCCTCGGTTCGATCGGCACGATGGGCCACGGCAGCGGCTCGGGCGCTCCGTCCGGCGGTCATCATGCCTCGGCGCCCTCCATCCGCGAGGGCGTGATCCGGATCGAGGAGAGCTCCGCCGCAAGCACTGGCATCGGGGTCATCGGTCATGCTGCTCGCCCGTGCGGAGCGGCCGCCGGTCTCCCGCTCGCCGAGCGCCGGATCCTGTGGAGCGAGCGGCTCGCGGCCACCGGCTCGACCAGCGCCGACGGCGCGCTCGCGGTGTACCGCCGCGCGCTCGAGGATTGCGAGGCGCCGACGTGGCGCGAGCGCACCACCCTCCTCCTCCAGATGGTGGAGCAGCTCCGGACGGTCAGCGCGCGCGTCGCGCTGTGGAAGGCGCTCGTGCTCACCCCCGCGGCCGACGTCGTCTACCGCGCGATCGTGGTGCGCGTGCAGACCGTCGCGGAGCTCCACGAGCTGCATCGGGCGCTCGGCCTGGCCTCGGTGGACCCCGATCTGCTCGCCGCGATGGTGAAGAAGGCGAAATCGCCGGCCGACAAGCTGAGCGTGCTCCGCGCCGCGTCGCTCAAGTGGCCGGACGATCTCGAGCTCGGGCTGCGCGTGCTCGACGCGCACGAGGACGCCGGCGACGACGGCGGTGGACGCGCCTGGGCGCGGCGGCTGCGGCGGCGCCCCGACGCCACCGCGCACGTGTGGACGAGCGTCGGCGAGTACTACCTCCGCCTCGCCGCGCGCGAGGCCGGCGACGACGCCGAGCGCGATCGTACCGAGGCGCGCCGCACCTTCGGCGAGCTCGTCGAGTTCGCGCCCGAGGACCCGGCAGCGCGCCGGCGGCTCGGCGACCTGCTGCGCGCTCACGGCTGGTACGAGGAAGCGCTTCGGCAGTACCTCACGCTCCAGAACCTGACGCCCGACGATCCGGGCGTGGCGCTCCTCCTCGCCTCGGCTGCGCAGGGGCTCGGGCGCATCGAAGAGGCGGTCGGCTGGGCCGAGAAGGCGGCGGCGGCCGGATCGCCGGACGGCAAGAGCGCGCTTTCCCGCGCCGCCCGCGCCGAGGCCGCGGCGATCCTCGCGACCGCTCGCGAGGACGCGCGCCGTACCGGAAAGAAGGAGGAGTCCGAGCGGCTCCTCGCCCGCGCGCGGCGTCTGCTCGCATCGAGCGGCAAGCCGAACGCCGAGGGCGATGCGAGCGTCCGCATCCTCCTCACGTGGGCTCATCCCGAGCTGCATCCGTCGCTCTGGACGAGCGCGCTCGGGACGCCCATGCCGTCGCCCGACAACTTCGCGGTTCACGGCGTGGCCGAGGCGAGGCTCCCGGCGGGGCCACAGACCGCCGAGGTGCGGCTCGAGCCGGACGACGCGGCGCGCGCCGCCCGCCTCGGGCTCGTGCTCCTCGTGACGGTCATCCAGGGTGAGGGCACGGCCGGCGAGAAGGTCGTCACGCAGCCGCTCACGTTCGGCACCCTCGACCATCCGAAGTCGAGGCAACGGCTCCGCTGGGACGGCGCGCTGCACGTGGAGGACGCGTCGTGAGCCGCCTCGCCTCGCTGCTCGCCTCGCGCGAGCGCCGGATCGCCGCGGCGATCGTGGCGTTCGGCATCGTCCTCGCGCTCGTCGTGCTCGTCGCGACGCGCGGCAGCAAGACGGAGAACGCCGGGTCGCCGGTGACGCGCCTCGCCACCACGGTGGGCGATCTCCGCGTGCTGCACGCGCAGGTCACGGTGCGCGGTGAAGCCGTGCGCGACGACGCACGCCTCCGCGAAGGCGACGTGCTCACGACGGGCGCGGGCGGTCGCGCGCGGATACGTCTCGACGACGGCACGGTGCTCGTCGTCGACGGCGCCGCGGAGCTCACCCTGAAGGGCCCGCGCGTCACCCTGGGACGCGGGCGCCTCTTCGTGCAGAGCGGGTTCGCGTCGCGTGCCGAGATCGCGGTTCTGGATGCGGTCACCACCGTCTCCTCCAGCGCCGCGGCATTCGACGCCGACGAAGGCGCCCGCGGCCGACCCAAGGTGTACTGCGCGCGCGGCGAGCTCGTCGTGCAGGCGTCCGGCAAGTCGGTGCGCGTCGCGAGCGGCGAGACCGCGACCTTCGAGAAGGCGGGCGTGAAGGTCGCGCCCGAGGCCGCGTTCGACGACTGGACGGGCGGCCTCGCGGTTCCCTGGTCCGGTGAGCGCGGCGCGGTCAGCGCCATCGCCGAGGTCTGGGGCGGCGCCGGCGACGCGGATCCGGGCGCGCCGCTCGTCGTCCGTACCGAGAAGGTCGACGTCCAGATCGACGGCGAGGTCGCGACGACCCGCACGCGCACCACCTACTTCAACGGCAGCGACCGCACGCTCCAGGCGGACGTCCGCATGGCGCTGCCGCCGGGCGCGATCGTCTCGCGGGTGGCGCGGCTCGACGAGGGCGCAACGAACGAGAGCGGAGCCACCGTCCAGATCGGAAACCGCACCGCCGGCGCGACCGCGGCCTCGAGCCGGCTCGAGTGGGCGGGCGGCGGCTTCCTGCGCGGGAGCCTGCTCGGCGTGGCGGCCGGCGCGACCACCGAGCTCGTGGTCGAGTGGGTCGAGTGGCTCACCGAGAAGAACGGCCGCGCCACCTACCGTTTCCCGATGGCGAGCGACACCGAGGCTCCGATGGTGGGAAGCCTCGACGTGCGCGTCCACGGGAGCGGCATCGCAACGTGGCTCTCGGCGAGCAGCGGCACCACCGTCACGGACGGGGGCATCGAGCTGCACCGGGCGGACGCACGGCCCACCGGCGATCTCGTCGTCGAGCTCGTCCCGAAGCTCGTGAGGCGCGGGGCGGCGCGCGCGTACGTCGCGAATGCGCCGGAGCCCGGCGAGGATCCGTACGTCCTCGTCCGCACCGAGGTCCCGGAGCGCGCGGACAAGGGCGTCACGCTGGCGCTCGTGGTCGACACCTCGAGCAGCATGGGCCCGGCGCTCCTCGAGACGGAGCGCGCCACGGTCAGCGCCGTGCTCGAGGCCCTCGGCCCGGACGATGCCGTCGTGGTCCTCACCGCCGATCAGAGCACGCACGTGATGGGCCCGGCCCAGCCGTCGGCAGTGACGCCCGAGCTCCGCCTGACCATCGACAAGGCCCTCGGCAGCGTTCACGCCGGAGGCGCCTCCAACCTGGGCCTCGCCCTCGAGCAAGCCGCCGATCTCCTCGACGCGGCGAGCGACCGGGCCGGCGCGGGCATGGTCGTGTACATCGGCGACGGCCGGCCGACGGTCGGCGAGAGTGATGCCCGCGAGCTGCGCAAGCGCCTCGCCCGGCGCCCCGGCGGCGTGCCCCGTCTCGGCGCCCTCGCCGTCGGACAGGGCGCCGACCGCTGGCTGCTGGCCGAGCTCGTCGCCGGCGCCGGCCCCGTCTACGACGTCACCGATCGACCGGATGCCGCCCGCGCGAGCGCCGCCCTGGTCGCCGACGCCCTCACCTCGACGGTGCGTGACGTCTCGCTCGTCACCGGCGCCGAGGTGGACCGCGTGTACCCGCGCGACGCGCGCACCGTCATCGCCGGCGGCACCGTCACCACCGTGGGACGCCTGCGCGGACCGCTGCCCCGCCAGATCGAGCTCCGCTACCGCAAGGGGAAGGAGCTCGTCAGCGAGATGCTCGCCGTCGACGTGCCCGCCGCGGCGGAGGGAGCCGACGTCGCGAAGCGCTGGGCCGCACAGCGCATCGAGGAGAGCGTCACGCACGCCGACGGCGTCGAGCCGGCGATCGCGCTCGCGAAAAAGGCGCAGCTGCTGACGCCGTGGACGGGCTTCTTCTGGAACGGCGACGCCTCGCTTCCGTGGGACCGGCGCCTGCTCGGCCTCTCACCGACGCTCGACACGACGTTCGCGGCGCGCGTGCAGCCCGCGCCGCCGCCGCCCGCGCTCCTCTTCGAGCCGCCCCCGTCGTTCGATGGCGAGGCGAGCATCGAGGAGGCCGCCGAGATCGCTGCGCGTCACTCGCTCGATGCCTCGCTGGGCGCGATGGTGGCCTGCCGCGATGCCCGTGCCTCGGTCCGGCCCGGCCTCGGCGGCGACCTCCGCATCGACGTCGTCGTCGCCGCGGACGGACACGCCACGAAGGTCGCGGTCACCGCGCAGCGGCCGCAGGACAACGACGTCACGTTCAACCGCTGCATCCAGGTGGTGGTGAACGCCGTTGCCTTCCTCGGCGCCGGCGTCTCCGTGAACGTCAGGCACGAGGTCTCGCTGCCGGCGGGCCAGACCTCGCGGCGGACCGAGTGCTCGGTCGCCTCCACCCTGCCCCTCGCCGTCAAGCGCGGGATCTGGCGCGCCCGTCACGCGGCGGGCTCGCTCGACTACGAGACCGCGTCGCATGCCTGCGAGCTGCCGCGCTGGAGCGACCGGCGCGCGCTGCTCGGCATCCTGGTCACCGGGATCGATGCCGCCACGGCGGCACGGCTGGCGACGCGCCTCGGCGCCCTCGGCGAGACGGACGCCGCCGCGTTCGTGCGCCAGGAGCTGCTGCGCCAGGTGAACCTGGGCACCACCTCCGAGGCCGAGCTGCGCCGGCTGCTCATCGACGACGAGCCGAAGATCGATCGCGCGCTCGACAAGGCCTACCGCGCCGCGCGCACCGACGACGCGCGGCTCGCGGTCCTGCGCCGGTTCCTCCGGCTCGCGCCGCACAGCCCGCTCGGGCGCCGGCTCCTCCTCGCGCTGCTCGAGAGCGCGAACGACCGGCCCGCGCTCCTCGCGAGCATCGACCAGATCCGGAACGACGCGTTCGCGGATGCCGGGCTGCTCGCCGAGTGCGCCTCGATCCTGAGGCGCCTCGGCCTCGACGACGAGGGCCGTCGCGCGTTCGGCGAGCTCATCGAGCGAGCCCCGAGCGATCCCTGGACGCTCGCGTACGTCGGCGACCGCCTGCGCGCCGAGGGCCTCCACGAGGACGCGCTCGCCGCCTACGAGCGCCTGGACCGCGCGATGCCGGACGACCCCGCGGTGTCGCTCCGGCTCGCCCTCGCGCATGCTGGCGCGGGCCGCCTCGACGTCGCGACGCGCCTGCTCGATCGCGTCGCGCAGACCGGCGGCCGCGGCGACGACGGGCGGCTCGGCGAGCTCGCGTCGGTCGTCTCCGCGTCGCTGCTCGCGAGGGCGCGCCAGGACAGCCCCGCCGCGGCGGCCGACGCGCTCCTCGCCCGGCGGCTGGCCCAGACGCCCCTCCCGGACGTCGCGAGCGTCATCCTCGTGCGGACGCCGCTCGCCGACGACCGGGTGCAGGTGCTCGTGGCGCGGCAGCTCGCCGACAAGGACGAGGTGCCTGCGGATCTCGACGCGCCCGCGATGGGGCTCGCCGCGGTGCGCATCGAGCGCGGCGGCGGCATCGCGCGCATCCGTCTCAAGCGGCCGGCGGGGCTCGCGGGCTCACGGCCGGTGCGCGGCGTCGTGACCGCGCTCGTCATGGGCGCGGACCGGAGCCGGCCCCGGCTCGTGACGCGCGAGGTGGAGGTGCCGGAAGGGACCCGCGGGACCGAGCTCCGCTGGACGGGAGAGGTGTTCGAATGAGCACGGAAGAAGAAGCACGTTCGCAGGCTGCGGCGCTCGAGCCGCCCGCCCCCGGGGCCCCGTACCGAGCGCCTGGCGATCTCGTCGCGCCGGCACCCGCGCTCCCGGCGGCGCCGCGCGGACGGCCGGTGCTCGGTCCCGCGCTCGGCGTGTACGGCGCGCTGCTCTGGTCGTTCGTCGTCGCCGGTCAGCTCACGACCTCGCTCTCGCTCGGGGCGCCGCTGCCCGAGGCCCTCGCCGTCCTCGCGGTGATGGCCGCGGGGCTGGTGGCGCTGATCAGCGGCGTCGCCCGGGCTCGAAGGGCGGTTCCCCCGCGGTCGGCCGTGCACCTGCTCGGCCGCATCATGGGGACCGGTCTCGTGGGGTTCTCCCTCTTCGTGGTGACGTTGATCGGAGCCACGGTGGCCGGCCAGATCGGCGCGAGTCCGGCGGCCGATCTCCTGGTCGCCTTCGTCCTCGTGGGCGTCGGGGTCGCGGCGACGGTCGGGAGCTCGCGCATCACCGCCGGGGCGCCGCTCGCCGTCGAGGTGTTCGCGGGGGATCCCGAGCGGCGGCGCGCGCTCCGCGTGACCCTCTGGATCATGGGAGCGCTCGTCACCTTCGTGGTGGGGGTCGACCTCGCCCTGCACGGCTGAGCAGAAACGACACGCCGAGCGCCCACCCGGGGCGCAACCGCGACAGCCGAGGCGCGCCGCAAGCGCAAAAACGCGAACGAACCGGCGGGGCAGCCTCGGGCGCGACTCTTGCTGTCGCGGGTGCACCGCCATGAAGACCATCGCCACGTTCACGAGCGCCGCACTCTTCTCGATCGCACTGGTCTTCGCCGTGTCGACCCAGGGCGGCTGCGGCGACGACGACAAGCCGCCGACGGGCAACACGAGCGGCTCCACCGGCACGTCCGGCGGCAACGGCGGCGGCGGCGGTGACGGCGGCGGCTCGCTCGACGGTCAGGTGTCGAGCGGCAGCAGCGGCACGTCGGGCACCAGCGGAACGTCGGGCACGAGCGGAACGTCGGGAACGAGCGGAACGTCGGGAACGTCCGGCACCAGCGGAACGTCGGGCACCAGCGGCACGACGTCCTCGAGCGGCACGACGTCCTCGAGCGGCACGACCTCCAGCGCGAGCTCCGCGAGCTCCTCCAGCACCAGCGGCGGCTGAGCGGCTCCTGAAAGCCTCCTCCCTCGACGAGCAGATCGACGCGCTCTACGCGGAGTCGCCTTCGGAGTTCACGAAGGCGCGCGACGCGCTCGCGAAGACGCTCGTCAAGGAAGGCGACAAGGCGCGCGCCGCCGAGGTCAAGACGCGCAAGAAGCCGACGCTCGTCGCGTACGCGCTGAACCAGCTCGCGCGCCGGCAGCCCGACGAGATGGAGGCCCTCGTCGACGTGGGTCGAACGCTCGCGCGCGCCCAGCGGAAGGCGCTTCGCGGCGGCCCCGCGGAGGACCTGCGCGAGGCGATCCGGAGGCAGCGCGAGACGCTGCAGGCGTTCACCACGCGCGCCACCGCGCTGCTCCGCGATCTGCACATCCCGGGCACGCACCTCCCCTCGATCGTGAGCGGGCTGCAGTCGGCGCTGGTCGACCCCGTCGCCGCCGAGGCGCTCGAGGCCGGGCGGCTCGAGAGCGTGCCGGAGCGGGCCGCGACGGGTCTGCTCGGCGAGGCAGCGCCAGAGGAGCCCGACGCGGAGCCCGCGCCCGCCCGCACCGCGAAGAAGGAAAGCGCAGCGACCCCCGCCGCGAAGGCGCAGCGCGCGAAGGAAGCGAAGGCCGCCGCCGCCCGCGACGCGAAGGAAGCGAAGGCCGCCGCCGCACGCGAGGCGAAGGAAGCGAAGGCCGCCGCTGCGCGCGACGCGAAGGAGGCGAAGGACGCCGCCGCCCGCGAGGCGAAGGAGGCCGCCGCGCGCGAGGCGGAGCAGGCGAAGCAGGCCAAGGACGCCCACGCCGCGCGCCGCACCGCACGCGAGCAGGAGGCGCGCGCCGCCGAGGAGGCTCGCGTCGCGAAGCTCCGTCAGGCCGCCGAGGACGCTCGCAAGGTGGCAGCCGAAGCCGCCCAGGCTGCCGAGGCCGCGGAGCAGGACGCGAGGCGCCTGGCCGCCGAGGCAAAGGCGGCCCTCGCGCGGGCACGCTCGCTCGTGGACCTCGCGAAGCGGCGCCGCGCCGAGGCCGAGCGCGCGAAGAAGAAGGCGGTCGCTCGCGCCTGAGCGCCCGCCGACGAGGGCCTCACGCGAGCGGCACGTGCAGCTCCGTGCGGAGCTGATCGGGCGGCGTGTCCATCGGCGAGTTCCGGTAGATCTCGAACGACGGTCCGCTGCCGATGCGCTCGCCGCTCCCCGGCAGCCAGCGCCCCATGAGCGACGCCCAGGCATCCCCGAGCTGCGTGTACGGTTCGCCGCGTACGGCCCGACGTGACGCACGGCAAAGGTCCGGAGCGCCGGCAGATCTCGTTTCTCGACGTGCATGACATTCTCTCCTTGGTGCAGGGTGATGGACGGGAGGACGCCAGGCGCGCGCCCGGCGACGTAATGAATCCCGGATCGCGACGCCACCGTGGTGGGAGGCGGGCGAGACGCGATGGAAGTGCAGCGGCGAGAGCGCGGCGGTTCGTGCGAGACGCACGAGGTCGACCGCGTCGTCGAGGTGGTCGATCACGTCCGCCACCGCCGCCGTCACCGCCCGCGCTGAGAAGGTTCGCGTGTCGCTCTTCACGGGCCGAACCTATCGCCACCGCGGCCGGCGCACTTGACCGGAACGAACATTTCGCGCGCGGTTCTGGACTATGCTGCGGCACGCCATGAGCGAACGTCATGAGGTCGTGATCGTCGGCGGCGGGCATGCGGGCGCGGCGGCGGCGATCGCCCTCCGGCAGCAGAAGCTGGAAGGCAGCATCCTTCTCGTCGGCGACGAGCCGGAGCTCCCCTACGAGCGGCCGCCGCTCTCCAAGGAGTACCTCGCCGGCGACAAGGCGTTCGACCGCCTCCACCTCCGCCCGCAATCGTTCTGGGACGACAAGAAGATCGAGCTGCGGCTCGGCCGGCGCGTCACCGCGGTCGACCCCGCGGCCCACGTCGTGACCACCGCGGAGGGCGACATCGGCTACGGGTCGCTGATCTGGGCGACCGGCGGGAGCCCGCGCAAGCTGACGTGCTCCGGCCATTCGCTGGTGGGCGTCCATGCGGTGCGCAACCGGGCCGACGTCGACCAGCTCCGCAACGAGCTCGCGGCGACCGAGGACGTGGTCGTCATCGGCGGCGGGTACATCGGCCTCGAGGCCGCGGCGGTGCTCACCAAGCTGGGCAAGAAGGTCACCGTCCTCGAGGCGCTCGATCGCGTGCTGGCGCGCGTCGCCGGCGAGCCGCTCTCGCGCTGGTTCGAGGCGCAGCACCGGGCGCGCGGCGTCACCCTTCGCCTCGAGGCGCGCGTCGAGTGCATCGTCGAGCGCGCGGGCCGGGCCGCGGGTGTGCGGCTCGAGAGCGGCGAGGTGCTGCCCGCCGACATGGTGATCGTGGGCATCGGCATCGTGCCGGCGGTCCAGCCGCTGCTCGACGCGGGCGCGGCTGGCACGGACGGCGTCACCGTCGACCTGCAGTGCCGGACCTCGCTGCCCGACGTGTTCGCGATCGGCGACTGCGCCGCGCACCCGAACCGGTACGCGAACGGCCGCACGATGCGCCTCGAGTCCGTGCAGAATGCAAACGACCAGGCAGCGGTGGTGGCACGCGCCATCGTCGGGGGTCAGGACCCCTACGACGCGGTCCCCTGGTTCTGGTCGAACCAGTTCGACATCCGGCTCCAGACCGTCGGCCTGTCGCTCGACCACGACGACCTCGTGGTGCGCGGCTCGCTGGAGACTCCGAGCTTCTCGATCGTCTACCTGCGCGCCGGCCGGATCATCGCCCTCGACTGCGTGAACTGCACGAAGGACTACGTGCAGGGCAAGGCGCTGGTCGTGGCGGGCACGGTGGTGACCGACAAGGCACGCCTGGCGGACGCGACCACGCCCCTGAAGAACCTGGTCGCGCCCTCTCCCGCGATCACCTGAAGCGCATGCAGCGGCCGCCGATGTACGCGGCCTTCGCCTCGGGACGCTGGAGGCGGAGAACGGTCTCCCCCTGGATGAGCGTCGTGTTGAGGTCGGACCGGGCGCTGCCGTAGCCGATACCGCGGTTCTTCATGGCGAAGTTCCCGGTGAACGTCGCGCCGGACATGTCGAGCGCCGCCTCGTTGAGGTTGCCGTGGAGGTCCATCCAGGGCTCGTCGGCCGGGTTGATCCGGAGCATGTCCGTGGCAGCGCCGGCCCCGGCGATGCTCGCGCGCCCCGGCGCAGAGACCTCCCACGCCTTGTCATGCGTGACCGAGCCGGTATCGGGATAATGGTAATTGTGCTGGTTCAGCGGGCTGCCCGCGACCGGCAGGTTGTCGCCGGCGTCGAACGTGGCATTCACCAGGCTGACCGCCGGACAGCGCCCACCGGTCTGCACGGTGCCGTTCATGTTGTTGCCGAGCAGGTTGCCGTGGTTGTCGATCTGGATGCCGCAACCCGAGATGTTGCCGAGCGTCGGCGGCGCGGCCGTGACGTAGTCGATGACCTCGTCGGTGGCGAGCTGCCCGCCGTCCCAGGCGCAGAACGCGGCGAGCATCTCGTTGGTGATGCAGTTCATCGACTTCACATCCAGGTATTCCTGGGTGGGAATCACCTTCCCCGTCGCGTCGAGGCCGCTGGCGCGCGGCACCTGCGAGTCACGCGCGAGGATGTCGTCGGGATAGTAGTAGGTCGGGAATCCGTACGATCCGGCATACGTCCCGCAATTACCGCCGTGGAGGTCGACGTAGACCTCAGAGCCGAACTGGTAATTGATGCCCAGGTGCTTCTCCTGGTCGGTGGCAGGCGGCGGGATGACGCCGGGTCCGATGTCGTCCGGATGGCCGCTGTCCTCGGGGCGCGGGTCACCGAGCAGCCGGCGGCCGATCACCTTCGTTGGACCTTCCATGTCGCTCGGGAGGAACGCGTCCCACGCCGGATCCCAGATCTGGGGACGATGCGCGTTGATCCACGCCTTCACGTCGGGCTTGCCGCCATTCGCCGCGGCGAGCTGGGTGATCCAGGCGCGGATGCGGCCGGCCGTGATCTCGTACTTGTCGAGGTAGACCTTCTTGCCGGGATGCGCCGCATCCGTGAAGCCGGTCACCGGAAGCGTCCGGCAGCAGCTCTCGTGCTTCGCGCCCGGCTCGCCGACCTCGCCGACGCCGCACGTGTCACCACCGAGGTGCGTCGTGCAGCTCGGTGCGCCGACGCACTTCTTTGCATAGTTGCAGGCGCCGTCGCAGTCGCTGTCGGCGGCGCAGGTCTTCCCTTCGGCGCACTTCGGAGCGTCAGCGCCGCCGCAATCGACGTCCGTCTCCGAGCCGTCCTTCACGCCGTTCGTCGACTGCGTGGTTCCGCCGGAGGACGATGTCCCGGGCTGGCCACTGCTCTGACCGCTGGAGCCGGAGGAGCCGCCGGAGCTACCCGAGCTGCCGGAGCAGCCGGCGCCCACGCAGGGCTCGCTTGGGTTTCCACTCGACGAGCTATCCGAGGTACCGCATGCGGCGACCACGAACACCGAGGAGAGGGCGATGAGGGAAGGAACGGCGGTGAAGATAATGCGAGGGACCACGATTGGCCGCTTCAGCAAGTTTGGTGACAGCTCCGCTGCACGGCGTTCACACCGTGATGGCCGCGTGAAACCGCGTAAAAAGAGGCCTGTGATCGGCGCCTCGCGCGCACGGATACACGCGCGTCATTGTGGCTTTCGGTGACACCGGTGCGGGTTGTCGCCCGGCGCTGAAAGCTCACGTGGAAGAGGTGGATGACGCCCAGCGTCATCGCGCCGCGCCGAGGACGATGCACTGTGGACGGGTGCCCCTGCTACCGTGAGGGACCATGAAGTCGTCCCTCTTCTCTTCGCTCGCGCCTTCGGTCGCGAAGCTGGTCCTGTGCGCCTCGGTCTCGGTCTCGCTGCTCACCGCCTGCGGTGACGACGACGGGAGCGAGAGCCCTGGCCCCGGTGGCCCCGAGGCGAGCACCGTCGACGCGGGCGGAGGTGACGGGGGCGACGGCGGTGATGCCGGCTTCGCCACGAACGTCCACATTCCCGGTCTCAGCGGACCCGTCCGCGCCGTCTACGACGAGTACGGGTTCCTCCACCTGTCCGGCAAGACGGACGAGGACGCCTTCGCCTCGCTCGGCTACTTCCACGCCGCCAATCGTTTCTTCTTCATGGATTTCCTCCGGAACGCGATCCGGGGAACGCTCGGCAAGATGATCAGCGCGCCCGGGATCGTCGACCGCGACGTGACGAGCCGCACGTTCTTCGCCACCCCGAACGGCGATCCGCTGCCCGAGAAGCTCGTCTCGCAGTTCGATGCGCCCACCAAGGCTGCCGTCGACGCGTACGCGAAGGGCGTCAACGCCTGGCTCGCCGACATGCGTGCGCACAAGAACGGCGCCTCGTTGACGTCGGAGTACAGCGTGGCCTCGAAGGACATCCGCGACTGGGAGCCTGCCGACAGCATGGCGGTCGCGCTCTACTCGCTGAACGATCTCTCGAACAATGCCGACTCCGAGGTGACGCTCGGGCGCGTGGCGGCGGCGGCCCAGGCGGTCGCTGGCGTGAAGCCCGCGCTCGCGAAGACGCTCCAGGACCTCTTCCTGGATTTCCGGCCGACGTTCGACGCGTACACCATCCCCGCCGCCAACACGCCGATCGCGGCGATGGGCAAAGCGAAGAAGCGGAATGGCAAGAAGGACGGGCCGTCGTCGCTCGGTAGCGGCTCGGAGAACGTGCTCGCCCTCGCCAACGAGCGCCTCCGCATGCTGCCCGGCGCGGCTGGCCCGAAGGCGGCGGGCGACACCGGATCGAACAACTGGGTCATCAGCGGCAGCCGCTCGACGACCGGCCGCCCGCTCCTCGCCAACGACCCGCACCTGGCGCTCACCAATCCCTCGATCTGGTTCCCGGTCGAGATCGACGGCAAGACCGGCGGCACCGGCACCTACCACGCGGCGGGCGGAAGCTTCCCCGGCCTCCCCACCATCCAGACCGGCCACAACGAGTCGATCGCGTGGGGCGTCACCGTCTCGTACTGGGACCTCTCCGACGTGTACCTCGAGACGCTCACGGGCCCGGGCAGCGTCGCCTTCAAGGGCGCCAGCGTGAACATCGTCACGAAGCAAGTCGACTTCGTCGACCAGGGCAAGACCGTCACGAGGACGCTCGCCTGGGTCCCTCATCACGGCCCGATCGTGTCGCTCGACGCGGCGAACGGCAAGGCGGTCACCATCCGCTGGCGTGGTCACGACGGCAGCACCGACGCCGCGGCGTTCCTCGGGCTCGGCCGCGCGACGTCGATCGCGGAAGCGAAGGCGGCGCTCGCCAACATCACCACCGCGAACCAGAACTTCGTCATCGCCGACAAGTCCGGAAAGATCGGCTACTTCCCGTATGCCAAGGTCCCGGTGCGCACGTGGGCGGCCGCGGTGCCCGGCAACTCGTCGCCGTTCTTCCCCCTCCCCGGCGACGGATCGCGCGAGTGGGGCGAGCCGGTCGCGCTCGCCGACATCCCGCAGGTCGAGGACCCGGTCGCGGGCTTCATCGCCACCGCCAACGGCGACATCACCGGCGCGTCGCGCACCGGTAATCCGCTCTCGCCGCCCCCCGGCCAGAAGCCGATCCAGACCGTGTCGCGCGCCGAGGGCACGCGCCTCCAGCGCATCCTCGAATCCATCACCGCGAACGGCGCCGCGAACAGCATCGACACGATGCGCGCCCTGCAGGGCGACACGCGCTCGCTCATCGCCGTCACCGTCGTGCCGCGCCTCGTCGAGGCGGCGGCCGCCGAGCCGGCGGGCGGCTTCACGCTCGACCCCGCGACGCAGGCCGTGGTCTCGGCGCTCACCGCCTGGCAGACCGGCGGTCTCTACACGTGCCCCACCGGCGTCGACGGCCTCGAGCCGTTCGCCGCCACGAAGAGCGCCGACCCGGTCCTCGCCCGCGAGTCGATCGGCTGCACGGCGTTCCACACCGCGCTCTACGCCCTCTTCGATTCGGCGTTCGGTGACGAGCTGTCCGATCCCGCGATCGCCTCGGCGCAGCTGCCCCGCGCCACGGGCATCCCCAACAACGCGGTGCCGGTGCTCGTGCGCTCGCTCCGGAACGCGACCTACGACCCGACGAACGAGACGTTCTGGTTCGACTCGAATGCGAACCACCTGACGACCCGCACCGAGATCCTCCAGCGCGCGCTCACCCGCGCGGGCGTCGCGCTCGCCGCGTCGCTCGGCACGACCACCGACGACTGGCGCTGGGGCAAGATCCACGCGCTCACCCTGCGCAGCCCGCTCTCGCAGCCGGGCGTCCGCATCTTCGACAGCAACGCGTACGCGACGCCCGGCGGCCTCTTCACCGTCAACGTGGCGAACCCGAGCTCGGTCGACCTGAACGACAACTCGCTCGCGAATCGCCTGCGCTTCGCGCAGAGCAACGGGCCCTCGCTCCGGACGCTGATCGAGGTCGGCACCGACACGCCGCACATGAAGATCCAGCTGCCCGGCGGCCTCGACCTCCACCGCAACGCGCCCTTCTACAACAACCTCGTCGAGCGCTGGATCTCGAACACGCCCGTCGACTTCGCGTTCGGCGCGGGCGCGGTGAAGAACCCGGCGATCGACGTGACCGTCAATCCCTGAGACCGTGACCTCGACGCAGCCCCGCGGCGCCGGTCGCGGGGTATGATGCGCGCCGGATGAAGCGTCCCGGCAACGTTCTGTGCGCGGTCGCGGCGCTCGTCACGACCGCCGTCGTCCTCGCGTGTGGGTCACGCCCGGGCGGCTCGGCTCCCGCGAGCGCCACGTCGCGGTCGTCCGCTCCCGCGGGAAGCGGCGCGGTGAGCCCGCGTGAGTGGACCGACCTCTGCGAGGCGCAGGCCGAGCGCGCGCGCCGCTGCCCTGGCCCGGCCCCGGAGCCCACCGCGACGTGCGCCGACAGCGCCGCGTGCGTTGGCCAGCTGGTCCGTCCCGAGGTGATCCGGGCCCTCGCGCGGTGCCAGAACCAGAACGACTGCACGCGCGCGTGCTCCATCGACCGCGTGACCGCGTCGCTGCCGCCCGCCCCCGCGAACACGGAGCTGGAACAGGCCTGCGCCATGCGCCGCATCGTGTGTCCGGCGCTCGATTGCAATGCGCTCGCGCGGCCGGTGCGCCCGCTCGAGCCGGCCACCATCGAGCCGCTGACCGATTGCCTCAAGTTCGAGAAGTCGTGTCTCGACGTCGCGGCTTGCTACCTCGAGAAACTGACCCCGATCGTCGCGCAGTTCAACGCGTGCGGGTTCGGTGACGAGCCGGCGCGCGACGGCGGCGCGACCGCCGACGCGAGCTCCCCCGATGCCGCGCCCGCGCGCTGAATCGGCTCGTGACGGGGCGGCCGGCCCGAAGAAGGGCCCGCGCAGCCCGGAGGAGCTCACGCCGCGCGGGCTGCGGACCCGCGCCCAGCTCGTCGAGGCGGCGCGCCTGGTGTTCGACCGCGACGGGTTCTCCGCCGCGAAGATCACCGACATCGCGCGCGGCGCCGGCGCTGCGGTGGGCTCGTTCTACACGTACTTCGGCACGAAGGAGGAGATCTTCCGGGCCGTCCTCCTCCTCGTCGAGAGCGAGCTCACGGCTCCCCTCCCGCGCGAGGTCGGCCTCGATCCGCTCGCTCGCATCGAGGCCGGCAATCGCGCGTACGTGCGCGGCTACCGGAAGCACGCCCGCATCCTCGCGGTCATGCAGCACCGCAGCTTCGAGGATCCGGAGCTCTACGAGCTTCGCCAGCGGAGCCGTCGCCGCTGGATCGATCGCGCCGAGCGCGCCATCCGCCGCCTCCAGATCGAGCGCCGCGTCCCGGCCGACGTGTCGGCCCGCTTCGCCGCGACCGCCCTGAGCGGGATGGTCCACGACGTCTGCTACGAGACGTTCGCGTTCGGCGCGAGCGCGGACGTCGACGAGGACGAGGTCGCGACGAGCCTCGCGCGCCTGTGGGCACGCGCGCTCGGCATCCTTCCTGCTCCGCCGCGCCCGAAGACGCGCCGGATCAGGAAGACGCGGTGATCTCCACCTCGACGAGCAGCCGGCGCTGCTGGACCTGATCTCCCGGGGCCACGTGCACCGCGCGTACCTTCCCGGCGGCGGGCGCGAGCAGCTCGAGCTCCATCTTCATGCTCTCGATGACGACGAGCACCTGCCCCTTCTCGACGAGGTCGCCGACCACCGCGGGGACGCGCACCACCTTGCCGTCGCTCCGTGCATGCACCTCGCCGGTGGAGGCTGCTCCGAGCGCGACGGCGGGCGCGTAGCTCACGTCGACGTACGCGGCGACCACGCCGCCCGCATCGAGCCAGATCACGTCTCCGTCACGCGCGAAGCGCGCCACCTCGTCGACGTCGGCACGCCGGTAACGAAGGAGCCCTGGCTCGCCCAGCGCGGCCCCTGCGAACGCGGTCGCGGCGACGCCCGCCGCGGTGACCACGAACGAGGAGCCGCCGCCGCGAACCAGCTTCGCGACGTGCTTCGTGTCGCCCGCGAGGAGCGCGTAGGGCGAGGGCGCGCTCTCGTTGCTCGAGAAGCCGAGCAGCGAGGCCGGGAGGCCGCTGCGTCGACGGAGGCGCTCCGCGTCGTCGACTTCCAGCGCCACCACCGCGAGCGCGCGGTGCCACGCGAGGTCCGCCTCGGGCGCCGCCACGTGCTTCGCGAGGAACTGCGTGTCGAACCGGCCGGAGGCAAACGCCTCGGACCCGACGATGTCTCGCAGCACGTCGCGGTTCGTCTCGACGCCGAGCACCACCGTCGCGCCGAGCGCGCCGAGCAGGCGACGCCGCGCGTCCTCCCGGTCTTTGCCATGCGCGATGATCTTCCCGAGCATCGAGTCGTAGTGCGGAGACACGACCGTCCCCGTCTCGATCCCCGCGTCGACGCGCACTCCCGAGCCGCCCGGCGCCTCGTACCGCAGCACGGTCCCGGTGCGCGGCCGAAAGGCAGCATCCTCGGCGCAGAGGCGCACCTCGATGGCGTGCCCGGACCGGCGCGCGTCGATCTCGGCCTGCGACCACGGCAGGCGCTCGCCTTGGGCCACGCGGAGCTGGAGGTCCACGAGGTCGACGTCGTACACGAGCTCGGTGACGGGGTGCTCGACCTGGAGGCGCGTGTTCATCTCGAGGAAGAAGAGCTCGCCCGTTCCGGGCTCCGCCCCGGGGACGAGCATGAGCTCCACGGTCCCCGCGCCCACGTAGTCGACGGCCCGCGCCGCGCGCACCGCCGTCTCCCCCATCCGCGCGCGCAGGGCCTCGCCGACCGCGGGGCTCGGGCACTCCTCCACGACCTTCTGGTTGCGCCGCTGGATCGAGCAGTCCCGCTCGCCGAAGTGCACGAGGCCGCCATGCCGGTCGCCGAAGACCTGGACCTCGACGTGCCGCGCCCCGAGCAGCGCGCGCTCGAGGAGGAGCGTGCCGTCGCCGAACGCGCTCTTCGCCTCGGAGCGCGCGGCGGTGAGCGCCTGGGCAACCGCGTCGTCCGCGCCGCTCTCGACGAGCCGCATCCCGCGGCCGCCGCCCCCGGCCGCCGCCTTGATCATCAGGGGAAAGCCGATGGCGCGGGCCTCGGCGAGGAGCCTTTCCTCGGTCTGCTCGTCGTCGCTGCGGCCGTGGAAGCCCGGGATGCACGGCACGCCTGCCGCGAGCATGCGCGCCTTGGCCGCGCTCTTGTCGCCCATCGCCTCGATGCTCGAGGCCGCGGGGCCGATGAACACGAGGCCGGCCTCCACCACCGCCTGCGCGAACGCGGCGCGCTCCGACAGGAACCCGTAGCCCGGGTGAATCGCGTCGGCGCCGGAGGCGCGCGCGGCCTCGAGGATGCGCTCGATGCTCGCGTAGGACTCCGCGGAGGGCGCCGGCCCGAGGCGCACCGCGCGGTCGGCCTCCCGGACGTGCAGCGCGCTCGCGTCGGCGTCGCTGTAGACCGCCACCGTCTCGTAGCCCGCCCGGCGGGCGCCGCGCAGCACGCGGACCGCGATCTCGCCGCGGTTCGCGACGAGGACCCTGGTGAAGCGCCGGGCGCTCACGGGCGCGCCACTCCGAACGTGCTCGGCGACAGCTGGCGAGCGCGGCCCTCGGCGCACACCGAGAGCACGAGCTCGAGGACCTTGCGCGTGTCGCGCGGGTCGATGATGCCGTCGTCGAACAGGCGCGCGCTCGCCATGAACGAGTGCCCCTCCTCGCCGAAGCGCTCCACGATCATCTTTCCCTGGACCTCGAGCATGCCTTCCTCGTCGCTCGTGAGGGTACGGCCCTCGCGCTTCGCCTTCTGACGGGTGATGACGTCGAGGACCTTCGCGGCCTGCTCGCCGCCCATCACCGCGGTGCGCGAGTTCGGCCACGCGAAGATGAAGCTCGGTCCCATGCCGCGCCCGCACATCCCGTAGTTGCCGGCGCCGAAGCTGCCGCCGACCACGATCGTTACCTGCGGGACCGTCGCGTTCGCGACCGCCTGGATCATCTTGGAGCCGTGCTTGACGATGCCAGACTGCTCGGAGCGCGTACCGACCATGTAGCCGGTCGTGTTCATCAGGTAGACGAGCGGGATGTTGCTCTGGCAGGCGAGCTGGATGAAGTGCGTCGCCTTCGTCGCGCCGTTCACGGTGATGGGCCCGTTGTTGCCGATGATGCCGACCTGCATGCCGCCGATGCGCGCGCGTCCACACACCGTCTGCGCGTCGTGGTCCGGCTTCAGCTCGAGAAAGTCGCTGTCGTCGACGATGCGGGCGATGATCTCGCGGCAGTCGTACGGCTTGCGGTAGTCGACCGGAACCACGCCGCACAGCTCCTCGATGTCGTGGCGCGGCGGCCGGGGCGCAGCGGCCAGCGCGGCGGGCACGGGGCGCCAGTCGAGGTTCGCCACCACCTCGCGCGCGAGGCGGATCGCGTCGGCGTCGTCGGCGGCGACGAGCTCGGTGGTCCCGGCGATGACCGCGTGCATCTCGGCCCCGCCGAGGTCCTCCTCCGTCGCCACCTCGCCCGTCGCGGCGAGGAGCAGCGGCGGCCCCGCGAGGAACACCTTCGCGCGGTCCTTCACCATGATGACGTAATCGGACAGGCCCGGGATGTACGCGCCGCCCGCCGTCGAGGACCCGTGGACCACCGTGACCTGGGGGATGCCGGCCGCCGACAGGCGCGCCTGGGTCGCGAAGCTCTTCCCGCCCGGGATGAACATCTCGGACTGATAGAGGAGGTTCGCGCCGCCCGACTCGATCATCGAGACGAGCGGCAGCTTCTGCTTCATCGCGATCTCCTGCATGCGCTGCATCTTGGCGACGCCGAACGGCGTGGTCGTGCCGCCCTTGATGACGTAGTTCGTCGCGCTCACGATGGCGCGGACGCCCGAGACGTAGCCGAGGCCGGAGATGACGTTGCCGCCGGCCAGCGACCCATCCCGGTCGTCGTGCTGCTTGTACCCGCAGAGCGTCGAGAGCTCGAGCCACGGGCTCCCGCGGTCGAGCATGCGGCGCACGCGCTCGCGCGGCAGGATCTGACCGCGCTTCTCGTAGCGTTCACGCTTGCTCTCCTCCTCCCGGCGCGCCCGCGACTCGAGCGCTCGTAGCGCCGCGATCTCGGCGAGCATGTCCTCGCGGTTCTTCGCGAAGGCGCTGCTGCGGACGTCCGTGGTGGATTCGATCGTCGTCATGCCGCGCCATGATGCGCCACCTCGCTTGCCGCGCGCAATGGCCGGGCGGGCCAAAGTTGAACCTGGTTTCAACTCCGGCCGTCTCCGGCGCCAGCAGCCGGGATCCGCGGTATGGATCGAGCACCATGACCGAAACGAACGACCCGCCGGCGCTCGTGAAGACGGAGCTCGATCGCGGCATCCTGCGCGTCACCCTCGACTCGCCGCACAACCGCAACGCCCTCTCGCTCGCCCTCGTCGAGCAGCTCGTTGCCGCGCTCGATCGAGCACGGACCGAGCCCGGGATCCGCGCGGTGGTCCTCACCGGCTCCGGTCCGACGTTCTGCGCGGGCGCCGACCTGAAGGAAGACCCGTCGAAGGGACCGGCGCGCGCCGCTCGCATGATCGACATGCTGGACGGCCTCGGCAGCTCGCCTGTCCCCGTGGTCGTCCAGCTCAATGGCAACGTCCGCGCGGGCGGGCTCGGGATCCTCGGCGCGGCGGACGTCGTCGTCGCTCCCGACACCGCCACGTTCGCGTTCACCGAGGTGCGCATCGGCGTGGTGCCCGCGATCATCGCCATCACCATCCTCCCGCGCATGGATGCGCGCGCCGCGCAGCGCTACTTCCTGACCGGCGAGGAGTTCGACGCCAAGGAGGCGGCGCGCTGCGGTCTCGTCACGATGGTCGCGCCGGCGGCCGAGGTGGCGAGCACCGTCGACGGGCTCCTCGACTGCTTCCGCAAGGCCGCGCCGAGCGCGCTTGCCGCGACCAAGCAGCTGCTCCGCGATCGCGCCCTGGTGCGCGCCGACCGCGAGGGCCTCGCCAGCGCCGCGGCGCTCTCGGCGAGCATCTTCATGTCCGACGACGCGCGCGAAGGCATGCTCGCGTTCCGCGAGAAGCGGCCGCCGCGCTGGGCGGTGTGAGCCGGCCGCCGGTTGACGGTCGACCGGCCGCTCGCTAAAGCCCGAGGATCCCGATGCCCTTCGTCCCCGGAGTCACGAGCGCGCGCCAGCACGACCGGCGCACCTGGCTGGTCGTGCACCCGAAGGGTCTCGTCGCGCGTCGCGACGGCGACCGCCTGATCTTCCCCACCGACGAGGAGATCGCGCTCCTCGGCCTCGACCCCGCCGCCGGGCACCGGCTCGGCGCGCTCGACGACAGCGACGCGCTGGCGCTCACCGCGACCGGCCGCATCGAGCCGCCGTTCGAGCTCTTCGCGCTCCGGTCGCTGGCGGCGTTCCTCGACCCGGACCTCTTCGGCGTGGTGGGCCGGGCCATGCACGCCGCCGACTGGCTCACCACGAGCCGCTTCTGTGGGCGCTGCGGCTCGCCGACCGTGGCGTCCACGACGGAGCGCTGCATGGAGTGCCCGGCGTGCGGCCTCCACCTCTACCCGCGCATCTCGCCGGCGATCATCACGCTCGTGCGGAAGGGCGAGCTCGCGCTGCTCGCCTCGAATGCGAAGTTCCCGGGCATCTTCTACAGCACGCTCGCGGGGTTCTCGGAGATCGGCGAGTCCCTCGAGCAGACGCTGGTGCGCGAGGTGAAGGAGGAGGCCGGGATCGACGTCGGCGACGTCCGCTACTTCGGCAGCCAGCCGTGGCCGTTCCCGAACTCGCTGATGGTGGGCTTCTTCGCGGAGTGGAAGGCGGGCGAGATCGTGATCGACACGAACGAGCTGTCCGACGCGAAGTGGTTCTCGGCGCACGAGCTCCCGCCCATTCCCCCGCCCCTCAGCATCGCGCGCCAGCTCATCGACACCTGGGTGCTCGAGATCACCGGCGCGAAGGCCTAGTCACTCGGCGGCCTGCTCGCCCGCGAGGTTCGGGAGGACGCCCGACCCCGACGCCTTCTTGGGACGACCGGGGCCGCGACGCGCCGGCTTCGTCGCCTCGGTGGCGGCATCGAGCGCCTCGCGCAGCTCGGGGCGTCCGTCGGCGTAGATGCGCGCGTACGCGAAGGCCCGCTCGGTCTGCTGCCTCACCATCTCGGTCTGGTCGCGGAGCGCGCTGCGGGCGGCGTCTACCGCGAGCTCCGCCTGCGTGAGCGCGTCCTGCGCGGCCTGCATGGAATCGATGGATGCGTGCAGACGCCCCTCGTCGGCGTCGGGGAAGCGGACGTCACGGAGGGGGCCGCGATAGAGCTCGAGGAGACGGGTGGTGGCTTCGGGGAGCATGCCTGAACATTAGATCAGTACCAGCCTCCCGCGCAAGTCCCCGGCGGCACCTGCCCGCCTCGGCCTAGGATCCCCGGCCATGTCGGTCACCACACGCAGCGAAGCCATCCCCGTCTCGAGCCGCACGATGAACACGGAGCTGTCTGTCCCGGAAGGCGCCGGCCCCTTCCCGGTGGTCATCCTGTTCCACGACGCCGGCGGCCTGCGCGATGCGATGACCCACATCGCCACGCGCATCGCGAGGATGGGCTACGTGGTCGCGACGCCCGATCTCTTCCACCGCACCGGCTCACCCTGGGACCTCGCGCCGGGCAAGCCCCACGAGGCCAGCACCATCGGCGCGATCCTCGCCGATCCGGCGCTCCGCACGAGGTTCTTCCGCGACTACTACGCGCCCGCGCTCGCCTACGACGGCCTTCGCGCCGACGTGACGGCGCTCCTCGACCATCTCGCGGCGCGGGCCGACGTGACGAGCCGGGTCGCGACCACCGGCTACTGCATGGGGGGCAACGCCTCGCTCCGCGTCGGCACGCTCCTCGGAGACCGCATCGCGCTCACCGCATCGTTCCACGGCGGCGGGCTCGCGACCGCGGAGGCCGACAGCCCTCACCTTCGCGCGGCGAGCCTGCGTTCTCGCGTCTACGTCGCGGGCGCGGTGGAGGACTCGAGCTTCGACGACGCGCAGCGGGCGCAGCTGGTCGAGGCATTCGCGAACGCGAAGGTCGACGCTCGCGTGGAGACCTACCCCGCGCGCCACGGGTTCGTGGTCAGCGACAACCCGACGTTCGACGAGGTCGCGGCGGAGCGCCACTACGCGGTCCTCGAGGCGCTCCTCGCCGAAACGCTCCGCTGAAGCGGCGCCGCCGATTGTCGCTGGCGCCACGCGCCTGCCGTGTTAGTTAACCGGCATGTTAAATACGGCGGGCCGGTGACGGCGGCGCTCGACGCCACGTTCGCGGCGCTCGCGGACCCGACACGCCGCGCGATCGTGGCGCGTCTCGCGGATGGCGAGGCGACGGTCCTCGAGCTCGCGGCGCCCTTCGCGATGAGCGTTCCCGCCATCTCGCGGCACCTCAAGGTGCTCGAGCGCGCGGGCCTCATCACGCGCGGGCGCGACGCGCAGCGGCGGCCCTGCCGGCTTCGCGTCCAGGCGCTCCACGAGGTGACCGCCTGGGCCGAGCACACGCGTCAGACCTGGGAATCCAGGCTCGAACGACTCGACGATTTCGTCCGACAGCTGCAGGAGAAGAACCACGATGAACGAAAGAAACGCTGACTTCAGGGCCGACATTCTCGAGCGCGAGATCGTCGTGTCCCGGGTGCTCGATGCGCCCCGCATCCTCGTGTTCGAGGCGTGGACCAAGCCCGAGCACATCGCGCAGTGGTTCGGGCCCCGCGGCTTCACGTGCACGGTTCACGAGGCGAGCTTCGAGGTCGGCGGCCGCTGGCGGTTCGACATGTTGGCCCCCAACGGCCACGTCTTCGGTAACCGGATGGTTTTCCTCGAGGTGAAGCCGCCGGAGCGCCTCGTGTTCGATCACGGCGAGGACATGGACGACGACCCGGGCCGCTTCCGCGTGACCGTCACCTTCGACGAGCAGTCGAACGGCAAGACCGTCCTCACCTTGCGCCAGCTCCATCCGACGGCCGAGCAGCGCCTCCGCGGCATCGCATTCGGCGCCGTCGAGCTCGGGAACCAGACCCTCGACAAGCTCGCCGAGTTCCTCGCGCGCACGCCGTGAGCGGCGCCGGCGGTTCGTTCAGCCGAACACGACCATGTTCTGGCGGCTGAGCATCGCCGGCGATCCGTCGGGCGCCCACAGCATGACGTTCTGGCTGGTGTAGCCGTCACGCGCCGCGGTGACGTCGGCATCGACGCGCCAGCCCTGCACGCCGTGGCGCTCCCATCCCTCGTCGAGCAGCTCGAGCATCCAGATCATCGAGCTGCCGAAGGAGGGCGCGGAGAGCATCGCCAGGGCCAGCGGCGGGATCGCGTCGGCGAGGATCGGCAGGACCAGCTCGCTCGCGGGTCCCGCCTCGAGTAGGCCTACCTCGACGATCGAGTCGGCCACCGAGGCGCCGGTGAAGGGCAGCGGGCCGCGCAGCCAGCGCATCTTCATGTGCTGCATGAACGCGGGCGTGAGACCGGGCATGTACCGCAGCTCGATCGGCTCGTCGCTCGACGTGAACGAGGGCTGCACCGGGCGCTTGATCACCGCCGACGCGCGGCTCGCGCCGAAGATGCCGACGACCAGGCACTGCGTCGCGCCGTCTGAGCCCGCGATGCGCGCCTCGACGTGCGTGACGTTCTTGCCGGCGCGCAGGATGGACGCGCGGGCGGTGACCGCGCCGGACGGCACGGGCGCCACGAAGGTGACCTGCAGCGAGCGCAGCGGCATCGCCGCCGGCACGAGCGACCGCATGGCGGCGAGCGCGATGGTGGCCTGCAGCCCGCCGAACACGGACCGCCCCTGCAGCCAGTCGTCGGTCACCGTGGTGGTGAAGGTTCCCGCAGCCGAAACGCCGCTACCGCCCAGGATCTCGCTCAGCTCCATGGTCACTCCTTCGCCGGCGCAAGCCACGGCTGCGCGGTCAGCGTCTCGTTCTCGAGGTCGAGCTGGTAGAGCCCGCCGTTGGGGATCGGCTCGACCGGCCTTCCGCCGATGTCACTGAGGACGAGGCGCATCGCGGCGCCGTGCGAGACGACGAGCGTGGGGCCGCCCGCCTCGAGGATCCTTCCGATGGCGCGCTTCATCCGGGCCACGATCACCTCGGGTTGCTCGCCGCCCTCGGGCGGTATTCCGTTCTCCTTCCACGCGCGCCATTCCACGGGGAAGCGGGTCTCGAGCTCGTCGCGGCTCAGCCCCTCGAACACCCCGAAGCTGCGCTCGCGGAGCTCGTGATCGATCGTCGTCACGGTGAGGCCGAGCACGGCCGCCGCGATCTCGCCGGTCTCGCGCGCCCGGGACAGATCGCTCGTGGCGACCTTCACGATCCCGGCGCCGCGGAGCGCCTCGCCGATGGCGCGCGCCTGCGCCCGGCCGACGTCGTTGAGGGGCACGTCCGTGGCGCCCTGGAGGCGCTGCAGCGCGTTCCAGGCGGTCTCGCCGTGCCGAGCGATGAAGAGTCGACGCATGGCGCGTCAGTCTAGACGCTCGGGCCGGGCACAAAACGAGAAACGCGAGGCCCGCCCGGAGGCGAGACCTCGCGTCTCGTGGTGACCACCCGCTTCGCGCGGGAGGCGAGCTACTTCTTCGCCTGTTCGGCGGCGAGCTTCTCGCGGTACTTCTTCGCCATCTCTTCCTGCTCCTGCTTGGGAACGATGGCGTAGCGCGCGAACTCCATCGTGAACGTGCCCTTGCCCTGCGTCGCCGAGCGAAGGTCGGTCGAGTAACCGAACATCGCGTTCAGCGGCACCTCGCAGGTCACGTTGACGCTGTCGCCGGCGACGGTCTCGAGGATGACACCGCGGCGCTGGTTGACCTGACCGACGACCGAGCCCTGGAACTCGGTCGGGGCGTCGATCTCGACCTTCATGATGGGCTCGAGGATGGTCGGACCCGCCTGGGCATAGGCCTCGCGGAAGCCCATGAGGGCAGCGGTCTTGAATGCCATTTCGGACGAGTCGACCGCGTGGGCCGCGCCGTCGTTGACGGCGGCGCGTACACCGACGATCGGGAACCCGATGAGGGTGCCCTTCTTGACGCCGTCGCGGAAGCCCTTGTCACACGAGCTGATGAACTCGCGCGGGATGGCGCCGCCGGAGACGTCGTCGACGAACTCGTAGGGCTCGACCGCGTCCGAGGGGAGCGGCTCGATGTAGCCGAGGACCTTCGCGTACTGACCGGAGCCGCCGGTCTGCTTCTTGTGCGTGTAGTTGATCTCGGCGCGGCGCGTGATCGACTCGCGATAGGCGACCTGCGGCTTGCCCGCGATGACCTCGCAGTTGTACTCGCGCTTCATGCGCTCCATGTAGATGTCGAGGTGGAGCTCGCCCATCCCGGAGATGATCGTCTGCTGGGACTCCTCGTCCTGGTGGACGCGGAACGTCGGGTCTTCCTTCGTGAAGCGGTTCAGCGCCTTCGAGAAGTTGACCTCGGTCGAGCGATCCTTCGGCGCGACCGCGAGCGAGATGACCGCCGCGGGGACGTGCATCGACGTCGCCGTCCAGTTCACCTTGCCGTCCGTGAACGTCTCGCCGGAGCTCGCCTCGACGCCGTAGAAGGCGACGATGTCGCCCGACTCGGCCGAGGGAATCTCCTCGCGATCCTCGGAGTGCATGCGGAACATCCGGGGGACGCGGACCTTCCGCTTCTCGTTCGAGATGTTGTAGATCGTGTCGCCCGCGTTGATCGTGCCCTGGTAGACGCGGAAGTAGGTCAGCTGACCGTACTTGTCCTGCTGGAGCTTGAACGCCAGCCCGACGAACGGCTTCGTCGGATCGGACTCGAGGACGACCTTCTCCTCGCCCTTGTCCTGATCGTGGGCCTCGTTGAGGACCTCGGTCGGGTTGGGGAGGTAGTGGACGACGCCGTCGAGCAGGAGCTGGACGCCCTTGTTCTTGATGGCGGAGCCGCACATCACGGGGGTCATCTTGAGCGCGAGGGTCGCGCGGCGGATCGCGCCACGGATGTCCTCGACCGTGATGGGGTCCTCGTTGAGGAACTTGTCGGCGAGGGTGTCGTCGACGTCGGCGACCTCCTGGATGATCCTGTCGCGCTGGGCCGCGGCCTGCTCCTTGTACTCCTCGGGGATGTCGACTTCCTTGATGATCTCGCCATCGGTTCCTTCGAAGAAGAACGCGCGGCCGATGATCGGGTCGATGATGCCCTTGAACTCGGATTCGGCGCCCATCGGCACCTGGATGCAGACCGGATGGTGCTGGAGCTTCTCCTTCAGCATGTCCGCGACGCGCTGGTAGTTCGCGCCCGGGTTGTCCATCTTGTTGACGAACGCGATGCGCGGGACGCGGTACCGCTTCATCTGCTTGTCGACGGTGATCGACTGGCTCTGGACGCCCTTGCCGGAGTCGAGAACGAGGATCGCGCCGTCGAGGACGCGGAGCGCACGCTCGACCTCGATCGTGAAGTCGACGTGGCCTGGCGTGTCGATGATGTTGATGTTGATCGGCTGGAACTGCTGCTGCGAACCGGGCCACACGCAGTAGGTCGCGGCCGACTGGATCGTGATGCCCTTCTCGCGCTCGAGATCCATCGAGTCCATCTTGGCCCCGACGCCGTCCTTGCCACGGACCTCGTGAATCTTGTGGATACGACCCGTGTAGAAGAGGATGCGCTCGGTGAGCGTCGTCTTGCCGGAGTCGATGTGCGCGGAGATACCGATGTTACGGATTCGGTCGATGGGGATACGAGCGGCCACTTGAGTACTCGGGGTTCGGGTTCGCGCGAGCCTTTAGCACGGACGCGGCCGGGTGGGCGAACGCGAGCGAAGGTGAGGGACCTTTTCCCGCCGGGAGGCTAGCCGGCGTGCCCTCGGCGGCGCGCGGCGAGGACCACGACCACGAGCGCGGCCAGCAGCGCGAGCTCGCCGCCGCCCGCATGGCCGGCGCCCGACGCGGAGCATCCGCCGTCGCTGCTCGCCGGGGAAGCGCCGGCGCCCGGGTCGGCCGGCGGGACGGCCGAGGCATCTCCGGTCGATGGCGGCCCCGGCGGACCCGCGTCGACCGCGGGCGGCGCCTCGAGGGTCGCGTCCCCCCACGCGAGCAGCTGCTCGTGGATCCACGGGAGCACCGCGTCGACGCGCTGGTACACCTCGCGGCGGTGAGCCTCGTCGTCACCGTCGGTGTGGAACGCGGTGGTGCCCACGAGGGCGCCGTCACAGAAGAGCGGACCGCCCGAGTCGCCGTGGTCGGCGATGCCCGTGACCCACTCCGCCTCGAGCGTCGAGGTGTCCAGCGCGACGAGCTTCACCGCCGCCGAGCGCTTCTGCTTCACCTGCGGGGCGGCGTCGGGCGCGTTCCAGTCGACGACGTGGTCGCCGTAGCCCGTGGTCGAGCAGGCGGATCCGACGGCGAGGGTCCCGCCGCCGAGCGCGACCGGCACGTACTCGGGGGCGGGCGCGTCGAGGAGCACGAGGCCGACGTCGAGCGACGTCGGGTACTTCGCGCAGTCGCTCTTGCACTCGTACGAGGGGTGCGTCTTCTTCTCCTTGACGCCGTGCTTCGTCATCGCTGCCGACGTCGAGAAGTCGGGCCCGCGGTAGACCGGCTTTCCGGCGCCGGTGTAGAAGCCCTGGATGTTGCCGCCGACCACGTGACCTGCGGTGAGCACGACGCGCGGGGTGATGAGCGTGGCGGTGCCGAAGTTGCCGGTCGAGAACTCGAGCATCCCGACGTTCGGCAGGGCGGGCTCGACCGCGCCGCCCTGGATCGCCTGACTCGCGGCGGCCGTGCGCTCGCGCGCGGCCTCGTTGCCGACGGGCAGCGAGCACGCGGAGGCGCCCGCCAGGAGCGCGAGCAACAGCGACGGACGGCGCATCAGTTGGTGGGCTCCGGGACGTCGTGGTCGGTCGTGACGTCGACGTCGATGGCGGCCCAGTAGAGGCGCCCGCGGTCGTCGAAGTCGCGCAGCACCTGGAGGTACGTGGCGATGCTCGGCGTGACGGTGCCCGTGAAGAGGGGCTCACCGTTGACGCGGACCGTGATGGGCTTGCCGAGATCGAGCCCCATCGCCGGGTGCACGTAGACGCGGAGGTGACGCACGTTCTTCGCCTCGACGGCGACGACGTTGTCCGCGGAGACCTCGGCGTGGAACGTGAGCGCCTCGGGGAAGTCGGGACGCGGGGTGACCTCGAGCCAGTGACGCGCGTTCCACCGCAGGACGCGGCCCGCAACGGCGTCGTAGCCGCGGCTCCACGTGTCGAGCTTCTCGGTGGTGAACGCCATCCCGCCGGAGACCTTCGCGTACGTGCGCTTCGGGTACGCGTTCCGGGTGCGCGCGCCGAAGAAGGCCGCGACCTTGGGCTGCTCGTCGGCGTAGATGTCGTGGCCCCCGTCCTTCTCGACCATCGTCCAGTCGTAGTGATGGGCCTCGAGCCACGCCTTGTTCTTGTTGTTGTCGTCGCCGATGCCGTAGAGCTCGCCCTTCGCGGCGGTCCCGTACGTCACGTACGCGCTCGTTCCGAACAGGTTCGCGATGATGTCGCCGCGCTCGGCCGACGCGTAGTCGTAGCCGCCGCTCTGCGGGGAGAACGCCGCGAAGCGATCGCCGAACGTGAGCGCGGTGCGGTAGCTCATGTGGCCGCCCATCGACTGCCCGGTCACGTACACGCGGTCCGGGTCGAGGTGGAAGCGCCGCGAGAGCTGCGAGATGGTGTCGAAGAGGATCGTGTTCCCGACGCCGAGCCAGCCGACCGTGGTGGCGGGGGCGACGACGATCGCGCCGAACCCCGTGCCGAGCGCGGGCGCGTAGGCCCTCAGGTAGTCGAGCGCGGTCGTGGTGGCGGTCTCCACGGACATCGCCGAGTTGCCGCCGTGCGCGACGAACACGAGCGGCCAGGCCTTCGCCGGATCGTACTCCTGCGGGACCGACAGGAAGTAGGGCGCCGAGTAGTCGGTGATGTATCCCGTGAACGTGTGGCGCGTGAGGCCGTCCTTCTCCGTCTGCGCGATGGCCGGGTAGCTGGCGCGGCCCGCCCGGACGATCGCGTCGAGCTCCGCGAACGTCAGGCCCGAGGCCGCGAAGGTGCGCGCGACCGAGGCGCGGTCCTCGTCGGTCGCCTCGAACCGCAGGTCGGTGAGCGCGTCGACCTCGCCCGGCAGCGCGGCGCGGGCCGCCGTTCGCTCCTCGGGCGTGGCCGGCGTGTTGCTGCCCGCCGGCGGCTCGTTCGTCGTCCCGGGAGAGGACGAGGACGAGCAGGCGGCGAGCGCGAACGAAGCAAGAAGAAGGGAGGAGAGACCCAGGGAGGTTCGTCGCACGCACGGTGCTTAGCGCCTCGAAGCCACTATGCACGAGCTATTTTACAGCGTACGAGCGGAGCCTGCGAAACACCCGATTTTCCACTGCAAAACGTGGCGGGAATTTCCCGGTCGGCACCCCCGGGCTACGCGGCGCGCGGGACCTGCTGGTCGCCGGGCCGGGGCTCGGGCTTCACGCCCGTCGCCGCTTCCACCCACACGGCGCGGTTCCGGCCGCCTCGCTTTGCCTCGTAGAGGGCCGCGTCGGCCAGCGCCACGGTCTCCTGCCAGCTCAGCGCACCCGGCCGTCCCGGATGCAGCGGGAAGAAGCACGCGCCGATCGAGCAGGTCACATGCGTCCTCTGCCCGCTCGGGAGCTCGATCGTGCGTGACTCCACGGCGCGGCGCAGGCGATCGGCGACGACGCGAGCGGCGTCTCGATCCACGACTTCCATCACGACGAGGAACTCCTCGCCTCCCCAGCGAGCGACCACGTCCTCGGTGCGGACGGTCGTCTGGGCCACCGAGGCGAAGGCCGTGAGGACCTCGTCGCCGCCGGCATGGCCGTGCGTGTCGTTCACGTTCTTGAAGTGATCCAGGTCGACGAGGAGGAAGACGAGGGAGGACGCCGGAGCGTTCGTGCGACGACCGGTCGTGTCGAAGTGGGCAACGACCTGTGGGCACCGCTGGTCGGCGTACGCCGACGCAAACGCTCGGTTGCGGAGCCCCGTCAGCGCATCACGCAGCGCCGACTCGCGGAGCTCGAACGTGAGCCGGACCTTCTCGCGCGTCCCCGCGTTCATGCGGACCGCCACGCAGCCGAGCACCGCCGCAAAGGCGCCGAAGAGGATGGGCATGTACCGGAGCTGCGCGTCGGCGTGGTGAACCGCGCACCAGCCCAGGACGCCGAGGTTGATGACGACGTACCCCACGTAGGCCCAGACGCGCGCGGACATCGAGAGGACCGCGAGCCCGCACATCGCGGTCGCGACGAGCGCGAGCTCCAGGAACTGGGTCGAGCTCAGGATCCGGTACGATGCGAGGTCGATGATCGCGAAGCCCATGGAGATGGACCACCCCGAGCCGACGTTCGCCGCCTCGCGGAGGAGCGTCGGCGGCGGCATGAGCTCGTTCTTGCGCGGGGCGAGCCACGCCATCGTCGCCCAGCGCGCGAACACCAGCAACAGTGCCAGCAGAAGGCTGTTCCGGACCGACGGTGCGTGCGCGATCTCGCCGAGGATGAGGTAGGTGAACCCGACGCACGGGAGCAGGAACGGGACGATGATCTTGGCGCCGCGGCGCGCTTCGTCGCTCAGGTGAGCGTGAAGATCGGCCTCGTACGAGGATGTGACCGCGCTTATCGGAGCGGCTCGGCGGGGCGACACCCCTCGATGAACGGCCCCGGCGAGGCCACCTTAAGCTAGCCGAGGGTCAGCACTCGATGATGTTGACCGCGAGGCCGCCGCGCGCGGTCTCCTTGTACTTGGTCATCATGTCGGCGCCGGTCTGACGCATGGTGGCGATGACCTTGTCGAGGGACACCATGTGCGCGCCGTCACCGCGGAGGGCGAGCCGCGCCGCGTTGATGGCCTTCACGGCGCCCATCGCGTTGCGCTCGATGCACGGGACCTGGACGAGGCCGCCGATGGGATCGCATGTCAGGCCGAGGTTGTGCTCCATCCCGATCTCGGCCGCGTTTTCGATCTGCTCCGGAGAGCCGCCCATCGCCTCGGCGAGGGCGCCCGCGGCCATGCTGCACGCGACGCCGACCTCGCCCTGGCAGCCGACCTCCGCGCCCGAGATGGACGCGTTCATCTTGTAGAGCATGCCGATCGCGCCCGCGGTGAGGAGGAAGCGCACCGCGCCGTCGTCGTCGGCGCCCGTGATGTACTTTTGATAATAGTGGAGCACCGATGGGACGATGCCCGCGGCGCCGTTCGTCGGCGCCGTGACGACGCGGCCGCCCGCGGCGTTCTCCTCGTTCACGGCGAGCGCCCAGAGGTTCACCCAGTCCATCGCGACGAGCGCGTCCTGGCCGCCGTCGGCGCGGAGCTTTCGATGGAGCGAGGCGGCGCGGCGGACGACCTTCAGGCCGCCCGGCAGCACGCCCTCGCGCGCGCAGCCGCGCTCGACGCACGCGCGCATCGCGGACACGAGGCGAAGGACGCCGTCGCGGACCTCTTTCTCCGGGCGCAGCGTCTTCTCGTTCTCGAGGACGAGCGTGCTCGGCGAGATGCCGTGGTCCCGGCACATCCGGAGGACGTCCGCGCCGGACTTGAACGGATAGGGGAACTTCGCGACGTTCTCACCCGCGGCTCCCGCGCCATCCGGTTCGAGATTGTCGTTCACGACGAAGCCGCCGCCGACGGAGTAGTAGACGCGCTCGAGCA